>CAYSYX010000162.1:0-17545 GCA_964435055.1 uncultured Polyangium sp. | reverse complement strand
GGCCGCATCGAACGCGAATGCAGCCCGGCCGCCACGCTGCTAACGACGAGCCGGATTATGGTCGGTCGGCAGCTCGAGCGGCTCAGCCCCGGCGAGATAATTGGTCCACCACAGCTGATGGTCGTCCCTGGCAATGCCTTCGAGTCGACGAGCGACGACGAGCTCATGATACGCCGGTATCGGCGGCAATTGAATATCGGAGGCCGTGTAATAGGCTTCGAGGTCCTGCAAAAATCGGCCGATGGACCAACCATCGGTGGCAATGTGGTGCCAAACCAGGATCAAGCCGCTCGATTGGTCGTCGAGATGAGCCAACGTGACCCGCAAGAGGGGCGCTTTCGCGAGATCGAAGGGCACGGCGCCTCGTTCGTGTACGATCCGAATGAACTCATCTCGAGCGTCCGCGCGAAGATCAATTTCCTCGAGTGAAATATCGACCCAGGGCAATATCCGCTGCTGCGGTCCGTCGGGTCCTTCGAAGATTTGCATGCGCAGTTGGTCGTGACGAATGGCCAGTTTGGCCAGGGCAAACTTGAGTCGATCGACATTCAAAACGGCTTTTACCTGCAATGCGATTTGCACATTGTAGGTCTCGCGGCGTTCGAGAATGCGATCCAAAAAGTAGAGTCGACTTTGGGCGGAAGACAGGGGATGGAGCGTGGAACGTCGCGAACTCGAAGGCATCGGCGGTATCGTGATGACCTGACGAGTGCTCGAGGGCATGGGCGGTATCGTGATTGCCTGATGTGCGCCCGACGGTATCGGCGGTATCGTGATCGTCTGCTTTTTTGCGGTCGATACATCGAGGGCGCGTAGGATTTCGGCGACCAATTCAATCGGTCGGGGCGCCTGCATGATCACATTTGCATCGAGCTGGACGCCCAGAAGTTTCGCGATTCTATTTCGCAATTCCACGGTCATGAGCGAATCCAGACCTAATTCGAATAGAGACTTGTCGGTCGGAACGGCATCCTGCCCGGACAAACCCAAGACCTCCGCTGCAACGCGTCGAACAGCGGCCATTGCGTGCGTGAAACGTTGTGCTTCGGGCACGCGGGCGAGGGGCATGGTCGACGATGGGGGGGTATGTACCGTCGTGGAAACCTGAACGCGCGAAGAGACGAGGCCACGCACCAGCGGCGGAATGGAATCGTTGCGGGCAAGCGCCGCGACGTCGAGATTCATCGGAATGAGCAAGGCATTGGGCAATCGTAGGGATTCCTCTACTATGGCGAGCCCCTCCCCCACCCTCATCGGCAACAAACCGGCTCGCTTCAGCCGAACGAGATCTTGGTCCCTCAGTTTCGCAGCCATTCCCCCGCCGTCCCACGGTCCCCAAGCCAAACTCGATGCGAATATGCCGGCCGCGCGAATCTGCGCCGCAAGCCCGTCGAGAAACGCATTGGCCGCCGCATAAGAGGATTGCCCGGCATTACCGAATATCCCCGCGACCGACGAAAAGAAGACGAAGAAGGCCAACGGCTCATGGCGGGTTGCTTCGTACAGATTCCACGCCCCCTGCACTTTCGGCCCGAAGACTCGGACAAACCGATCCGGGGTTTGTTCTGCAATGATGCCATCATCGAGGACGCCGGCGGCGTGAATGATTCCGCGCAGCGGCCGATCCTGTGGAATTGAATTCATGAATGCGCGCACGGCGGGCGCATCCGATACGTCGACTCGGGCAATCGTGACGACCGCGCCTTCCGACCGCAGTCGTTCGATCTCCGCGCTCGTTTCTTCCGTGGGTCCGCTCCGTCCAACGAGCACCAAATTCGCAATGCGGTAACGCTCCCAGAGCCACCGGGCCACGCGCAATCCCAACGCCCCAAGACCTCCCGTCACCAGCACCGTACCACGGGAAAAACCAGTTTGTGCCGGGGCCGCAAACAGCGCAATTTTGCCGATATGCCGCGCTTGAGCCATGAAGCGAAATGCCGCTTGAGCCTCTTGAATGGGAAAACAACGGACCGGCAAGGGATGCAGAGCTCCCGATTCAAAGCCGGCAACGATAGCCGCCAACATTTCGCGAATACGTTCCGGCCCCGCTTCCCACAAGTCGAACGCTCGATACGTGACCCCGGGATGGTTGTGCGCAATGGTCTCACTCGGCTGGATATCCGTTTTTCCCATCTCGAGAAAACGGCCGCCCGCGCGCAAAAGGGAAAGGCCGGCGTCGACGAATTCGCCGGTCAGCGCATTCAGGACGACGTCGACTCCTCGCCCGGCGGAGACATCACGAAATGCTTCCGCGAATTCGATATTTCGCGAACTGGCAACGTGTTCCACCCCCATTGCGCGGACAACAGACCATTTCGAGGGACTTGCGGTCGCCAAAATCTTCGCCCCGATTTGGGTCGCTATCTGTACCGCCGCCATGCCGACTCCCCCCGCCGCCGCGTGTACGAGAATATGCTCGCCGGCCTGCAAATTTGCCAAATCATGCAATGCGTAATGGGCGGTGAGGAATACGACGGGAATCGTAGCAGCTTCCACCATGGAAAGAGCTTTGGGCACGGGGGCCACGAGGCGAGCGTCAACCGTGACAAACGCTCGAAAAGCGCCCGGTACGAGCGCCATGACGCGATCTCCAACCTGGACGTGATGAACTCGGTCTCCGACAGCTACGACATATCCGGAGCATTCAGCGCCAAGCAGCCCCGCCTCGCCGGGATACATCCCCAGCGTATTCAATACATCACGAAAATTCAGCCCCGATGCGGATACTTCAATTTCGACCTCACCGGCTCCGGGTGCGCGTCGCTCGAGCGCATCGAAACGCAAATTCGAGAAGACTCCCTTTTCGCCCACGGTCAGGCAATAATTCACATCATCGGGCAATGACGTTTTTGCGGGCAAGGGCATCTTCGCCAATCGCGCCACGAAGCGTTTTCCTTCGCGCCACGCAATTTGATTTTCCTCGCCCACATAAAACAATTCTCTC
Source organism: uncultured Polyangium sp. (assembly GCA_964435055.1). GTDB lineage: Bacteria > Myxococcota_A > Polyangia > Polyangiales > Polyangiaceae > Polyangium. The sequence continues at coordinate 14,601 of CAYSYX010000162.1, read as the reverse complement.
CAAAGTGACTCGTGGATATTCTCGGAGGCGTTGAAGTCGACGAGTTTGCATTCGAATTCGGGATGTTCATTCATCAACGTGCGCCCGTAACCCCAAATAGCCGCATACTCGGGCCAAACCGATTCTCCCACTTCGACGGAGACGGCGCTGCGCGTCACGAACGTGATTTGGGCTGGCTTTCCCAGCTTTGATAGGGTTTGAGACAGTCGAAGCGCACGGCTCGACGTCCATTGAGCACGCTGTGGACACGATACGTCTTCGGCAACATTTGCATGGCAGAACCAGACGACGCGCAAGGGTGGGTCAAACGGTTCCGGCGACTCGAGCCACGCATCGATCGGTCGATTCTCGACACGACCTCCCATAGCCGACAAACGAATTGTTACATCTCTCGACAGCTCGGTATTTTCACCGAGGAGAAGCCATGTTCCACCAATCGGGAGCATTTGCCCCGAACTTGTCGATTCGAGCCAATCAAGACAATAGAGATGCTCGGAGATGGATTGTCTGATTCGCGATCGTCGTACCCCCTCGATCGGTGTACGTTTCAGCAAAATATTCGACAATGCCGCGACGATATTTCCCGCGGCATCCGTCAGCACGATGGATGCGGAAAAAGCTTCCGGTCCAAGTCGCGAGTCGACACGCGCCTGCACGCGAGCGTTCGCGCCGACGATTCCGTACAACGACACACCGCCGAATTGAAACGGCATCCATACTTGCCCATCGGATAATTCTAGGGAATCGGCGACGGACTGAATTGCCGCATCGAAAAGCGCGGGATGTATTTTGAAAGCGCCGCGTTCCGCGCCGAACGACGCGGGCAAACTCACTTCCGCATAAATCGAATCGGCGTCGCGCCACAACGACGTCAAACCACGAAATGCCGCACCGTATTCCAACCCCTGCTCGGCCAATCGCGAATACAGCTTATCGACTTCGATTGGAGTATTCACGGCCGGCGGCGTTGGTACCGATTCCCTCATTTCCGGCCCCAGCTGAGCAACGATACCTTGGGCATGTCTTGTCCATGGGGCATCATCCGCTTCGCCCTCGGCCCGAGCATGCATGACAATCCGTCGACGCCCCGTATCGTCGGGCGGCTCCAGCATCACCCGCAATGCCGTCGCCGTTGCCGACGACAGAAACAACGGTGTTTCCAGGGTCAGCTCTTCAACCAGCGAAAGGCCCGCGCGATTTGCGACAACCAAAGCCATTTCGAGCCATCCGGTTCCAGGAAAAACGTTTTGTCCGGCAACTCGATGGTCCGAAAGCCAGGAATGCTCGCGCAACGACAAACGCCCGGTCAGAAGGAGCCCGGTGTCCTCGGGTAAAGAGATCGCAGCGTGCAGGAACGGATGATCCAGCGTGTCCTGCCCCGCGGAACGAGCATCATGTGCCGTCGACGTCGGCGGCACGATCCAATACCGCTCGCGCTGCCAGGCATAGGGGGGAAGTTCAACGAGTCGGCCGCCACGAGGATGAAGTTTCTTTCCATCGAATTCCGCCCCATGGAGAAAAAGCGTTCCCAGGGCTCGCAGCACATTCTTGTGTTCGTCTTGATCACGCCGCAAGGTTGGAATGGCACGGCCGTCAACGTGGTGCGCCTCGAGCGTTTGTTCGATCGAAATTGATAAGACCGGATGGGGTCCCACTTCAATGACCAGCGGGTGATCATGGTTCAGAGCCGACGTAATCGCATCCGCAAATCGCACGGTTTGCCGGATATTGCGCGACCAATAGCGCGCGTCGAGGTCACCTGAAGAAATCGTTTGTCCGGTGACCGTGCTGATCATCGATATCGAACCCGGCTTGGCATTGAGTTCGCCCAGAGCGGCGATGAATTCGTCGAGAAACTCATCCATTTGCGGGCTGTGAAACGCATAATTGACGCGCAGGGGCCGCGATCTTACGCCTCGAGCCGTCAATCGTTCGACGATGTCATTCACCACGTCGATATCACCCGATAACACAACCGAAGTGCCATCGTTGATGGCCGCGATACCAACGCGATCCTTCATTTCGGAAATGATCTGTTTCGCGGCGTGTTCGTCCAACGAAACGGAGACCATCTTCCCACGACCGGTGGCTTTTTGCATGATCCGGGCGCGTACGGACACGAGGCGCGCGGCTTGTTCGAGATCGAGCATGCCGGCAATATGCGCCGCCGCGATTTCACCAACGCTGTGCCCGATGACCGCCGAAGGCACGACTCCCCAGAATTGGAACAATTTCGCCAGCGCCACTTCAATGGCAAATAGAACCGGCTGAGCGACAATCGTTTCCCCAAGTCGCGAAGTCTCTTCTGGTTTGTCCAGTTCTTCAAGAATCGAAAAACCGGCCTCTTTTCGGATCGCTTCGTCACCGGCGGATAAAGCATCGCCAAAGAACGGTTCTTCTCGGCGGAGCCTACGCGCCATACCGACCCATTGCGAACCTTGGCCCGGAAAAACGAAAATGACCTGGGGCGTACGCGTGGCGGCAAATCCCCGCGCAATACCGGCCGCCGTCCGCCCCGTTGCGTCCGCGTCGAGTAATTCCAGCAGGTCTTCCCGGGACGTCGACACGATAGCCGCTCGATGAGCCATCGTGCTTCGCGTCATTGCCAGGCTATGAGCGACGTCGCCCGGCGCCAGCTCCGGATGGGCGCGCAAATGATCGCCGAGTCGGCAGATGTAGGCATTCAATGCCGACTCGGTTCCAGCCGATAAAGTGAAAAGCCGCGCCGGTGAATTCTCGAATTCGACTTTCCGATCGAAGATCAAATCCGGAGGTAATGCCAATTGTGAACCGACCGCGGGCAGCACGGAACTCCAATTCACGTCCGCTCCGACCTCGAAAAGCCGACCGAGCGCCTTTGGCAGTGGCCCCGGCTCGCCATCGCCACGCAGCTCCGAAGCGATGACGAGCGGCTCGCCGCCCATTGCGGTGATCGTGGTATTGATCGAACGCGTCAAAATCGCGTGGGGGCTCATTTCGACGAAGCAACCAAAACCCTCGCGCCACAAGGACTCGATGCCCGCACCGAAACGTACCGGTTGCTCGATATTTGCCACCCAATGCGCGACATCGATATCGGAATTCAAAATCCACGAACCGGTCACGGTCGACATCATCGGGATTCGCGGTTTGCGACGCGCGAGCCGTCCCGCGAGCGCCCGCGACAGGTCCGTGGTAAATGGTCGCACCGAAGGACAATGGGCGTACACATTGCCCAATATTCGAGCGAAAATTCCGCGTTGTGTACATTCTTCGACCAATTGACGAACGGCGTTCGCCACGCCGGACACGATGCACGAATGAGGATCGTTTTGGCCCGCGACGAAAACATCCGCCTGCGCCGCTTCGAGCAGACTAACCAGCTCGTTCGGCGTGCAGCCCAAAAAGGCCAGCATTCCCGTGCCGGATACGACGGAAGCGCGATATGCCAGCGCCGTATGATACGCGATCGTCATGGCTTCATGTAAATCGATGACGCCGGCAATGTGCGCGGCCGCAATTTCACCGACGCTATGACCCACGAGCGCCCCCGGCTCGATTCCCCAAGCCATCCAAAGACGAGCCATGGCAATCTGGACAGCCACGAGCAAGGGAACAATCACATCGAGCCGATCCATTCCGTTCAACAAATCCGGAACATCGTCATCGAACAATATGCGAACGATCGACCACCCCGAAATCGGCTCGAAATATGCGTCGCATTGGTGCAACGCCGCCATGAATGCCGGATTCGCGTCCCAGACCCGACGACTCATTACCGCCCATTGAGAACCCAAGCCGGAAAATACGAAAACGGTTTTTCGAGAGGAACCCGGCAAACTCGTGCCGGTTGTCGTGCCGTCACGCCATTGCCCCAGCGCATGCGCAAGCGCGTCACGCGACGCGCCCACGACCGCAAGTCGCACGGGCCCCGACGTGAGCCGATTTCCCGCGGCACAGCAGATATCGGCGGCGGAGATCGAAGCTGGTCCGTGTTCGAGCCAGTCGCGCATTCGCGACGCAAGATTCTCCAGTTCCGGGCCCGAAGCGGCGGCAAGAGGCAGGATATGGCCGACAGGAGCGGGCCACGATTCGACAATGGCGTGAACATTGGTGCCGCCAAAACCGAATGAACTGACCCCGGCTCGATAGACTCCATTGCCGATATCCGGCCACGTACGAACCGCGGTGACGACTTCGAGTTTGAGCGATTCAAAATCGATATACGGATTGCCACGTTTGAAATGCAAACTGGGGGGCAATCGTTGATGATACAGCGCCAATGCGGTTTTCATCAGCCCAGCGATACCGGCGCTTGCTTCCAAATGCCCGATATTGGTTTTAACCGACCCGACGAGCAGATTGGGCCCGGGCGGCCGAGAGCGCGTATACGCCGAGCCCAACGCGGATGCCTCGATGGGATCACCAAGGATCGTACCTGTCCCGTGCAGCTCGACGTACTGAATGGTGGCGGGATCCACCTGTGCGCGGTCCAATGCGTCGGCGATGACGGCACGTTGCGCCTCGGGACTGGGCGCAGTCAAGCCGTTACCCGCACCATTGTTATTCGTCGCGCTCCCTCGAATGATTGCATAAATCCGGTCGCCTCGACGACGCGCTTCGGACAGGGGGCGCAATACAATCACTCCGGCGCCTTCACCACGAACGTAACCATTGGCGTCGGCATCGAATGTTCTGCAGAGTCCGTCGGGCGACAGCGCGCCGAACCGAGATACTCCGAGCGACGTGGTCATGGCCATGTTGAGTTGAACGCCGCCCGCAAGAGCTACGGCGCATTCCCCATTGCGGATGCTTTGGCAGGCCAGATGCACGGCGAGAAGCGACGAGGCACAGGCGGCATTGACGACATAACTTGGACCAGACAAACCTAAAACGTAAGAAATTCGATTTGCAATGACGGCTTGAACCGAACCGGTGGTCGTATACTGATTTGTTTTGCGATCTCCCGTCACGTCTTGAATGACGTCGTAATCGCCGAAAACCACACCGGTAAATACGCCCGTCGAGCTGCCGCGTAGTTTTTCCACGACGACTCCGGCGTCCTCGATGGCCTCCCATGACAGTTCGAGCATCAACCGTTGTTGCGGATCCATTTGTTCCGCTTCACGCGGGGAGATATGAAAATGTAATGGATCGAAGCCATCGATTTCGTGCAAAAAGCCGCCTCGACGCAAATACGTACGACGCGAATCGGGTGGTTCGGCATTCTCGGATTCATCAAAATTCCACCGATTTTTCGGCACGTCGGTAATCGCATCAAAGCCTTCACAGAGCAGGCGCCAAAATAAGCCTGGATTCTCCGCGCCCCCCGGAAATCGACACGCCATACCGACAATCGCAATGGGCTCGTCGACCCGATTTCGCGCGGATTTTGTCGTGTCTATGATTGCTGTCGGATGGTGATCGGCCGACTGCGCCAAAAAAGAGGCAAGGGCTTCGACTGTCGGATACTCCCAGGCGAGCGTGGGGGACAAGGGCCGCCCGAGCAGTTGCGACAGAGCGGCGATCATGCGCGTCGTGCCCAAAGAATCCAATCCGGAACGATTGAATCGCTCGCGCGGATCGACGGAATCAGGCTCGATACCCAGAACGTGCGCGATTTCTTGAACGAGGGATTTTTGAATTTCGTCTTTGGTCATACGCGCACGAACTCCGCCGCTTGCGTGAAGTCATCGGGATCGGTGGTGGAATCGATCCCGAATTCACGGGTGGTGCATTGCTGCGCACAGGTGGTGCAAGGGAGCTTCGAACAATGAACGCGAGCGTCGATCATTCTTTGGCGCGAACGACGACGAGCGTTATGTCATCCAGCACCGACGCGGTGTCGATGAAGGCCATCAAATCGGAGAAAAGGACTTTGACCATTTCATCCGCGGGTTTGCCTTGAGCGCGCGTGAGCGACTCTTTGAGGCGCCCGATGCCATATTGCTCCCCTTTGGGATTTTCGGCTTCCGTCGCGCCGTCGGTATAAAGCAACATGTAGTCGCCCGGCTCGATGCGGAAGTTTGTCTCGGCAACCATCGGTTCGATATCGTCGATCATACCGACGACGGTCCCCAGGTCGCCCGTTTCGATTTCTTCGGGTTCGGTTTGCCCTTTACGAAGGATCACGACGCTTTCGTGTTGCCCTGCCATTCTGACAAAACCGTCTTTATGGTGCAAGAGCGCCAGCGTCAGCGTGCGCGAATCGTTCATGCGCGTCTGGACGTTCTTGTAGAGCATGTTGTTCAGGAATTGCAGCGACTTGAGCAAATCCGCGCTGGCTTCCTCGAGACACAAGCGCAACGAAGACTGGGACATGAGCATGACGAGCCCCGAGGCCAAGCCGTGATCGGTCACGTCGCCGATAACGAGCGCAGTGGAGCCGTCGTTTTGCGGCAGAACATCGTAAAGGTCCCCTCCGACCTCGGATGCCGGGACCATTTTGGCCGCCACGTCGAGCCCTTTACACTTCTTGAGCTCCTCTTGCTTGGGCAGGATCATTGCTTGAATACGTTGCGCGACGTCGAGTTCGGCGCCCATACGAACGTTTTCCTGCTCGAGCTTCTGTTTTTCCGCGGAGGCAATTTGGATTTTGTCGATCGCCGTCGGAATCGCCTTGAGCACCTGACCAATCATTCCCGCTTCGAAGAAGGTGGCGAAGAAGGCGAGCAAGGAATAGATGAGCGAAACCAGCGCGATCAGCATGATCGGCAAGGGAATTATTTTTTCCTGCAATGCCGTCGCCATGCGACCGGTATAAGCGTCTTGTCCCGCAAGAGCTTGCAGCCTGGCCACCTCGTCACTCGTCATCAGATAGTAAACGAACTGCGAGCCGATGTTTGTCACGGCAAAGTACAGGCTCACCAGGGTAATCATGAACCATACAAGCGCCGCGCGACGATTCAAAATGATGCCTGTGAAAACGATCGTGAGGATGGAAAATGTCCGATCCGACATGAGGCTCAACGGCAGGTTCGGGCTGGAATGCACGAGCGTCAATGCCACGAGCTGCAGGATGATGACGCTCGACCAAGCCGTAATGGCATCCCAACGCTCGCTGCCGCCACCTTTGCGAGTCAAGCAATAGCCGTTGTAGGCCGCGGATCCGAACATTCCCAGAATAATGACGGGGTAGATGATATTATCGCGCTCGGGCGCCGGTAAACGGCCGTTCGTTGCAAGCTGAGTGATCACATGCAACGAAATCACAAGCCCGAAGATCATATTGACCGCAATGAGGATTTTGCGCTTCGTATCGCGAGACGGTTCCTGGAGCAGATCCCGCGCCTCGGATAGCGCATCCTTCTGAATCGTTGGAGTCGGCGTCTTCATGGTTGCATCTCCTATTCGCTGTGTTGGAATCAAAACGCCTTATGCGTTCGTGACCGACTGCAAATGCTGCGCTTGTCTCGCGGAACGGTCTTCATGCACCTTTTGGTATACGTGTGTTTGAATGCAAATTTCACACTTTTCAATCGAACCGAAGTAGTTGTCGTGAGCAGCCTGCATTTGAGACGTAAATTCGTCGCGTTGACCAATAAACGAAAACATGGCCCACATTTTGATATGATCAAGCCGCAATTCGTCGGGATAGAACTCCGGATCGGGCGACGTCCCGGTGTTTCGAACCGCGGTTGAAAAACGATGCCTAAGCTCAAAGCCCCATTCGGGCGCGACTCGTGGCAACACATTCAGCACATTTCGATCCCCCACCGTCCATTGATGATACGCATCGATCAAGCCCTTCATCAACGCGGGGCCGCGAAATGTCGAATCATTCACGTCCACGATATACAACAATCCCCCCGGACGAAGAATGCGCGCGAATTCCCGTAATGCGAGCGCCGGGCTCATGAGGTGAATCATGACGAAATTCAAATGCACGACATCGATACTCGCATCGGGCTGCTTCGTATCATAAGCATTCGCTTGTTGCCATTTGATATCGGCTCGATTGAGTCGTGCATACGTGACCATTTCCTTGGACACGTCGATCCCAATCAACTCATAACCATTGAATTTCTCGGTCTTTCCAAGCGCCGCCAGGTACACGCCCGGCCCGGCCCCGACATCCAACAAACGAGCCGGCGGTTTGGGAAAGTCGACCGCCGATATACGTGGCTTTTGCTCGGCAAACAACAATCGTGTTTGCGCTGAAAGACGCGGCAGTTCGTCCTTCAACGACGCCGTGGCCACCGCATGCAAATTCTCGGAGAGCAATACGGCGCGCGCAACCAAATCCATCCGCCCGGCCAATTCGAGGTGCTTGACGAGCGATTGCGGGAATTTGTCGAGGTTATCCCATAACAATTCGGTGACCTTCCGAGATCGACAATACGCAGACTCCATTTTGCTCGGCTGGATCATCAAGACCGAACCTTCACCCCAATGTGTCTTCACGGTGCGGTTGACTTGCCAACCAACGTCGGTCCAACGTTTTCCCGCAATCGCATCACCGGTTCCGTCACACAATGCGAATATGTACTGAGGCCGAAGAACCTCGTACATCATTCGGTGCATCGTCGCCATTAGCAGTTCCGCAATACCTGAATCGCGATAAGCACTATTCTCGGCAAATTTTGCATATTGCAATACGCGCGATGACTTCGGTAACCCGTACGCCTGCATGGACTCGAATGCATTTTCAAAGAAGAACGCACTCAATACCGAAACCAATTCGTCACCAATGAACGCCCCCAGATGAAATCCTTCCATATCCTGCGGCATTCGATCCGCTGCCTGCGAATACCCCAAATCTTTATGGGTTTGCCGACGCAGCGCCACAATATTGTCGCCTTCTTTCGCAAACGACATCCATCGAACAACAATGTCACGCGGAAGGGAACTCATGAAATCACGAAACCTTTCAAACATTCAGGGAAGCCAAACGCGATACAACTCGACGAGGTACCATTGCCGACATACTCGAATCGGCCGTGGTGTGAGCCACATCAACGGAACACTCGCTCGAGATACCCAAAGCGCATGCACAATCCTCGAGACCTCGACACGCACGCCGAGGTCTGGTGCCACAAACCATCCACACGTTTTGCCCAAACCACGTCAACATATCCGCAAAGCCGAAATACGCGATCTCGAGTTCGTTGTCTCGAAAAATTTGCGACGAACACGTGAGCCGTGCAAGAATCCCACCTGGCCTCCCGCTCCGAACTCGTTGCTCGGGGCAGGGTGTTACGTGTACACCAGCCCGTGTCGAACGAAAAGTGTAACAACCATGTTCATACGCGAATACGGTAGCGGACGCGCGGTGTTGGCGCTTCACGGTTCGCCGTCAGCTCCGACCGATTTCGACCCCTTGGTCCAACGGCTGCAAGCCACCATGCATGTTCTGCTTCCCGACATGCCGGGTTATGGCCAGTCGCCGCACATACCGAGTTTGTCCATCGCTCGTTCCGTCGAACTCATCGACGAAGCTCTCATCGCCCGCGGCGTTCGAGAAGTGGCCATCGTCGGGTTTTCCCTCGGCGCATGGCGCGCTTTCTTGCTCGCACTCGATGGTAAAACGCATGTCAATACCATTGTAACCATCGGAGGTATTGCGGGCCTCGATCCACCGCACGCCGCGATGATGCAAGGGTTTGCAAAAATGCTCCGCGGTACGCCTTCTCTTCGGCAACCGTTTCTCGAAGAAACCATGACCACGCGCATGCTTTCCCCGCAAAGTGCTCGGACAAACCCCACCGCCGTCGCCGGCGCCATGGGATGGCTCGATTGGCCGCACCCGGAATCCCTCGCCGACGAACTCGAAGCCACCGCCGCCGCACCGTCTATCTATGATCGCCTCAGCGCGCTCCGTATTCCCGTGCTCGCACGCGTGGGTGAACTGGATATCGCCACTCCGCCCGAACTGAGCCAACGGATCGTCAACGCAATTCCCGACGCAAAACTCCAACTCGTCGAAGGCAAAGGCCACGCCCTGCTGCTCGAAGATACCGACGCCACCGTCGATTCCATCGCCGCTTTCCTCGGCGCTTAAACCAATTTCCCGTCCCGAAATTCAAAAATGCTCCGCCGTCGCTCGACGCAGCGCAAGCAAATCCGTGTATCCATGCCAAACCTTCCCGAACGTGCGGTTCACGGCACACAGCGCCAAACCATTTGCCTCACGCCGACCAAATTTCGTCAATGGAATTTCCGGCCCAACCACCAAGCCGCTGACCCATACAACTGAAATCGGCTCCTCGTGAACCGAACGCCCCTCTTCCTCACCTCGACGCACCCACCCGCCCCCACCCGCAAGCCCGATCCCGCACCAAGCCCTCGCTCGACTCTCCACGCGCGCATGACGACCCGACGATGCGGCTCGAACAACGATCGTCATGCTCGGTTTCATCTTCCAAACATGATGCGAAGACGCCGCACCACATCGTCCGTCCGGTCTTCAACGCCGACGTCCCCGCCTGGTTTGTCCTTCTTGAACTCGTCCGAGACGTCGGCGTTTGTCCGTCTGTTCGTGTCGTCACATCAAGGCAAGGTCTTCGCCGCGTCGAGCAAAATCTGCTTGAGCGCCGCGTAATTCGTTGGATCGCCAAGGTTGTACGTCGTCACGTTGTACACCGCGATCGGCTTGTTCTCGGCGTCGAGAACGACCACATCGCGAAACGTGACCGCCCAGTTCTTCCACACCTGCTGCCCGGTCGTGTCCTGAAGCCACGGCAACATACGGCCGTTTGTCATGGCCGCATTTCCGGCTTCGAGCCCCGCTTCGTTGACTCCCAAAAATTGAACGCGTTTGCCGGGCGTCCCGCCAAGCTCCGCATCGATCTCGCCCTGCATCTGGTTCATGTAGCCAAACTGGCCACTACAGTAGCTTCACGTGGAATGTCCGAAGTACCACGCGGAAACTTGCCCCGTATAATCCCGAGGTGAAATGGTTTGTCCAAACGTCGAGGTGTTGGGATTCGTATCGACCAACCCGAAATCCGGCTTGGGCACGACCGCCATCATGCTCCCGCCCGAGCCGGCAGCTCCACCAGACCCGGCCGTCCCGCCCGATCCGGCCATGCCCCCACCACCAGTCATCCCGCCCGCCCCAGCGTCGCCGGACGACGAGGAAGACGCATAACCCGAAGAATGTCGGGGCACCGAATCCGGCGCCTCGGAACACGCTCCGACAAACGCGAGTAAGCCCGGTAAGAATACGGAAAAGCGATGCTGGTGAAACTTCATGGAAGCCTCCTGAGACATGATTTTCGGAGGCTTGGCCCACATGTCAAGCCACGACGAAGCTTCGCCACGGCTTGCGTGATGATTGAATGGATGGAGGCTGTGGCGAGACCCGGCGAGGGCGAATTCAGCTCAAGACGCTTTGATGTCTTCGAACTTGGTGCGCGCGGAGATGTGCTCTTCGCTGAGGTTCAAGAGGATGGGGAGGGTTTCACATTGCCAATCGTCGTCGGCGATGCGGCGGACGGTGACGGGCCCCGGGACGAGGTTGTAGACGGCATCGACGATATCCATGATGACGTAGAAGCCGTTGGAATTGCAGAAGCGCATTTTGACGAAGTCCATCGTCGTGTCGCTGATCTTCTGCTTGGGAAGAACTTTGGCGAGTTCTTCGAGGTAGGCGTGAAGGTAGCGATAGGGGTTATCGACCCGGATGACGCCCTCGAATGTCAGGATGAGGTGACGATCATCGAGTTTTGCGACGGAGTGAAAGACACTCAAGCCGCCGTCCATGATTTCACCGTAGGTGAGGACCTTCATGCGAAACCTCTCATCGGGAATTGCGCTTTGACAATCAGAAAGCCCTGCTCGTATTCGGCGGAGAGCTTGAATTTGCTTTCGGCCGTGAGGCGCATCAGACCGAGGCCCCCTTTGGCACGGTCAACCCTTCGTTCCTTGACGGTATCGGCGAGGAGTTTCTTCGGATCCGGAGCTTCGGCAATCCGAGTGAAACGATCTTTCACCGCTTCGTAGACGTCTTGGGGGACGGGATTGGCAACAGTGATAATGAGGTCATCTCCGTCGATTTTGAGGTCGACTTTTAATGCTCCATCACGAATGGTGCAATGCTCCATGACGTTCGTGACGAGTTCGATGACGACGACATTGGCTTTTGAGCAGATTTGCCGGGGATAGAACATCCCGAGCAAATCGAAGAGAAAATTGCCGAGCAAACCGGCGACGTCACCCGCGACGTGATCGAGGGGCGAGATATAAATCGAGGCGCCCACCGCCGTCTGCGTTCGAGTTCCCCCGGCGCTCATTTCGCACACCTACGCAGAATGAGGAGGGTGATGTCGTCCGTGTCCTGGGCCCTGAAATTGGTGTAGTCTTCGACGCACCGATTGAGGATATCCTGGACGGGTTCGTCGCTATGCCGCGCGATCAAGTCATTGAGACGTTGCACGGTATAACCCTTTCCGTTTTCATCTAGAGCTTCGGCCATACCATCCGTGTAAAGGGCAAGGACATCGCCTTCCTCGAAAGGAAGTTCGAATTCACGGAATGGCTTGGTTCGCAAACCGAGGTAATTACCTACCCGATTGAAGGTGATTTGTTCTCCGTGCCGAACGAGCAGTCCATAACCGCCTCCCGACACGTAGCGCAAAAACCTTTCGGTGAACATCACGAAGTTGACCGTTGCATACCGGCGAACTCCGCGAAGAAAAGCGTACGAAGCACGGTTGACCCAATCGACGATGGCACTCGGGCTGTCGAGCCGTTTGGTGGCATTTTCGAATTGGGACTTGAGGAACGTCATAATGAGCGCCGACGATACGCCGTGACCGGAAATATCGTAGACACTCACGGCGAGTCGTTCACCGGGCAATTGTGAAAAGTCGTAGTAATCGCCTCCGACTTCGGTCAATTGCTTGTGATAGATCGCAATATCGAAGTTTCCTGCGAGCATGGCGGGATCGGGCATCAGCGATTGCTGAATTCCGCGCGCCACTTCGAGGTCTTCACTGACGATCCGATTCTGCAATTCGAGCTCGTTCTCGATACGCGTGGCGTGTTCGAGCGTCAGCTCGTGGACGACCGACATTTCTTCGATGTCCGACCGCAATCGTTCGCATTCTTCGACAAGCTTGCGACTGCGCGCAACAAACTCCAGCCGTCCTTCTTTCGTCGAAAGCAATTGCTCCGCAGCTGCTTCGTCGAGAAGAAGTGACTTGACGGAATCAATGTCCGCGACGTCGGCCAATAATCCGACCGCGGGTTCCGTCGAGCTGTCGTTCGTTGCAGTCATATCGTTCGAAACTATCCTCTTCCGCTCTCTTCTTCGTTCGCCTGTGACCTTCTATCAATCGCAGAAGATCATCTCGAAGTTCTGATTGAACTTCTTCAGATTCGGGAGTGACTTACCCTGCCAGGGTACGGTTTTCGAACCGCGAACCACAAGCTGAACATCGCCCTTCTTTCGCATGGCAATCGCGAACTTGTAAAGAACGTTGATGCCCGAGCTGTTCAAGAAATTGAGCTGGCGCAGATCCAAAATGATCGACTTCGGGTTCGTTATGAGAACCTTGTCGAGAAGCTCCTCGATCGGTGCGTATTCTTGAGGTCCACCGAGCCGCAGAATCCCCTCGAAGAACACCGCCACCTCGCCCGGATCGTACCATACTCGATAGTTTCCGCCTTTGATTTCCATTCTCGCCCTTTCCTTCAAGATGGGCAGACGCGCCATCGTCCTGATACAAGTGTTTTGCGAAGAAACAGGGTCGAGCTTCCAGCCCAGACTGACCCCGTAATCGCTCATGATGATGAGATATCCAAGTCCGGATCCCGTCGCTTCAGGATCCTCGGCATTCGCTTCCGCTTGCCGCCGCAAAAGTTCTCCCGGATCTTCACGCGAAAGCTCGAGCAATTTTTCTCGTAATGGGGGCACATCGCCGTTGGCGATGTGATTGCTCACGAGACAAACCAAGTCCTCCTTGCCGATTCCCACGGTGACGTTGATGTCCCCACTACGATTGAATTTGACCGCGTTCTCAACCAACTCGTTGAGCACGTAACTCACGGCGCTGCTCACCTCGGCGCGGCTGATGAGCTTGCCCTCCTCGTCTCCCTCGGGGAAAAGCTCCGCGAAATATTCCGCCATGAAGTTTGCCGTGAGGTTGCAGAGGCTCCACCGCACCGCGAATGAATCCGGGTACAGGGTCAACGACATGTGCTCGCTGAACGAGTCGTCGAGCGAATAGACGCCAATGATCTCACTCATACTCATAGTGTTGACAGTCTCCTACGCGTCATAGCCTCTTGATGACCAGTACCGTGATGTCATCGTAGACTTTGTTGGTCCCAATGTGGGCCATCACGTCGGCGATGATCGCCTCTTTTATTTCCTGCGCCGTCTTTGCATGGTTCGCGACAACGACCTCACACAGACGCTCCACTCCATATTGCGCCGTGTCCGTCCGCTCCGCCTCCGTGACCCCATCCGTAAACAAAACGGCGACGTCACCCGAATTCACCGGAATTTCCGTATTCGATAAGAATTCCGAGATATCCTCGTCCATGCCCACCGGAATTCCAAATTCCGTCGTATCAATCCGCTCGAGCTGACCATTCTTGCGCACCACGATGACTTCTTCGTGCTGCCCCGTCACCTTCAACTTGCCGTCGTTGTAATCCATCAGCGAAAGCGTGAGG
>CAYSYX010000161.1:9084-17654 GCA_964435055.1 uncultured Polyangium sp. | reverse complement strand
GGGTGACGCTTTGACAAACATCGACGTCGTCGTTTCGTGCCTCGGAGCAAACGTTTCGCTCTCGATGCGCGAACGACGTTCGTTCCAAGCGGTCGACACGTTGGCGCATACGAACTTGCTCGATGCGGCAAAACGATTGGGGGTCAAACGATTCGTGTACCTGTCCGCCCACGCCGGCCCGGGTTACGACCATACGCGCTACATGCGCGCCCATCTCGAGGTGGAAGATCGCATCCGTTCGTCGGGGTTGTCGCATTCGTTTGTCCGGCCAACCGGTGTGTTCTCCGCGCTCGGGGACCTCGTCACGATGGCGCAGATGGGCGTTGGTTCCGTGGCGGGAGACGGGCAGGCGAAGACCAATCCGATTCATCCGGTGGACGTGGCCGAGCTCGTTGCGGATGCCGTTCTGGAAGGGCCGGAGACGATCGACGCCGGAGGTCCCGAAGTGTTGACCCGGGAAGAGATCATGCGTGTGGCGTTCGATGCGGTGGGGAAGAAACCGCGCATCATGCACGTGCCCGCGGGCTTTTTTCGCTTTGGCAGCTCGATGATGCGCCTGATGCATCCGCGGTTGTCCGACATGCTCGAGTTCGTGGCGTTTGTCACGACGACCAACAGCGTGGCCCCAGCGCTTGGCAAACGTACGTTGCGCCCGTGGTTCGACACGTTGGTCCGGAAGAACTAGACGTGAACACGGCGTGAACGTGGACGCATGTTCACGATCCGACATGGCGCGCCGCAGGTGCGACAACGAATCCGCAGTGTGATCGCGATGATTTCCGGGCAAACCGCTGAAAAGTAGCCGGCACGCATCGTGCTGTAGAGCCTGGACGACAACACGGGAAGTACCCGAGAGGAGTCACGCCATGTCGAGCCTTCGTTCCATTTGCCAAACCCTTGCGATTGCCGCCGCTTGCGCCTTCATGACCGCGCCGCTCGCTGCTCACGCCGAGGACAAACCCAAAGCCCCGCGCGCCGAGAAGGCTGGCAAGCACCATCACGACAAGGGCGAGTTCCCGATGGATTCGACGAAATTCAACGAGATCGTCGAAAAGAAGATCGATCTGGCCCGAGCGCAGATGGAGCTGTTGATCACGGCAAACTCGCTGCCGGACAGCGTGAAGACGCAGATTCGCAAAGACTTCGATACCGCCGCAGCCAAGATCCGAACGGCGGCGAAGGAAGCCGGCAAAGACGGCAAGGTGACGAAAGACGAAGCCAAGGACGTGCGCCATCAGGCGAAAGTTTTCGTCAAGCAGCTGCGCGAAAAGTACGGCAAAGACAAGGATGACGACAAGCGCGGGGGCAAACATCACGACAAGGACGATTGATCGTCTGTCTTGACCAACTTCGCCTCACGTCTCGTTCAAGGGCGCCGAGCCGACCTCGGTGCCCCATTCATACGTGCACAAACAATCTTGGTCGGGCATCACATCACGTCGAGTGAACCGCCGTTGCCCACGCTGTCCCGCACATCGACTTTGACGGCATCCGTTGCTTCTTGAGCGGTGAGCATGACGGTGGTTTTTCCGGACGCATCCGGCGTCGCATCCACCATTTTCGTCGAGTTGTTCGCGAACGTGACGGTCACTTTCCACGGCCCGACGAGCGGCACGTTCACATCGCTCGGACCAACCTTGAGCGCCCGAAGGCCGGGCGCGTTTCCAAGACTCGCCGTAATCTCGAGCGACGATGCGCCGCGCGTCGCTTTGGATGACGCGGCCAAGGGCGCGGCAACCACGTCGAACGCGTCGCTCGTGATGGTGTAGGTCGTTTGTCCCGACGCAGCATTGGCCTTGCCTTCGACCACGAAGCGGTATTTCCCGAGCGGCAATGAAAATGGTCCGATGGGGTCTGTCAGGGAAATGGGGTCTCCCGGAACCGGTTGCCACGTCGCCGCAAAAATGTGTTTGTCCGGGATCATCGCTTCCAGCGGCTGAGGCGTATACGTCGTAATGATCGTGCCGTCGTACGAAGAAACGACGTGGCCCTTGGAATCGGTGAGTCGCGTGAATTTGCCGGGCATGGTTTCCCGCTCGACGAAGATCTGCGGCGTATCGATGGCGACGTCGCCACCATACCAGACAAACCGAGCGGCTCCGGTAGCTCGAGGCACGCTGGGCGCAAGAACCTGCGCATTCTTGGCCGCGGTATCCGGCCACCAAATTTCGGCCGGCACCGGAGCGACCGTACCGTGCTCGGTCGTCTGGACAACCGTAATCGGTTCGACGTCCGGATATTTCCATCCCGTAAAACGAGAACTGCCCACTTCCGGATCTTCGATTTCCGGCGTCCACGCGACTTTCGCCGCTTCCAAGATTCCGCCGATGACCATTTCACCTTCGAGCGGTCCCCAAATATTGATGCTCGGTTCGTATCCACCCGCGAGCCAATCTTCGGCCGTGAGCAAATACCCGATGTGATCGTTGGCATAACCGATGAGGAGCGTTTTTTCGGCGCCCGCCGGGGAGATCGCGCGTAGATAACTCGCAAATGGCGCCACCGCTTCTCCGGGCATGGTCAAAGCCAAGTAATCGCCGCCGGGTGTACCGGAAATACGAATGGCCGTGACGGTCGTGCGCGATGTGTCGCAAATGGGGAATTTAACGTCGTAGTCGCCGATGTAGAAGGCGTCGAAGATAACGTGACCGCCGCGCTCGACGTCCAAGCAGGCTCCATAAGGAGCGAGCCCCAAGGTGCCATGAATCGGAGCTATCGCTCCCGCCCCGGATTTTTCACCGCAAAGTCCCGCTCCCGCAAACGCATTGAATTCGTCGATGGGACTGATGATTTTGCCTTGGGCGTCGAAGATTTCTCGATCCGGCTCGATGTATTCAGGATCGTAAGGCTTGTAGCGCAATTCGGTTCCATCGGGACGCTTGATCACCGTATCCCGACCAATATATACGGTTTTCGTAACAATCTCGAAAGCCGCTTTGTCACCCGTTTTTATTTCCGTAATCATAGGCGCTATGATTTCGGCGGCTCGCGCTCCCAGCGTTTCGAGGCGCGGAATATCGAGGCATTGGCGAGGATCGGGACACGCATCGCGACCTCCCGAGCCCGAAGGAGACACGTCACCGGCCGGGCCTTGAAAATGCAATACGGGATAACCAAGTTCGTGCGTGAGCGCTCGCGCAATACCCCCGGTCGCATCCGACGACGCGAGCGGATTTTCGCTGTCGCTCACGGTTCCGTGAATGGGAAAATCGACAATCGCCGCCAGCGGCGTTCCATCGAGTTTGTCGACGCGCATCATCCAAATATTGGGGTCCTTGTCTTTGCCTGCTGTATTGCCATCCGGACCAAGCACGTCGTTGTTATCGTCGCGGCGATCATGATTGATCTCGTTCATCGGGTCGAAAGGCTTTTGCACGCTGATCCCGATTTTCGCGGGAACCATAGCCGCCATGGCTTCTTTGATTGCGCCCGCAATGCTCTCGGAAAAACGCTGCGCCAATTCTTCTTTGGGTCGATCGGAGCCCGCCATGAGCACGAGACTGGGCTGATATCCGCCCCACGACGAATGGCTGTGCGAACCGCTCAACACGATGTGCCCGCGCATGGATCCATCGGGAGCGACTTTCTCCTCGACTTCGAATAGCGAGTTTTCCATGACGTACGGGGCGTCGATCCGGACGAGAACGATCTTTTCACCGCCCGCTTCGAGGGCCAGCACTTCGGCGCGTAAAGCGTCGTGCATTCCGACGGTGGGTACGAAGCTTTTTGCAAATCGTTGCGGGCGTTTGTCCACGGGCTTTGGCCCGCCAATCAATCCGCGAGCCCGCGCGGTATAACCTCCAAGCGGAGAACCGATGGGAATGGGCAGTACGACGGAGCTGTGACCGGCTTTGATTTCGGTGGGAGCATTGGCAGGTTTGGCGGGATGAACAACGGGTTCTTCGAAGTTGCAATGTGCCAGAACATCTGCGGGCGGTGTCTCGACGGGGGGTTTATTCGTACCAGCATCCCCGCATGACGCGACAAACACCCCCAACAATCCCAGGCCCAAGAAACCAATTTTTCGTCGAATTGCCATGACCAAGCTCCTCCGAATTCCGAGTGTACTTGATCTGGATGCGCTGCCTATCCCTTGACGAGTCGCATCGTGATATCGCCGGTCACAATTCAATCATCGATGGGCGAGCTGCACGACGTAATGCCTCCGTGACGGACGAACACGCCCGGATGACTGCGCAAATCGTATCCTTCAACGATTCGAGCCTCGTGGGCCCTTGATCGGCGCGTCGTAAAGACGCATGCTGCGCGAAGTTTCGACAGCAACCTGTGGAGAGATCATGGTGAATACGGACAAAGACATCGTCATCGTTGCGGCCAAACGAACGGCGTTTGGAACGATGAACGGGGCGCTGGAAGGCATCACGGCCAACGATCTTGCGGCGAAAGCGGCGAAAGCGGCGTTGGAACAAGCGGGCGTCCAAGCAGCCGACGTGGGGCATGTCGTCGTGGGCAACGTGCAGCAAACGAGCGCCGATGCAATTTATTGCGCTCGTCACGTGGGCCTCAAAGCGGGTTTGCCCATTGAAACCCCGGCCTTGACGGTGAATCGATTGTGTGGTTCGGGCTTCGAGGCCGTCGCGCAAGCCGCCATGCTCGTGTTGTTGGGCGAGACAAACATCGTGTTGTGCGGCGGTACGGAAAATATGTCGCAAGCGCCGCATGTTCTTCGCGGAGGACGAAAAGGATATCCTTTCGGCAAACCCCCGGCGCTCGAAGATTCGCTTTGGAGCGCTTTGACCGATTCCTACGTGAATTCGCCGATGGCGATGACGGCGGAAAATCTGGCGACGAAATACGGGATCACGCGCAACGATTGCGATGAATACGCCCTGCGCAGTCAAAAATTGTGGGCCGCCGCGAATGAAGCCGGCGCGTTCAAAGACGAAATCACGCCGGTCGAGCTCCCCGGAAAACGCGGCGCACCTCCGGTGCAGTTTGTCGTGGATGAACACCCCCGTCCGCAATCGACGCCGGAAGCGTTGGCCAAATTGGCGCCGGTGTTCAAAAAAGACGGCGTCGTCACCGCCGGAAATGCCAGCGGTATTTGCGACGGCGCGGCGATGCTCGTCGTGACGAACGCGGCGACGGCCAAAGAAAAAGGCCTCAAACCGCTCGCGCGGCTCCTTTCGTGGGCCTCGGCGGGCGTGGATCCGGCCATCATGGGCATTGGTCCGGCCGCGGCGATTCCCAAGGCATTGGCAAAAGCAGGATTGAAGCAGGACGACATCGACGTTTTCGATGTGAACGAGGCGTTTGCACCGCAATGGCTCGCCGTTCAAAAAGAGCTGGGTTTGCCGATTGAAAAGTGCAACCTCAATGGCGGCGCCATCGCGCTCGGGCATCCGCTCGGAGCATCCGGTGCACGCATTACGACGAACCTCGTCTACACGCTGCGCCGATTGGAAAAGCGTTATGGCGTAGGCAGCGCGTGTATCGGCGGCGGCCAAGGTATTGCGGTGGTGCTCGAGCGTCTGTGAGCGGTTTGGGGCGAAGAACACCACAGGCGATTCAACGCCCCAACTGTTCATTTAGGAAAAACCATGACGGAATCGATGTCTGCACGGACGAGGGAAACCGACGTCGTCATCGTCGGAGCGGGATTGGCGGGTTTGTCCGCAGCGCGGGCGCTCGCGGACGCGGGTGCTCGCGTGGTGGTGCTCGAAGCGCGCGATCGCGTGGGAGGGCGCACGCTCGGTCGAGACATCGGCGGGCGGGTGCTCGACTTGGGTGGTCAATGGATCGGGCCCGGCCAGGATCGTCTCGAAAAACTCGCCCGAGAACTCGGCGTGCAGACATTCCCGACATATCACAAGGGAAAGAAGATCCTGTACCGCAATGGGAAACTTTCTCATTATTCGGGAACGATTCCGTCCCTGCCTTTGCCCGGATTGCTCGTGTTGCAATGGGCCTTGAGCAAATTGGATAAAATGACGAACCAGGTTCCATTGCACGAACCCTCGGCTATGGACGGAGCGGCGGAATTCGACGGACAAACGGTAGAGACGTTCGCGCGCAAATTCATGCCCCGCGCGGACGTGCGCGATTTGTTCAATGCCGCGGTGCGCGTGGTCTTCGGGGCCGAGCCGCATGAAATGTCGATGCTGTATTTCTTGACGTACCTGCGGGCGGGCGGCGGCCTGATGAAGCTCGTGGAAATCGAATTGGGTGCGCAAGAGCGTCGATTCGTCGGCAGTGCGCAAGAATTGTCCATTCGATTGGCCGCGAAACTCGGCGATTCCCTGATGCTCTCGTCTCCGGTTCGACGTATCGAACAAATCGACGACGGAGTGCTTGTTACGTCGGACCAATCAACGATTCGCGCGAGTTACGCGATCTTGGCGATGCCGCCTGTCCTGACGAATCGCATTGATTTTCAGCCTCGTTTGCCGGTTGCCCGGGACGCACTGGCCACGCGAATGCCCATGGGTTCGGCGGCGAAATGCATAGCGGTGTACGATCGAGCATTTTGGCGCGAAGAAGGTTTTTCCGGAGAAGCGGTGACGAACACCGGTCCGCTCTCGGTCGTCTTCGACAATGGTTCGTACGATGGAACTGTGAGCTCCTTGCTTGGGTTCGTGATGGGTGACGAAGCGCGCTTGTTTTCGTCGCGCCCGCCCGCGGAACGACGGGCGGCGGTGCTGGATAGCCTGGCGAAGATGTTCGGTGAAAAGGCGCGCACGCCCATTGAATACGTGGAATTCGATTGGTCGGCCGAAGAATGGTCGGGCGGTTGCCCTGTCGCGAATATGGTGCCGGGAGCGATGCTCTCCGTTGGATCCGCATTACGGGCGCCGGTTGGACGCATTCATTGGGCGGGTACGGAAACGGCGACGGAATGGACGGGGTACATGGAGGGTGCGCTGCAATCAGGAGAACGCGCGGCGCGAGAAGTGCGAGAAAAGTTGGGCAAGTAAAACTTTACTTTTCGCCCTCACCCAACAAATTCCCGAGGCCCGGTTCGGCTCCGCCCGTCAATTGGCGCATGTGCTCGGCGTAATGCAAGAGCAAGCCGCGGTTGTCCAAGACGGGCAAGTTCTGCATTTCGAGCGCTCCGATGCGATCTTCCGGCGTGAACATCGCTTCGGTTTTTTCCATGGATAGTTTTTCCGGCGCGTACGTGCTCTTGTCCGCCCGTGTTTCCAAAATCGTGTAATCGTCGCCGCGACGCAAAGCAATGCGAACTTTTCCACTGAGAGGCGCCGCAATCCAACGCGACAATGAATCTTTCAGCATCATCGCTTCCGGATCGTACCATTTGCCTTCGTACAACAGCCGCCCCAAACGCCGCCCGAGCGTCACGTACAGGTCCGTCGTGTCTTCGTTGTGCGTCGACGACAAAAGCCGCTCGTAACCGATATGCAAAAGCGCCATGCCCGGAGCTTCGTAAATGCCTCGGCTCTTCGCTCCAATGACGCGATTTTCAATTTGATCGCTCATCCCGAGACCATGACGTCCGCCGATTTCATTGGCCGCGGCAAGCAATGCATATCGTGACGAATACCGTTCGCCATTCAGGGCCACCGGCACACCGGCCTCGAATTCAATCGTCACGTCTTCGTCGGCGATCGCGACATCGGACCGCCAAAACGCCACACCCATGATCGGATTGACGATCGTCATGTTTTTATCGAGGAACTCCAAGTCTTTCGCTTCATGCGTCGCCCCGAGCGCATTGGCATCCGTGCTGTAGGCTTTTTCGGTCCCCGTATGGTACGGCATGCCGATCGTCTTTAGATACTCGGCCATTTCGGTGCGTCCGCCGAAAGCCGAAACGAAGGCATCATCGAGCCACGGTTTGTAGATTTTCAGGTCGGGATTGACGAGGATTCCATAACGGTAAAACCGCTGGATATCATTGCCTTTGTGCGTGCTGCCGTCGCCGAAGACATTCACCCCGTCTTCGCGCATGGCCCGGACGATGGCCGTCGTCGTGACGGCTCGACCCAGCGGCGTGGTATTGAAGTATTTTCGTCCCGCCGTGGACAAATGAAATGCGCCGCATTGCAACGCCAAAAAGCCCTCGCGGACGAGCGCTTCGCGACAATCGACGAGACGCGCTTTTTCCGCTCCGTGCGAAAGAGCGATCGGGGGAATGTCCTCCGGCGTTTTTTCATCGGGTTGCCCCAAATCCGCCGTATAGCAAAAAACTCGTAATCCTTTGCGCGAGAGCCAAGCAACCGCCGTGCGCGTATCGAGCCCGCCGGAGAATGCAATGCCCAGGGACGTATTTTCGGGAGGAAGCGTGCGATAGATGCGACTCATGACGCGGCCGAAATAGCAGGCCGAAGGCGTGAGCGGTAGGAGAATTCAATCGTCTTTTGCGAGCAGCCCTTCGCGTCGTCCCATTTCGTAGAGTTTTTCTTTCACGTGCTGGAATCGTTTGCGCAAACGCGCCGCCGCTCGCTTCTTGTCGTCCCCTTCGAGCGGCGGATTGCCCTCGCCATGCAGCACGACGGCCAAGTCGTCCCAAGCGAGCTGCCGATCGACGCGCAACATGAGCAGCTCTTGTTCCTCCGGCGCTGGCGGTGCTGCTAACAACACCCAATCCT
>CAYSYX010000161.1:0-9074 GCA_964435055.1 uncultured Polyangium sp. | reverse complement strand
CGTGCGCGCAGCTCGGCAAAACGATCGCGACGTTCGGTACGCAAATACGACTGCGTCGCGGTGCGAACTTCCGCTTCGATGGCGGAGAGCATCGAACCATCGGCGAGCGGAACGATGCGCGCGGCCCGCCGTTTTTCCGCGCGTCGGTAGTCGTGCGAGACGTTGCGCGCGACGGTGTACGCCCACGTGCGAAGCGATGCGTCCCAACGAAACGACTTCAAGTTGCGCCAAAACTTTTCGGCGAACAGGGAAAACACTTCGGATGCATCGGCATCGTTGCGATGTAGCGCCGCGACAAACTCGAAGATTTCCGGCCCGTACGCACGAAGCGCGACCGAAGTCGCCCCCGATATGTCGTCGGCTTCGATGCGTCGACGAACCTCGGCGTCGATCTCTCGTTTGCGCTCAGCGTCCATGCGGAACGCTTCATCTTGACGTGGGACGCGACGCTTGGGAAGTGCTCAATCTCCGTCCGCGATGGGCAAGAGGACTCGAAACAAGGCGCCACCTTCGGGCGCTGTGGCAACTTCGATCTTTCCTCCAAGATCCCGAACGATGTCCGACACGATGGGCAAACCCAGACCCGTGCCACCTCCTTTGGACTTCGTCGAGAAAAACAGTTCGAAGATACGCGTCCGATCCGCCTCGGGAATGCCCGGTCCCGCGTCGGCGACTTCGAGACGAATGCGCGTTTCCACCTTCGTTTCGGCTTCATCCAGCGTAAGCGTGATGCGTAAAGCTCCCCCGGAAGGCTGCGCTTGGATCGCGTTGACGCAAAGGTTCATCACGACCTGCAGGAGATGATCCCGCACGGCGACGATCGGCGGCAAACGCTCGGCCACCAGCACGCGCAGGTCGATGTGACGAATACGCAGATCAGGCGCGAGAAACGCCGTCACTTCACGAACGACGTCCGCAAGGTGCACGGAGCCACGTTGCTCCGCCGAGGGCCGAGCGACGGAGAGCATGCGTTGAACGATGCGCGTGATGCGTTCACTTTGAGCTGCAATCGTTTCGAATTGCGAACGTGTTTCCTCGGACAAACTTTCATCGGCCGCACTCAAACGCGCCCAACCGAGGATGGTGTTGAGCGGCGAGCCGATTTCATGGGCAAACGATCCGGCAACTTGGCCCACGACGGCGAGCGCCTGCGCATGACGGATGCGTGCGTCGAGCTCGACGCGCTCCGCTTCGGCGACGAGAAGTTTTTCGCGAGCATCGGAAAGAGCTCGCGTCATGTCGTTGAAAGCATGAGCAACCCGATCGAGCTCGAGCCGTGCGGACGCTTCGACGCGAACGTTCAGATCACCGGCGGCAACACGTTCGGCCGCATGCACGAGGTTGCCCCATTCTCGTCCCAACACGCGGGAAATGGCGATGGCGACGAGCGACACGACGAACGCGACCAAGCCGCCTGTAAGGCCCAGACGAACTGCGGTCACGTTGGCCAAACGTACGGCCGGAGCAAGTTCGTGCGTCATCGCGATCGCCCCGATTCCGGGTGCTCCTTGAAGCGGTTCGACACGCAGCAACGCATCACGCCCCGCAACGTGAACCACGTTCTCCACGGCCGCGACATCGCGAATCGCACGGCGGGCTGCTTCATCCACGACCGCGCGATCCTTGATCAGCTCGGACGAACATGCTTTGACCTGCAAGTGTTCGTCGTACAGAACCACACCTTGAACGGTCTCTTCCGCGGCGACGCGTTCGACGAGTTGGGCGAGTTCATCGGCCGGCGCGTGGCTCAACGTGGGCAAGGCGGCGGCGCGAAGGGTGGCGATGTTGTCGACGAGAGCGCGTTCGGCCGCATCGATGACGCCGTTGCGGGTCGTTTGAATCGAAACGAATCCGGCGATGAGGAAGCCGATGGCGACTGGCGCGGTCAGGGCGGCGAGCAGCTTGCGCGTGAGGCGTTTACGGGCGAGGTTCATCCAAGACTCGATGCATGACGGACAACGGGCGCGAACTGCAAGCATCGTAGGCGATCCCGTGGCAAACTCGACGTTGACCGTCATGTTTGTCTTGACTGAACACGGCGGACCAGATTCATGGCCACAATCAATTCCCCGTCCCAGCTGAACCTCCTCATCGTCGAAGACGACGAAGCCTTGGCGAAACTCTTCGTCGGAATCGCGAACAAGCGCCGGCTGCGGTGCACGTGCGCCACGACGATTGCCGAGGGCAAACGAATCCTCGAATCCGGCGATGTCGATCTGCTGCTGACGGACGTCCGCCTGCCCGATGGCAATGGCCTCGATTTGATTGAATGGACGAAACAAACCGACCCGCGCATTGTGATTTTGGCGGTGACGGCATTTGGAAATATCGAAATCGCCGTTCGAGCGGTCAAACAGGGCGCTTATGATTTCCTTACGAAACCCGTCGAGCCGGCGGTGCTCGGCGTTGCGCTCGATCGGGCCGTCGAAGCGTGCTCATTGCGAGGTGAAGTCGAAGCCTTGCGCGGAGCATTGGCGACGGAAAATGCGATGCGCGGCATCATTGGCAAAAGTGCGGCGCTCCATGACATTCTGAGCCTCGTTCGGCGTGTGGCGGATTCACAAGCGACCGTCTTGATCACCGGACCGAGCGGCAGTGGAAAAGAACGCGTGGCGCGAGCGCTGCACGATGCGAGTAAACGGAAAGAAAAACCGTTTGTCGCAGTGAACTCGGCGGCGATTCCCGAACAACTTTTGGAGAGCGAACTTTTTGGATATACCAAAGGCGCCTTCACGGATGCGCGATCGGATAAGAAAGGGTTGTTTGCCGAGGCGCACGGGGGAACGCTGTTTTTGGACGAAATCGGGGATTTGCCGTTGGTCCTCCAAGCGAAGATCCTCCGTGTGCTCGAGGAACGCCATATTCGTCCATTGGGTTCGACACGAACGACGCCCATTGATGTGCGGGTCGTGGCGGCGACGCACCATGATTTACGAAAAGCCGTGGCCGAAGGGCGATTTCGAGAAGATTTGTTTTATCGATTGGCCGTGATTGAAGTCGCCGTACCGCCATTGCGGGATCGCCCGGAGGACATTTTGCCATTGGCCGAGTATTTTTTGAAAAAATCGGCGGAACGAGCTGGATTGCAGATCAAAGGTTTTTCCGGTGCGGCGGCACGTCTTTTGATGGCCCACCAATGGCCGGGCAATGTCCGGGAGCTCGAGAATGCCGTGGAACGAGCGGTGGCGCTGGCGAATCTGGAATGGATCAGTCCGGACGATTTGCCGCTGGCCGTGCAAAACCCCAAAGCGCCGGACATATTTGCCGGAGCGGCGGAGCGCATGATGACGTTGGAAGAATTCGAGAAAGCTTACGTGGAACACGTGCTCGAAAGGTGTGGCGGCAATAAAGTGCGCGCGGCGGCGGCCTTGGGAATCAGCCGGCGGACGATTCAACGGTGGCTCGGGGAGACGTCGGAGGGCGATTCGTAATCGCCGGCATCATTTCGAGGTTTTACCAGAACGAACCCCATCGGCGGCAATCGCGGTCGCAATGGCGCTCGCCAAGTCGCTGCGTAGGATGGCAGGCGCAAAATCGAGGCCCTGTTCGACAGCTGTTCTCGCAGCGGCTGCGGAGACGCCGCAAAGAACCACCCGCGCCCCGAGCAAAGACACGGCCCGCGCAATGCGCACGAGCCCTTCGGCAAAAGCCGCGTCAATCGCTTTGGCTCCGGTGATATCGAGAATGACGGCCCGAGCATTTGCCGCGCCGACGCTCGTGAGCACACGTTCTTCAGCGCGCAGCAACAATTCCGGGTCCAATGCGCCGGCAATGGGAATCAATATGACGCCGCGATGAACAGCCAACATAGGAGCCGACAATTCACGAACCGCAGCGAGCAATTGCGCTGCTCGAGCTCGCGATACCTCCAGCTCGGCGACCCGTTCTTCCAATTCGCATTTTTGCTTTTCGAGCTCTTTCTTTTGAGCTTCGAGCGTCTGCTTTTGCGCCGTATCGCGCTGTTTGGCCTGGCGTAACTCCTTCGCCACGCGCGCGACCATGTTGACGACGATCCCCAATTCATCGCCACGCTCAAAGAAAGGCAAGTCTTCGTATCGCCCGAGCAACAAGCGACTCATCCGCGCGCCAATCCAACGCACGAGGTCGAGCTCCTCGTCGGACAAACGCATCGCCAGCGGCAGTTTGCGCCAGTCGTCTTGGTTGTCGTCATTCATTGTCGCTTACTTTACCGAGTTGCTTATTCCTCCCAGCGAACGTCGTAGGTACAAAATGGATCCCCTTTTCGACGGCATGTCAAATGCTCGATTTTTACATCGTGCCCGTCGAACGCTTCAATAAAGCCTCGCAATGCGCCACCTTCGAACAGACAATTATACGGCTGTTCGCCTTCGACAATCCAATGACGATCGGCAATCATTCGCGATCGAAACTCACCCGAATCACCTCGTGTGGCAAAAACCCACGTTCCTGTCATTGATTTGACGAGGTCCGTTGCCGTATTGATACCGACTTGCTGAAGCGGGGTTCGAAACATGAAATAAATGTTGCGCCCGACGAATTCCGGCAGTTCGGGATCGTGCTCCTCGAGCATATTGAGCAATGTTTCGAGCAATTGTCCTTGATACCAACTGTCCACATCGAGACGTCGAATGACCGCATGCGCATCCGGCCCGAGCGCTTCGCCGGCCACGGTTCCAAGCAGCATGAAAAGACTGCCCCTCGTCAAAGGCGGTCCGGAGCGATTCTCCATGCCGGGATCATTAAATGGGGTAATGTCGAGAGGGGCGAAACGAACAAACTCGTACATGCTTCGAGAATCCCAGGAAAGTGCAAACGTGTCAACCGATTCATCGGTTATTTGAATCAGCCTAATCGATAAGGACACGCCGATGCGATCCTGGAAAATAGCTGGTGCGACAAAACGTCGCATCTGAGACCTCGTGTCGCAGCCGCGGATCTCGATGGTCCAACAAATGCGGCTTCCGTCGATTGGCACGATGCATGCCTGATGGCCGACATCGTGACGAATCGACCTGAATACCCGGAAGAATCCGACAAACCTTCGGAGAACGCCATTTCGGCAAGCCCCGCCGAAAATGCATCCGAAGAACCCCGCGCCGAAGTCGTCGATACGACCGAAGCCCTGCTCGCGGCCCTGCAATTTCTCGCCGATCAAGCGGGCGTCGAAGTGGATCGAGCCTCCGCTCGCAAAGCGCTGGACGAAACGCGACAGAACACCATTTTCGTCGGTCCCGAATGGTATATCGAAGAATTGACGCATGCGGGCGCCGGTTTGGGTCTGACCGTGCGGACGCTGCGTCGTTCCTGCAATGATATCGTTCAACATGCTCGAGGACTGACCCCGGCGTTGACGTTCACCGGCAAGGCTGACAAGCGGCCGATGGCGATCATCGGATATCGGCGAAAGAGCGTGCATGTCGCGGATACCGAGGATCCGGAACATGGCGAATGGTTGAGCTCGGACAAACTTGCGCAACGAATTGGTATTTCCGGCCCGACCGAGCCGGTGCGTTGGGTGATTGCGGATGCAAGCGAACCTCTTGCGGCGCTGGCCCATTCGAAGCACGGAGCTTCGCCGTTGACGCGGCTGTTCGCGCTTTTGCGTCTCGAACGGGATGATATCGGCGTCGCCTGCATTTATGCCGTGGGCGTGGGCATTGCCTCGTTGGCGGCGCCCATCGGTGTGCAAGCATTGGTCAATACGGTGGCTTTCGGCGGGTTGCTTCAACCGCTCGTCATCTTGACGTTGCTCGTTTTCGCCGGTCTTGTGTTTGCCGGGGTTTTGCGCGCGTTGTGGGCGTGGGTCATCGAGCGCATTCAGCAGCGCATTTTCACCCGCGTGGCCGTGGATTTGGCGTATCGACTCCCGCGGGTACGTGTGGATGCATTACGCGCCGCGCACGGCCCGGAGCTCGTCAATCGATTTTTCGATGTCCTCACGGTGCAAAAAGGTGCGGCGACGTTGCTCGTCGACGGCGTATCGATCGTTTTGCAAACGGGCGTCGGATTGATTGTCCTCGCGGTGTATCACCCGATTCTGCTCGCTTTCGATGTGGCGCTTCTTTTGGCGCTCGGGTTTGTCTTGTTTGGACTCGGCCGAGGTGCCGTCGATACCAGCCTGAAAGAATCGAAAATGAAATATGCCGTAGCTTCGTGGCTGGAACAAATGGCCGAGCATACGGTGACGTTCCGCGCCAATGGCGGAGGCGCATTTGCCCGCGCGAAAGCCGAAGACCTGCTGCGAGAATGGATTACGGCGCGAAACAAGCATTGGAAAGTGCTTTATCGCCAAATTCTGGGTTCGCTCGTCGTGCAAGTATTGGCCAGCACCGCATTGCTGGGTGTCGGCGGGTGGCTCGTCATTGACGGAAAACTCACCTTGGGACAACTCGTCGCCGCGGAATTGATCGTGACGACGGTGGTCGCCGGCATTGCGAAATTCGGCAAACACCTGGAGAGCTTCTACGACTTGCTCGCCGGCGTGGACAAACTTGGTCACCTCGTCGATCTGCCCGTCGAGTCCGCCGGAGGCACCCTGCTGCCGCGACGCGCCGTCGGCGCCCAGGTTCGTCTGGTCAACGTGTCGTTTGGCTATCCAAACAGCGAAAAAGCCCTCGGCCGGGTGTCTTTGAACATCGAGCCGGGTGCCCGTATCGGCATCGTCGGCGCGAGCGGCTCGGGCAAGAGCACGCTCGTCGATCTGCTCTACGGACTTCGCGCGCCGACGCATGGCCGCATCGACATCGACGGCGTGGACATGCGCAACGTCGACTTGGCGGGTTTGCGTGATCAAACGGCGGCGCTTCGGCACATCGAAATTTTCGAGGGAACCGTGACCGAAAACGTGCGCCTCGGACGGCGTGACGTGCACACGAACGACGTCCGCGAAGCGTTGCAAGCGGTGGGCCTGTACGACGAAGTCACAGCGTTGCCGCATGGTCTGGAGGAGGTCTTGTCCAACGGCGGACAAACCTTGTCGCAGAGCCAAGCGTTGCGCCTTTGTGTCGCGCGAGCGATCGCCGGCAAACCGCGCCTCATCCTGCTCGATACCAGCATCGCCGACTTCGATCCGGCGACCCGCAAAGTCGTGATGAACGCTTTGTTCAATCGCAGCGCCGCTTGGACGCTGATCGTCACGACGCACGATCGCGAAGTGCTTCGACACTGCGACGAAATTCACGCGCTTCAAGAAGGTCAACTCCGTCCGCTGCGCGCCACCGACGTGGCGGCATGAGCATCACGAGGAACGACATGTCGACACTTGCACGACCCACCATGGACCTCGAAGGCGATGCCGACGTCTTACGTCTCGTACGTTCGCCTCGATTGGCTCGAACCATCGCGCGACTCTTCGGCGCGTTGCTGGTGATCACCGCGATCTCGTTGGCGATTGTGCCCTGGCAACAGAACTCGCCCGCTCACGGTCGCGTGGTGGCATTTGCTCCGCTCGACCGACAACAAACGGTGGAAGCTCCTGTCGAAGGTCGCGTCGTGCGTTGGCACGTGCGCGAAGGCGACCATGTCAACGAAGGCGATCCGCTCGTCGATATCGTGGACAACGACGCCGACCTCGTGTCGCGCCTCGAGCGGGAAAAGGAAGCGGTTCGAGCCCGCATCGATGCGGCACGTACGCGCTCGTCGGCCGTTGGAGAACGTATCGAATCGCTGGAGTCATCACGCGACAGCGCGCTGCTGGCGGCGACGTCACGCGTGCGTATGGCGCAGGAGCGCGTGCGTGCGGCGGCTCAAACCCTCGTCGCTGCCAAAGCGACAGCCAAGACCGCCGAACAAAACTTGGAACGCCAACAATCGCTCTTCAAAGATGGTTTGACGTCAAAACGAACCGTCGAGCTCGCCGAGCTCGACGTGGCCAAAGCCCACACGGAAGTCGAGCGCGCCAACGCGTCGCTTTCCGCGGCCCGTTCTGAAGAAAGCGCCCTCGAAGCGGACATGATGAAGGTCCGTAACGATGCGAGCGCGTCGATCAACGATGCGTCCGCGACGCGCGCTTCCGCAGCGGCGGAGATCGCCTCCGCGGAAGCCGAACTGGCGCGCATGGAAGTGCGTTTGGCGCGACAACTGATGCAAGCCGTCAAGGCGCCGCGTAGCGGAACCGTGCTTCGTGTCGTGGCGAAACAAGGCGGCGAGATGGTCAAGACGGGCGAAGTGCTGCTGAGCATCGTGCCCGAAACGGATGAAGCCGCCGTCGAGCTCTGGGTCGATGGCAACGACGTGAACCTGGTTGCGCCGGGACGAACGGTGCGTTTGCAGTTCGAAGGATGGCCGGCGATTCAATTCTCCGGCTGGCCTTCCGCTGCCGTCGGCACGTACGGAGGCACCGTGGCGTTCGTCGATGCCACCGACGACGGTCACGGAAAGTTCCGCGTGCTCGTCGTGCCGAGCGGTCCGGAAACTTGGCCCTCAAAACAATTCTTGCGCCAGGGCACACGCGCGAACGGATGGGTTCTGCTCAATCGGGTGTCGCTCGGGTACGAGTTATGGCGTCAGTTCAACGGCTTCCCGCCTTCTTGGCCGGCGCCCGTAACGGACAAAGGCGAAGGCAAATCCACGGAAAAAGGAGCCGCAAAGTGATTCGTTCGTTGCACCTCAAACAATTTTTCAGCGCGGCCTTGGCGTCGTGGTTCCTCCTTTCGACTTCATCGGCGCACGCGGATTCCGTTGCACCTCAAACGACTACGCCCCAAGCGCAGACAACGGATGTGCTCGAGCTGCAAGAGGTCGTGCGTTCCGTGGAGCAGCGTTTTCCGGCGATTCTTGCGGCACAACAGGAACGCGCGGCAGCGGAAGGCGAACGCCTCGCAGCTGCCGGCGGATTCGATCCGTCGTGGCGTACGTCGGGAGCGGCGATCCCATTGGGTGGGTATCCATCGGGGCGCTTCGACACGGTGGTGGAGCAACCTTTGCCGTTTTGGGGCTCGAGCGTCTTTGCGGGATATCGCCTGGGTTTGGGCGATTATCCGGTGTACGACGGCAAGCTCGCGACGAATCAATACGGCGAAGTGCGGGCCGGGGCGCGCATCAATTTGCTTCGCGACGGTCCGATCGATCGCCGACGCGCGACGATTCAACGC
>CAYSYX010000160.1:0-17699 GCA_964435055.1 uncultured Polyangium sp. | reverse complement strand
CATTCACGGCGCTCACACCAACGCCGTGGAGACCCGCGCTGACTTTGTAGCTCGCATTGTCGAATTTCCCACCGGCATGCAAAACCGTCATGACGACTTCAGCCGCGCTCACCCCGCGCGCATGCATACCTACAGGAATTCCACGCCCGTTGTCCTCGACAGTCACCGAACCATCGAATTGAACCGTAATGCGAATCTCCGTGCAGTAACCCGCCAAATGCTCGTCGACCGCATTGTCGACCGCTTCCCATACCAAATGGTGCAACCCCGACCCGTCATGCACGTCGCCAATGTACATGCCCGGACGTTTACGTACGGCTTCGAGACCTTCGAGCGCCGTAATGCTGTTCTCGTCGTAGGATGGCTGCTTGGGTTCGGGGGGCTGAATACTCGTCACTTCGGTCGTCATCGTCATCTGCTTTGGCTTTCCCGCAAATCGCACGGTCAACGCGAGGTCGAACCATCACGTCATCGAGGTATTTTCGTCCTCGAAACCAATACGTTGATTCCGTACGGGACAACCCGTTGCCCGTGGTTTGGATTCACGTGGCATTGGGCCGTTTCGAGTGGGCGAAATCTAGCTTTTTTCGCCGGATCGAGCAAGCGTCCGGCAGGGTTTTTTACATAAAAATATCTCGTCAGGACAAGGCTTGACCCGCCTCGACCAACTCACCCCCCACAAGGTGAAAATCAGCACGTTCACCCGACCAGTTTTCCGGCGCGCGAATGAGCTCGGGGCGCGTGGTCGTCAGGAAAATCTGACCTCGATGAAGTCCCAAGAATGAAAACAACGCGCCCGTTCGCTCGGGATCAAGCTCGCTCGACACATCATCCAATAACAAAAGCGGCTCGACTCCCCGCTCTTTCGCAATCGTCGCCGTCTCCGCCGCCTTGAGCGCCAACGTGAGCGCGCGATGCTGCCCCTGCGAAGCAACGATGCGCACAAGATGCTCCCCGAATCGCAACTCGAGATCATCCCGATGCGGCCCGAATCCCGCACTTGGACGGAAGCCATCCTGACGCCGTCGTCGCTCGAGCTCCGCCCGCGCTTCGTCGACATCCGCCGCTCCGCCCGGCTGATATCGCGCCACGAGCTGCAAATCAGGCGCAGCTATCTGCGCAAATGCCGCATGCAATTCCTCGACGAAAAGCTCCGTCGCCCGCGCACGTATCCGCGTGAGCGCCGCTCCGTGCTCCGCGCAAAGCAACTCGAACGCCAAAAGCTCACTGCCATCGAGCACGCCGCGCTTGAGAAGTTCATGCCGCGCCTTGAGCGCATGCGTGTAACGACCTCGCGTCTCCGCACTCCGCGCATCGACGAACAGCGCGAGCCTGTCGAGCATCGTGCGCCGTCCCAGCGCCGGCCCCGAGGACAAACTCAGTTCGTCCGGATGGAACACCACCACGGGAGAACGCGTCGCGTATTCGATCAGCGCTTTGGGTTTGTCTCCGTCGATTCGGACAACCACCCCCGCACCTCGACCCGCCGTCCCGGCACTCTGCTCGCGCGCGAGCGGTTCGAGTGTCGGACTGCGTTCGATGAAGCGCGCTCGAACGTTCATGGCTGTTTCACCATGACGAACCAGTTCGGCGATGCGCGGCGTGCGAAAACTCTTCGACGTCGCGACGAAGTAAATCGCTTCGAGCAAACTGGTTTTACCGTGGCCGTTGTTGCCCCAGATGACGTTGAGGCGAGATGCGGGCGCGATGTCCACCCGCGACAAGACGCGCATTCCGCGCACGCTGAGCCGCTCGAGCTCGAGACGATTCATTGGAGCACACACGAACGAACCGACGAAAACCTTGGGGCGACGAGCGACGATGGCAACCCGCAGCCCCAGTTGTTCCCTTCAAGGCTCATCCACATCAGATACGCATCGGCATGATCACCGACAGATAACTCTCTTGCGCCGTCTCACCCGCCGGACGAAGCACCGCCGGGTCGAGCTCGCCGGATACGCCCAAGATGATTTCGTCGCTGTCGATGGCGCCGAGCACATCGAGAAAATACTTTGCGTTGAAACCAACTGTGACTTCCGCGCCTTCGTAGTCGATCGGAACTTCGTCGAAGCCGTTGCCACTCTCGGGGCTCTCGCTCGTGATGCGAAGCGCGCGTGGCGTCACCGTGAGCTTCACGCCGCCCGTACGATCACTCGCCGCAAGAGACACGGCGCGAAGCGCATCGGCGAACGGAGCACGCGGCGCGCGGATGCTGCTCTGCGTGTATTGCGGAATGACTTGGTGATACGGCGGGAACTGAGCGTCGACGAGTTTGACCGAGAACACGGTGCCTCCGACGCTGAAAAATGCGTTGGGCCCGCTTTGCGTAATCGTCACCCGCGGCGTGTCTTTCTCCGTCTTCGCACCATCGGCGAGACGACGAAGCTCGTGAATCGCCTTGAGCGGAATCAACATCGTCGCCGTGGCGCTCTTGCCTTCGAGCGTGATTTCCATCTTCGACAAGCGATGACCATCGGTCGTCACCATGCGCACGCGGTCTCCAGCCCACTCGAAAAGCGCGCTGTTCACGTGAGCTCGCGTCTCATCCGTCGAGATGGAAAAGTGCGTGCGAGCAATCAGCTGCGAGAGCAAATCAACTGGTAACTCGAGCGACGGAGAGTCCGCCGCAGGCTTGGGCAACTGCGGAAATTCACTGCCCGGCATGCCGTGAAGCGTGTAACGACGCGGT
Organism: uncultured Polyangium sp.; assembly: GCA_964435055.1. GTDB lineage: Bacteria > Myxococcota_A > Polyangia > Polyangiales > Polyangiaceae > Polyangium. Next base: position 15,010 of record CAYSYX010000160.1, on the reverse strand, counting down.
GAACCGACAGCCTTGATGATGGTCTGTGCACCTTCGCGCGCGGTGATCTGAATCGGACCATCCGGCATCGCTTTGACACGATCGAGCAGGTCCTTCGCCGGCACTGCAACCGACCCGGCACTCACGATTTCCGCGGCCGCTTGACCCGTTACCGCAAGGTACAAGTCCGTCGCTGAAACTCGCAACGAACTCCCATCGGCGGCAAGCAAAACGTTGGCGAGCACCGGCATGGCGCTCTTCTTGTCGGCGACGCCCTGACAGCGATCGACCAGGCGGAGTAAATCTTTCTTGGCAATGACGAGGTCCATGGCCCTATTTCCCCGTTTGCAAAGGCAACGGTCCGGTCCCTCTTAGCAGGGTTCGCGTCGCGGCAAAGTCCAAATCACCAAATCTCGACAAGTGTTTCTGTTGTGACTTTGCCTACGCGTCTGTCCATGATCATGAGATAAAGAAATTTACTGATCCGTGATCGTCATAGGGCCTGTGGAAAGTGGGGATAACGTTGAAAAGACAAGCGAGATCCAAAGGTTGGACGTGGATCCGCCAGTGGATAACCGGCGGATTCGATCGGGACGAATCGGGGATGAACCGACCCGGGTCGGGCGTTGCCTGAATCTGTCCCCAAGTGGATCCCGGAGATCCAAGTAGGTTATCCCCAAGTTGCCCGGTAATTTTGGTTTTGGAAAGCAGTATCGAAATATACGTTTCAGATCGATGATTTTTGGGGTGGCTCTGAAGAGCAGAATCGCCGAACGTAGGACGGCGCGATGAGCGAACTTCGCTGCCGCCATTGCGGCATCCGGCACGACGAACGGCTCGTCATTTGTCCGGCGACGGGACTGCCCCTCGGGCCAGTGTCCAGTTTGCCGCCGCGCGGAGCTTCGAACACGCCGCGGCCATTTATTCCGCCCGCGCCCAATGTTCCGCGTCCCCTTGGTCCAAACGCCGGGGTTCGTCCGGTCGTACCACCCGTGTCCGCGCCGCGTGCCATTCCTGCGGGGCCCAAAGGTGTCGAGCCGCCGCCGAGCGTTCGCAAACTCGAGCAACGACGTGACTTGGTCGGTGTCGAGCTTGGCGGGAAATACCGCATCAAAGCGCTCCTTGGACAAGGCGGCATGGGTGCGGTGTACGAAGCCGAGCATGTTGCGATTGGTCGTGTCGTCGCGGTGAAGGTTCTTCATCCCAAACACGCGCAACAAGCCGAAGCCGTCGCGCGTTTGCGTCATGAAGCGCGTGTTGCCGGCAGTATCGGTCATCCGAATATTTGCGAAACGTACGATCTCGGAAGACTCGAAGACGGTTCGCCGTATCTCGTGATGGAACGTCTCGTCGGTGAGACGCTCGATCAGCGAATCAAGCGTGACGGCGCGTTGCCCGAACGCGACATCGTCGACGTGATGTTGCAAGTTTTGTCGGCGCTCGGAGCCGCTCACGACAAGGGCATCATTCATCGGGATTTGAAGCCTGAAAACGTCTTCTTGATGCGTCGGCCGGGTTCACCTGCCGTCGCCAAACTGCTCGACTTCGGCATCTCGAAAGCGATGCATGACAACCGCGACGCGGACCTCACGATGCCCGGCATCGTCATGGGCACGCCGTACTACATGGCGCCCGAGCAGGCGCGTGGTGATCGAGGGCTCGATCATCGCGTCGATATCTGGGCGGCCGGCGTGATTTTGTACGAAGCGCTCTCGGGTCGACGGCCGTTTGTCGCGCGAAACTACAACGCGTTGCTCGTGCAAATTCTGACTTCGAAGCACAGACCGCTGTCGGAAGTACGTCCGGCGATCAACACGTCGCTCGAACGCGTCGTCGACAAAGCGCTCGCGAAAATGCGCGAAGATCGTTTTCAAACGGCGCTCGAATTTCGCGAGGTCCTTCGGCGCGTCGTCGAACCGGAAGCCGCTCCGCAATCGATGCGCGCGACCGTGCCGCAACCTCAGTCGACGCAACCGGCGCGCATGTCGTTTGCGAGCGAGCCTGACGAAGACGAGACGGTCGTGTTGTCGTTGACGCACAAGGAAGTGGCGGCGCTCGCGGCGGCTCGTACGTCCGCTCCGAATTCATCACGGCAAGGTCCGGCGTCGTTCAATTTCGACAAACGCTCCGCGCCCGGTACCGTGCCCCGTCCGGGCGCATCTTCAACGGGTGAAGTAAAGACCATGGCGATGGGGTCGGCGATCATTCCCGCACCGCGAGTGCCGGGTCATGTTCCTCCGGCGCCCCCGACGAAACCACTTTTGCCGGCGCCGCCCGAAGCGGATCGAGTCGCTTGGTTGCCTCCTCCTCCCGGCGCGATCAAAGACGAAACCACCGTGGATGCTTCGGCCGGGGCTCTTGTCGGGGCGTTACAGTTCGACGCACCCGCGCCCGTGACCCAACGAGCAGGCGCGCGTTTGCCCGAACGTCTCAGCTTCGACGATGAGCTCGAAGACGAACACACGCTCGTCGATCCGCCTTCGTTTTCCGGTGATCGAACGACCTTGGTTCGTCCGTTTCCGCCGCCGTCCAACAAGGGTCGATGAGCCTGACATCGAGTTCATCCATCACGCGTGTCGTGACGAAAGGGTTGGTCAAGACGTACGGGTTTACCGTGGCGCTTCGAGGCGTGAACGTCACCATCGACAAGGCGCAACTGACGCTCATCGAAGGAGCAAACGGTTCGGGAAAGTCAACCCTTCTCGGGATACTGGGCACCGTGATTCGTCCGACTTCGGGCACCGTGACGTACGAACCGCTCGGCGATGATTTGGACGACGTGCGTCATGAAATTGGCTGGTTGTCCCACGAGTCGCTCACGTATCCGGATTTGTCGGGGCGCAAGAACATCGAGCTGGCGGCGAAGCTTGGCGGCAAGTCGCTTGGAGACGTGTGGGATCGCGTCGCGGAGCGGTTCGAGCTGGGTGCGTTTGCGATGCGTCCCGTGCGCACGTATTCGCGCGGGCAGAAGCAGCGCGTGGCGCTCGCGCGAGCGCTCGTGCATGGGCCGTCACTGGTGCTGCTGGACGAGCCGACGACGGGCCTGGACAAGGCGGGCGTGAAGCGATTGCTCGCGGTGGTGGACGACGAGGTTGCGCGTGGAGCGGCGGTGGTGGTGGTGTCGCACGAGCCGGAGTTGTTTCGGGAGAAGGCGGGGGCGAGGTGGGTGCTCGAGCGGGGCAAGGTGGTCGAGGGGAAATAGGTTTACCCGTAAAACTACTTTTTCTCGACGTACGGCAATCGGCGAAGAATGAGACGCCGCAATACGGTGGTCCCTTCCTGGCGTTCGATTGTTCCTACGGCGGGAAATTCGGATAAAAGACCAATTGCTTCATCGATGCCATTTTGCAATTGCTTGATCCATTGATCATCGCGGTTTGCGGCGAGCCAACGAAGCTGAGCATTCAAGTCTTTTTTGAAATCAGGATGAAATCGAATACGTCGGCGCATGGAGAACGTTTGTCACGTACGAACCATTCGCAAAGCATCTTCGAATTCCTTGTCGATCTCTTCTTGGGAAACTTCTTGAACTTGTTCGTTCGCAATTTGTTCCCACGAAGCCCACGCTTGTGCTCGTTGCCATTCTTCAGCGTGGGTCAAGTCATCGACTGAATCCAATTCCGCCACACGTTCGTGGAGGAGTTCGCGCACTGCGATGTCGAGACCCAATCCGCGTCGTTTCGCTTCAGCTTCGACTTTTTCTTCGAGCTCCACGGGAATCACGACACGAATTGCTCGTTCTTCGTCGGTTTTCCGAGCAGCAGTGGTTTTGCCCATTTCTCGTGCTCCGAGCGGCATTCGTACCACAGCCCCGCCGTTGCCCAAGTATTCTTCGCGCATGCAGCCTACCCATTGACTTCTTCGCTCTCCCAAGCGACCGTGCTCGAGTCCTTTCACGGAGGCGATCATGGGGCTCATCGAAAAACGACTCATCAAAGAAGCCAAGGAAACTTGGGTCCTCGAAGAACAAAAAGACATGCGGACCATTGCCAATTCCGACGTCGTCATCGATATCGAGTGGGCCAGTTTCGAATCGGACGAACCGGCGCTCCGCAATCTCCAACACCTCGGCGTACGCAAACTATCGAATGCATTTCGAGTCATCTGCGTGGATGATTTGGGCAAAGAAGCCGTACGCGACAGCATCAAGCGGGTCGTCGTCACCAACGACAAAGACATCAAAGAAGCCTCCGTGAACCTCGACGCCGGCACCGTCACGTTGCGCTGCGCATTCGCCAAAGGTTCGGATGGCTGTATGGGCGACTTGACCATTGCCCGAACGCTCGAACGGATGTTGTAGACCGCGAACGGGCAAATCGTGGTAAGAGGCGGCCATGAAAAATTTTGAGCAAACGTTTCCCGAGCTCCTGAGCGAGCTGCACGAGCTCGACATCGATTTCGATGAAGACAACATCGACTTCGAGCCCTATCAAGAATTCCTCAGCGCGGAAGACAATGTGTCTTGGATTCGAGCCTGGACGGGCAATAAAAAGCTGGACGGGGCCGAATATCGTATTTTCGGGCAAGATGGAACCGGCGGTTATGCCGCGTTTTGGCTCGTGCGGAATAAAAAATCCGTGCTCGATCAACCAGTCGTGTTCTTTGGTTCCGAAGGAGAGCTCGGAATCATCGCCTCGGACTTCTACGATTACTTGTGGCTGCTCGCCGGTGGGTTTGGCCCGTACGAAGCTGTGGAGAGCAAACGGCACAAACCCAAGGCAAACGCGGAATTCGCGAAATTCGCCGAAAAACACGCGAAGAATCGTCAGAAAAAACCCCAGGACATCATCGCCGCCGCCAAAGCTGAATTCCCTCAATTCGTCAGCGACATTCGCGCCCTCTGCAAGTAACGCCGGTTTTTCCCTATTGCCGCGCAATCATCACCGCTCGGTGATGTTCCAAGCCGCCAGAATCGATCGCGCCACGTCTTGAACGGCCGGATCCGTGGGTTTGGCGCGGGGGAACATGAATACACGCGGTGTTGTACCAAGCCAAACTATTTCTTCCGCGTTCGTTCCCGTCGACGAATCCGTCACCACCGGCGGTTGAAGCAGAATCAAAGGTTCGGGCATTTGTGGCGCCAAGGTTCGATACACATGAAGCGTCGATGCCACATCGTGCAAAACGCCCAATCGGTCCGGAGCGACGAGGAGCACGAGGTCCGGTTTGAGCGCTCGAGCCAAGTCCAAATTGGTTTCCGTTTTGGAGAGTGGTGATAAGACCGCCCCGGCCGTTTCGACGAGCACGTAACGAGCTGCGTGAGCATTGACCCAGTCGACGATGCGATTGCATTCGATCGTGACGTTCGCGCGTCTGGCTGCGAGGTGCGGGGAAACCGGTTCGGGGAACGCGTAGGGTGGCAGCCGCGCGGGATACGAACTGAACGCGGCGAGCGATCCGAAATCGGTGCTCGCGTCCGTGGGCTTGACAGGTACACCGGTCTCCACGGGTTTGAGCGCGACGACGGAAACGCCCATCGATGCCAACGCCGAGGTTAAGGCGATCGAGGCGTGGGTTTTACCGATTTCGGTACCCGTTCCTAAGACGACAATGCGGGTCATGGTGCAAAACTTGGCTTGACGTTGAAGGTGGCGGTATCGGACCACGCGTCTCGAATTCCTGCCAGGAAAAACTCGATGTCGTGATCAGTCAAACGCGCATGAGCCGTAATGCGCAAGCGAGAAGTTCCCGCCGGCACGGTTGGAGGTCGAATGGCTTGAACGAGGATACCTTGATCACGAAGTCGATTGGACATTCGAACCGCGGCATCGGGGGCTCCGACGATGACCGGCAAGATGGGGCCGATCGATGGCACCAAGGCCGGCCCGACGATGCTCGCGAGTTCACTGCGCAAACGGGAGGCGATCTGTTCGAGCCGCTCGCGGGCGGAGTCATCTCGAGCGATACGCAAGACGCGTTCACTGACGGCGTGGGCGAGCGTCGGGCTGATGCCCGTGGAAAAAACAAAACTGCGCGCTCGGTTCCAGAGCCACGTGCGGAGGGTCTTCGAGCCGGCGACGAAGGCCCCTTGAAGGCCGATCGATTTGCCAAGGGTGCCGACGAGAACATCCGGCTTGACGTTGACCGATGCGGCGATGCCTCGACCTGCGGGTCCGAGGGTCCCGATGGCGTGAGCTTCGTCGACGATGAGGGCGGCATCGTTCGCGTCGCAGAGGGAGCGAAGTTTTTTCAGGTCGGGGACATCGCCATCCATGCTGAAGTACGATTCGGTGACGACCCAGCGACGGCGAGCATGGCGGGCGTGTTCGAGGGCCTGGGCAACCGCATCGATTCGCAGATGCGGGGTGACGACGATGGTGGCGCCGGAGAGTTTGCAACCGTCGATGATGGAGGCGTGGTTGAGGGCATCAGAGATGATCACGTCGCCAGGTTTGGCGAGAGCGCTGAGGGTGCCGACGTTGGCGGCGTAGCCTGAGGAAAAGAGGAGCGCGGATTCGGTATCGAGCCACGAAGCGAGGATCTGTTCCGCGCGTGTATGTTCGGGGTGTTCACCACTGACGAGACGCGAGGCACCGGCGCCGGCGTGGGCGAGTTCATCGTGAGGATGTGTGGGCCAAGGTTCGAGGGCGTAACCGAGGTAGTCGTTGGAACAGAGGACGAGGGTTTGGGGAGGTACCGGCTTGTGCTGCCGGAGGAGTCCCAGTTCTTCGAGGGTACGAATTTCGGTTTCGAGAAATTGAAGAGCGGAAGCCATCAACGGTCCTCGTGGTCGTGGACTTCGGTGGTGCCGAGGGTTGTGTCGATGCGGTCGCGAAGTTTGGTGAAAGCGGATCGGGCTTGTTCGCGGAGGGCGGAGTTCGAGGCTTTGGCTTCTTCCAGTTCGTGAGCGAGGCGCAGGGCGGCGAGGAGCAGAGCGTGGGGATTGGCCATACGTCCCGGGGGCGAAACTTCGGCGAGTTTCTGTTCCACCACGAGGGTGGCGCGTTGAAGGTCGTCATCGGAGGCGGATGTAACGACCTTGTAGTTTTGCCCGCCGATTCGAACTTGGACCGTGCGTCCTGCCATAAGGGGCGGACCCTAGCATGAAATTGAGCGGGCGGGGTGTTTCACGTGAAACAGGTTCGCCCGGGGTTCAGGGCGCAGGACACGGCCGAGTCCGTACCCCAAAGGTTCAACCTGAGCATTGACCCGGTTCGGTTCCTGAGCGATCCAAGAACCATGAACGGATTTCGCTCAGCCGTCGCGCTTGCTCTTGCCGTCACTTGTTCCTCCAGCGTGGCACTCGCCGACCCTCAACCAAACGGGTCGTTCACCATCGGTGCAGCAGGCGTCGCTTCCCAGCACCAGTTCTGGAAAGACACTGCCTTTCACTTCGGCGCACGCAGCGACATCCTTTTTGGTCGCTCCAGCGTTTCCAGCTTCGGCTTCGGCCCCTACTGCGAAATGCTCACGCACTCGTTCAAGGAAGTCCAAGTCGGTCTTGGCGGCACGATGCTCCTTCCCATCATCGACGGCTTCCCCCTCGTCACCTCGATCGGTGCCTATGGCCGCTACACGCCGACGTTCGGCATCGAACCTGGATTGGCGACGTCGTTGTTTTGGGGCATCCGTAGCTACAACCATCACAGCGTCTACAACATGGCCGGCGGCTTGCTTGCTCAGTTCCGGTATGGCTTGGGTCCTTCCGGCGAAACGGCCATCGTCGTGTCCGCTCAAGTCGACATGGTGGCCTTGACCCTCCCGTTTCAGTTTTTGTATCACGCCATTCGAGGAGGCTCGCCGGATACGAGGCCCTTGAGATGATGTCGAAGGTTGTCAATCGGCGCGCGCTGTGGTTACCTGGGCAAACGTTACCGTATGGACCCGCGTGATTTACCCGTCTACACAATCAGCGATGCAGCCCATTACTTGCATCTTCCGCCAAGTACGCTCAAGAGTTGGGTCGCCGGTCGTACGTATCGAACAAAGAGTGGGATTCGGCAGGTTGAACCCCTGATTCGGGCACCCGGAACGGCCCATCCGCGGCTCTTGTCGTTCTTCAATGTCGTCGAAGCACATATCCTCAATGCTTTGCGTCGTGTGCACGATGTACCCATGGAAAACGTTCGACGTGCCATTGCCCGGGTGGAGGAAACGCTCGCGTCTCAGCATCCGCTGATCGATGCCAGGTTCAAAACGGATGGAGTCAACCTGTTCGTCGAGCATTGCGACAACTTGATGGATCAGAATGGTCAGTTCGCCATTCGCCAGGCCATTGAGGCTCACCTGGAACGAGTCGAGTGGGAACCTGGTTTGCGCGGACTAGCCGTACGTTTGTACCCGTTCGTCGTCGAACCGCGTCAACTGCACGAGCGGAAAGCTGTCGTGATCGATCCGCGTCGGGGTTTTGGGCGTCCCGTACTGGTGGGTACGGGCATCCAAACCGCGGTAATCGCCTCACGCCATCGTGCGGGTGAGTCCATTCACGAGTTAGCGCAAGATTACAATCTCAGCCCGGAAAAGATCGAAGATGCTATCCGGTGCGAACTTAGAGCTGCTTGACGAAGACATTCTCCATCCATGGTTTCGAGCCGCTCGGCAATCACCTTTTTCATTGATCGTTCTCTTGGTGGCGTCACCGTGGCGAACGCGATCCGACCGCTCATGCATGGCGAGCGGGAATCTCTTGTGGTGCATGACGAACAGTTTCCGCAAGACACAGATGATCAGACGTGGCTCGAACATGTCGGCCGCGCCGAGTGGGTTTGCTTTTCCAAGGACGAGCGTATTGGGACCAACATCCTGGAATTAGCGGCCATCGTTAAGTACCGAGTCCGCATTTTCCTGCTGGCCCGGCAAGATCTTCGAGGTGAAGTCATGGGCGCGGCTTTCGCAACGGCGCTCCCTCAAATTCGCAAGATCGTTGCGAAGTACAGCCCGCCTTTTCTAGGAACTGTGCATACGGATGGATCTGTGTCGAAGCTCCTCACTGAAACAAAGCTCGTGAAGCGACTCGAACGTCACGGGATCTATGTCTGAAGGGCGCTGATTTTGAAGGCCACTGCGGAGCCGCAGTTGGAGAATCAGCAAGACGACTGTGATTCGCCCGTTCCGGTGACTGAAGTTCGCTCATTGGCGATGGCCGAGTGAACTACCAACCTACACCGGTATCGATACCGGAAAACCACCATGGTCTTCTGCGCCAGATCAAGTCGGAAGCACCATCACGGCTGACACAAAGCCGGATTGACCGCCGAGCATGATCGGCAGTCGACAGGATCGTCCATCCCCATGCGACAGTACAGCGGAGCTTCGTCGCGAATGTCGCAATCCACGCCAGGTTGAGCCGGATCGTCCCCATCCGCCGAAAAGAATACCGAACAACCATTGCAAACGGTAATCGGGAAAGCCCAAGAATCCGTCTCCACCTCGACGTTGCCCAATGTCTCGCCGCGCAAGATGATGTTCGCAATCACCTGGCCCGGCTTGATGCTCTGCGCACTCGTCGGGTCGATCAACGTCACCGCAGCCGATCCAAAACCAGGATCCGTGTTCGCCGCCGCTTCGGCAAAGCCTGTAACGGGAACTACGAAATTCCCATTGGGAATGGCAGCTCCGGCGCTATCCGTGAGGTTGACCTCGGCCTCGTAGAAACTCACGTGCGACGTTTCGGTTCGAAGCGTCGCCGCGTTACCGCGTTTGACAAGCTGGTTACCCACGAGGATGGGAATCCAGTATTCCTGCGACAAGGCCAAGTCGAGCCTGCCGGCAGGACGAAGTGGATTGGCATCCGTGCTCTCCCATGCGCACGTGTCTTGCGGCACGGCCAAAGCACCGATGACGAAAATGCTACTGCGGTTGTCCGCACAGCCTGGGCCCAGCAATGTTCCGAAGGCACCAAGCGCAAGCAGCGAACCTATGATTTTCTGCCGAATCTTCATGATCAGGGACCTCCAACGCGCCCAGACGCGTGCCTCGCATCAAGAGGCTTTCGTCTATCGTATCCAGGATTGAGGCCTACGGCCAAGATCCCCAAGATCAATCCGTGCGCTTTGTTTCGCCTTTCGCAAAAAAAGCCCGAACTTCGACCATCGGCACCAAGTCGATCCGAAGTCGACCCAAATCCTCGAGAAGCACAAGTCGCACATTCGATGCAACTCGCTTCTTGTCAAATGCGATCAACTCGAGCGCCCGGTCCATCGGTTGAGCCTCCACATTTGTAGGTAAACCCACTGCGGCGATGCGCTCCTGAATGACCCGAGCCGCTTCTCGGGATGTAATGTTTCGCGCTATGCCGAAGCGCAGTATCGCCAGCATGCCCAAAGCGACAGCTTCGCCGTGGGTGAGGTCATGGTAGTTGCCGGCGGCTTCGAACCCGTGTCCCAAGGTGTGCCCAAAGTTGAGCAGCATACGTTCGCCGGATTCTCGTTCGTCACGGTTGACGATGGCGACCTTGACCCCGAGGGACCGGTGGATCAGTTCCTCGACGGTCGAGGCATCTCGGGCGACGACCTTGTCGTGGTGGAGGCGCATGAAGTCGAGCAGCTCGGGGTCGGCGATCGCGGCGGACTTGATGACTTCGGCCAGCCCCGAAACGTAGGCGCGAGCGGATTCGGTGTGGGTGTAGGTGGGATCGATGAACACCGCGGTTGGGTGATGGAACGAGCCGACGGCATTCTTGGCGGGGCCCAGGTCGACGGCGGTTTTGCCTCCGACGGCGGCGTCGACCATGGAGAGCATCGTCGTGGGGACGGCGACCCAGCGGATGCCGCGCAGCAAGATGGCGGCGGCGAAGCCCGCGATGTCGGAGACGACGCCTCCGCCGATGGCGACGATGACGGAATTGCGGTCGGCGCTCTTGTGAATGAGGTCTTCGAGGATGTGTTGCACGGCGGGCCATTGCTTGTGGGCTTCACCCGGGGCGAGGACGACTTTGCCGCCGAGAGGGATTCCCGCGTGGCGAAGCGCTTGCAGGGTGTCCGCTGTGTGGAGGCTGTCGACGGTTTCATCGGTGACGACGAAGACGGACGATGGGGCCAACACGCGGAGGTGCTCGATCAGCTCGGCGGGTACATCACGGGTGACGCGGGCGGTGTAGGTTGTCGTTGCGGTGCGCACCACGAGGTTGCGACCTTGCCACGCATGGAGCACGGCTCGGGCAATCGCCTCGGGCACGCGTCCATCCACGCGGATGCGTGCATCTGCATCCGCGTACACCTGCGCACGGGCAGCGAGCAGCGCGCGGATGCGGTCGACCGGGTTGAGCGCTCCATCGAGCAGCGGCCTTCCCGTCGGCTGACCGGCTGCCGCTGCGAGCAACCTCTCCGCAATGGTGGAGGGCTCGGCGACGAGGTTGACCACGCAGCCGAACTGGAGCGCCTCGTTGCGCAGGTCGGGGTTGACGAGCGCTCCACCACCCAGCGCGATGACGCGCGGTGACGGGTCGGCGAGCATCGAGCGCAGCAGCTGAGCTTCGAGCGTCCGGAAGGCGAGCTCGCCGTCGTCACGAAAGATGTCGGCGATGGACTTGCCGGCGGCGGCTTCGACGGCGGCATCGAGGTCGACGAAGGGGACGTTGGCGAGCTGCGCGACAATGGGTCCGACGGTGGACTTGCCGGTGCCCATGAAGCCGCCAAGGAGGAGCGGTTTGGTCGTTGGTGCAACTGTGAGATTGCTCATAAGTTTTTGTTTCACGTGAAACAAGCTGGACGGTCAGTAGGCGGCGAGCTGTTCGAGGTACCCGGACACGTTACGGCGCAGTTCGTTCAAGCTGTCGGCTCCGAACTTCTCGAGGAACGCGTCCGCCAGGGTGATGGCCAGCATCGCTTCACCGACGACCGATGCCGCCGGCACGGCGCTGATGTCGCTACGCTCGTGCGCCGCGTCGAATCGTTCCTTCGTCTGCACATCGATCGACGGCAGCGCCCGCTTCAACGTCGCGATCGGTTTCATCGCTGCCCGGCACACGATGGGCATCCCGTTCGTGATGCCGCCTTCGAGCCCCCCGGCGTGGTTGGTCGGGCGCGTGAAACCAGGTTTGTACAACTGGGGCTTCGAGTCGCCTTCGGTGCTCTGCGCCCCAAACCCCTGGCCCGCCATGTCGTAGTCGATCGGGTCGTGCACCGATGACCCACGCACTCGAGCCGCCCCGAACCCCATTCCAATCTCGACCCCTTTGATGGCGTGGATGCTCATCAGTGCTTGACCAATCCGGCCGTCGAGCTTGCGGTCCCATTGAACATGGCTCCCCAGGCCGGGCGGCACCCCCAGCGCCACCACTTCAAAGACCCCTCCCAACGTGTCGCCCGCATGGGCCGCATCGAGGATCGCTTGACGCATCTTCGCCGCCGCCACTTCGTCCGCGCAGCCGACGTCGGACGCTCGAGCTCGGTCCCGAAGTTCACCCCAGGGCAGCTCGGGTGCCTCGGCTTCGACGCCGCCGATCGACACGACGTGAGCAAAGACCTCGATGCCGAACTGACCCAGCAGCTTTCGACAGACGCCACCCACGGCCACCCGGCCCGCCGTCTCTCGAGCGCTCGCGCGTTCCAAAATGTCCCGCAGGTCCTTGCGGTCGTACTTCAGCCCGCCCGCGAGGTCCGCGTGCCCGGGCCTCGGTCGCGTCAACTTCTCCGGCGTCGCCTCAAAAGGCGCCGCACCCATGCGCCCCTGCCAGTTCGCATGGTCCCGATTCTCGATCCGCAAGACGATCGGTCCCCCCAACGTCTCGCCCCCACGCACACCGCCCAAAAACTCCACGCGGTCCGTCTCGATCTTCATCCGGCCTCCTCGGCCGTAACCCCGTTGCCTTCGCTCGAGGTCCCCGTCGATGTCCGCCGCCAAAAGAGGCATCCCGGCAGGCACTCCTTCCACGAAGGCCGTCACCGCCGGACCATGTGATTCCCCTCCCGTCATCCACCGCAATCGCGTCATAGCGAAAGGCTAGCACTACGGCGCGCAAGTCGTTACAATACGCGTCCGCCTTTCCGTGGATTGTCAATCCTATCCCGGAATTTCTTCCGTAAAGCCCGATCTACACATCGCATGAACATCTCTGTTTGCGCTACGATGGAGCCATCGATCGCAATGTCGCAGCTCCCCAATGATCTCCCCGGTGAATGGGATCGCCTCGAAATATCCGACCGTGCAGGTGCCGTTCGGTTTTCCGTTCACGTTCGTCCCCGTTCGTCCCGATCGACCGTCGTCGGCGTCCGTGAAGGCGCCCTGGACGTTGCTCTCACGTCGCCCCCCGCCGAAGGTGCCGCCAACGACGAACTCCGCAAGCTGCTCGCCAAGGTTCTCGAAGTCAGTCGTCGCGACGTCAACATCATCGTCGGCGTCGCCAGTCGAAGCAAACTCATCGAGGTCAACGGCATCACGCCCGACCTGGCCAAAGAGTGCTTCAGCAAGGCCAAACGATGAGCCTGTCCTTTGATAAATGGGAAGGCCTCGGGAACGACTTCATCATCCTCGAACTCCCCGAACGTTGCCTGCCCTTCGATGCCGAGAAGACGCAACGCCTGTGCGATCGCCATCGAGGGATCGGCGCCGATGGCATCTTGTACGTCGACTACAACCAACAATACCCGACCATGATCGTCGTCAACGCCGATGGCTCACGCCCGGAGATGTGCGGTAACGGGTTGCGCTGCGTGGCGGCGTATCTGGCCCGGCAACAACGCGACAAGCATGACGTCACGACGCTGGTCGTCCGCACGGACGCCGGCGAAAAGCAATGCCTCGTCCAACCAAACGGCGACGCGTATGCCGTCACCGTCGATATGGGTGTCGCTCGGCAAGCCGAACCGCTTTGTGTGCCCATCGCAGGACAGACGCACGTCTTCACGATGATCGATATCGGCAATCCGCACGCCATCACGTTCGAGCCTGCGTATACCCAAGCCGATATCGATGTCGTCGGGCCGCTGGTTGCCACATCCATTCCCGGCGGAACCAATGTCGAGTTTTGTCGCATCGATACCTCGGGCCCGCGTCCCCGAATCGAAGTCACCGTCTGGGAACGAGGTGTCGGACGGACCTTGGCGTGCGGCACGGGCGCATCTGCGGTCGCCGCGGCTGCGTGTGACGCGCAAGCCATTGCGTTCGACCAAGTCGTCGATGTCGTCTTGCCCGGAGGCATTCTCGAAATAACCGTCGCCGCGAATCGCGAGGTACGGATGCGCGGCCCGGCGCGACGCGTTTTCACCGGCGAGGTCTTTACGCGATGATCCGCACGCCGTCGCAACGTCCCCCGGCATCTCGCCGCCCGATCGCTGAAAAGCCGGGGACGTCTTTGCGCGTGTTGTGCGTGTCGGCAGACCCGAACGTCCGTGAGCTCTTCAGTCGCGTCTTGCGTGGGGATCGCATCATCGCCGCGGGTGACTTCTCCGAAGCGGTCGCTCGAACCAGCGTCGAAGCACCCGAGCTCGCGTTTATTGATCTTTCCGTCGGTGAAGGCGCCGGCCTGAGCGTCATTCAGCATTTCAAGGCGCTGCATCCGGACCTCACCGTGTACGCGCTGGCGGCGAAAGACACCCTCGAAGCAGCCGGGAACGCGGTCGCCGTGGGCTGCTCGGGCATGCTGATGCTCCCGCTCTCCGGGGACGATATTCTCACCGCCATCGGATTCGTTCGTCAGCGCATCGTCGAGCGGTACGAACGTGACCAGCTGAAGCTCGCCGCCGCTCGTGAAGCCCGCATGGCCGGGTGGCTGGCTCGAGTGAACGCGTTGACCGGCGCAACCGACAAGCACGCCGGCGCGAAGCTCTTGGTGGAGTTATTCGCCGAGGTCAGCGGGGCCAAGAGTGTTGCGGTGTATTTGGCCGGCGACACGCCCGGCGAATTGGTTCTTGGCGCAGCCAGCCCGAATCTGGGTGACCCTCCGGCCAAAGGAAACGAGACGCAGCTATTCGAAGCGTTCGTCGCCCAAGGCCGCGTCGTCGCCCTGCCGATTACCTCGCGTAATCTGTCCGCGGGATGCGCAATGCTCCGGGATGCCTTGCCCCAGCCGGACAACTTGCTCGCCCAATTGGCGACGGCGGCGGCGGCCCCATTGGCTCTGCTCGCGGAACGAGAACGATCGGCCCAAGGT
>CAYSYX010000159.1:0-17957 GCA_964435055.1 uncultured Polyangium sp. | reverse complement strand
TCTGACGCAGTCGAGCACGTTCATGGGCACGCCGTATTACATGTCGCCCGAGCAGGTTCGTGCGGAAAAACTCGACGCTCGGTCCGACATCTATTCCGTAGGCGTCATTGTTTATTACGCCGTCACGGGTCGTTTGCCCTTCAAAGCAACGCGTTTTACCGAGCTCGCGGTCAAGATCACGAGCATGCCGTTCGATCCGCCCGAATCGATCGTGCAACTGGATCCGCAATTCGCCGCGATCATCAACAAAGCGATGGCGCGCGATCGGGATCATCGGTTTCAAACGACGCGCGAATTTCAAGCGGCGGTCGAGCAATGGATGGCGACAAACGCCGTCTCCATGCCGACGTTTCAGCGATTGCACTCGCTGCCGCCAACATCGTTGCCTCCAGGACTGCTCGCCGAAGCCGCGCGGTTGAGCCAAGTCCCGGGCAATCCTTTGACGTCAAACGATGGGCGTCCCACGCCGTCCACGTCGAGCATCTCGGGTGGCGTTGTCGTTCCCAATCAGCTCGGTGCTTCGCAACTGGGTTTGTCGCATTTCACGCCGGCTGGGACACCCAACGCGGCTCTCGGGATTTCCCAACCCGCCGTCGGGGCGCCGACAAAACGTAAGCGCAACGATGGCCCCATGATCGCGCTCGGTTTGTTCGGAACGCTGTTTCTCGCCGTGTGCGCCCTCCTCGTGTACACGTTCGTGATCGACAAACCGGTCGCCTCGGCCACGCCGCCACCACCATCAGCCATGGTGGCCGCACCACCACCGCCGGCTACGACATCGGTGGCGACACCGGCACCCGTTCCAACGCCTCAACCGACGGCCTCGGTTCAAACAACACCGGCCTCGAGTCAAACTTCGGAACCGGCGCCAACGACGACCACTCGTACGTCGACAAAAACGTCGAGCGGAGGAGGAGGCTCGAAGACGCCTCCGCCCCCGAACACCGGTCGCAAGATGACCGGTGAGCTCTGAGCATCGCCGCCGGTTTGTCCCTAGCGTACCGCCAAATAAAACGTCGATTTGTCTCGACGAACGCGCAGCAAGAGCCGTCCGTCTTCCGCGGCTTTCTTGACGTCCGCCGCCGACGGCAAACGCGCGAAGTCCGCTTCGAGGATCATGTCTCCGGTCTTCAATCCGGCTCGATCCGCAGGTGAATCCGTCGTGACGCCCGCGATGTGCACGATGGGTCGACCATCGTTGTCCGGAACTTCCCGCAACGCCAAACCCAGACCCGGAGGTCGAGGGCCCGCAGATTCCAACGCGGTGGGTTTCGGTTGAGCCTCGCGACGCGCTTCGAGCGTTACTTTGGTTTGGTAACGTTTGCCCCCACGAACCACCTCCATGCTCAGCACTTCGCCGACATCATGCAAGAACGTCTCGCGAATGATGTCTTGCGCATCCGTGACGACACGTGTGCCGATCTGCGAAATGACGTCGCCCGGTTCGAGATGAGCTTGCGCGGCGGGACCACCGGTCACCACCATGTTCACGAGCGCTCCCGAAGAAGGCGTGTTGGGGAATTCGGAGGCGAGTTGCGGCGTGAGATCCTGCAATCCAATTCCCATCCACGCTCGCGTCACATGACCTGATTTCAAGATTTGCGTCGCCACGCGTCGAGCGATGTTCGACGGCACCGCCAAACCAATCCCTTGGCCCTTCATCACGATCATCGTGTTGATCCCGAGCACTTGGCCGTTGAGGTTCACCAGTGGACCGCCCGAGTTGCCCGGATTGATGCTCGCGTCCGTCTGCAAATAGTCCTCGATCGCGTTCATGCCGACGCCCGCTCGACCTTTGGCGCTGAGCACGCCCGTCGTGACCGTGTGCCCAAGTCCGAAAGGTGATCCGATGGCGACCACCCATTCGCCGACACGCGCCGTGTCACTGTCGGCAAATGACGCTGTCGGGAGGTTTTGCGCGTCCACACGCAGTACGGCGAGATCCGTCGCGGGATCCCGCCCCACGATACGCGCGGGCACCACGCGCCCGTCCTTGAAACGCACCGTGATCGCTCGCGCCTCTTCGATCACGTGGTTGTTTGTCAAAATAGCACCGTCCGCGGAAAAGATGACGCCCGATCCCGTTCCTCGCGCGACAGCGTCTTCTTTGATCCATCGCGTCGCCGTCGCTTCGGGTTTGGCAATCGAAACTTCGATTTGCACGACCGTGGGGCTGACCTTCTCCGCCACCTCCACGAACGCATCTCCAAGCGCGCGAAGCTGAGACGTCGTCGATGGTGTTGTTGGCGTAGGCAGGGGTGCGGCTACGGTAGGCAGCGAGGAGACCAATGGCCGGCGAGCCTGGAATGGTTCAATTGGACGAACATTTTGTGCTCCAACGGATGTCACGACCGAACAGAGTCCGATCGTGATGAGCGTGGACGCGAGCATGAAGTGAGGGCGCATCGTTCCTCCGGTTTCGAACAGACGATAGCCGAGACGATGATGTGGACATCCGGCGCGAAAACGAATGATGTATCCATGGAGCTGCAAACGCAGCCGGCAAGGTCAGGGGTCGGGCAAAGGATCATCCGGCCATGCGGACGTACCTTCTTGCGACAGCTTCATGGCCATCAGATAAAGCCCGTCGGGAGGGGCGGTGATGCCCAGTTCGTCACGTCGTAGTGAATCGAATGCGCGTGAAATTGCGCCGGGGTCGAGGCGTTTGCGAGCGACGTCCATGAGCGTTCCGACCAGGATTCGCACCATGTTGTGCATGAAGGCATCGCCTTCGACATCGATACGCAAAAGGCGTGGGTCGGTGTTGTCCACTTCGAGCGTCAATCGTTCGATGGTGCGCGTGGTGTTCGTCCGTTGATCGGCACTCGAGCGAAACGCGGCAAAGTCATGTGTTCCAAGGGCGAGGCGGGCTTCGGCGATCGCGCGGTTCATCGCTTCGTCGTCGAGTCCTTCGATGCGCCAGCTGCGACCTTCGAAGAACGGATCGCGTAGTTTGTCGCGCAAAACGACATACCGATACCATTTTCGTTGGCTCTCAAACCGTGGCGTAAAACCTCGAGGGACCAAGGCGGCTCGGCGAATGGCGATTTCCGCCGGCAATCGTCTTGCCGTCGCGAGCACCCAGCCGCGCGCAGGAATGTCCTTCTGTGGATCGAAGGCGACGCGTTGTCCGTAGGCGTGTACGCCCGAGTCCGTGCGACTTGCTCCACGGATTTCGCGAATGGCCGGATCGATATCTTGGAGTGCGGCGAGCAGCTCACCCGCGACGGTACGTTGTCCGGGTTGCGGGACAAACCCTGAAAACGGCCGTCCGTCATACGCGACGGTGAGCAAAATGCCCGCGCTCGGTTCTTCAGCGATCAACGAGAAGCCTTATTTCGGAGCCGGTCCCGCCCCGTATCCGTAGAGGCAAGCGGCATGCTCGTAGTCATTCATGATGCCTTTGCAGCATTCTTCCGCGTTCACGACTTTGCCGTTTTGGACGCACACGGCGAATGGATTGCAGCCGTTGTCCGTCACTTCATGCGTGCCGTCACCGACGTCCTGTTCACATGTCGGCGTCGCGCCCTCGGGATCTGCACAGGCGACGGCACCGAACATCATGCCGGTCAATGCGCCAATCAGCAGCAATGCCTTGCCAAAACCGAATGAAAGGGCAGGGAGTTTCATCGAGTCTCATCCCCAGGTGGAAGAAATGGAATGCCTCGAGCTCACGGCTCGTTGCTCGCTCCTACCTTACCCATCCGCAGGCGCTGAGGAAACGTCCTCGCGAGCTTCTTCATCGATCTGTTCATTTCCTCGGTCGGCCTTCGTAATGGGCGGCGATTGCACGACATAAAACGTCAGCGACGTATCGCCGTAACGACGCGTGTCTTCGCGCAGCAGGCCTTTCAATTCCGGGGCCGCATCGCGCGCGGCGTGTTCCAAGACGACGCACGCTCGCTCGGAACACCGCCCGAGATCCACGAGCTGTTCGATCGCTTCGGCGGCTTCGGCCAAGTCCACATAAGGCGGATCGACGAACACGAGGTCAAACGGGTTATACCCAGACAAACCACGAATGGCTCGCGCCACAGGCGTCGCAACAACGACGGCGGAAGATGCGAGACCGAGAGAGGCGATATTTTTTCGCAACGCTTCGAGGGCCGGTCGTGCGTTCTCGACAAACACCGCGTGTGATGCGCCGCGCGACAAGGCTTCGATGCCGAGGGCGCCCGTGCCGGCGTAGAGGTCGAGCACCGAGGTTGCAGACACATCGCCGAGCACACTGAAGAGCGCCTCACGCACGCGATCGCTCGTGGGGCGCGTGGCGTGTCCCTTGGGCGCGACGAGAGGTCGTCCGCCGAGCGCGCCGGCAATCACCCGCATGGTTTGTCCAACGGATTAGAACTGGAAGCCGACGTCGATCTTGGCGCCGGTGCTGCTGACAACGGGAAGGACCATGAATCCGGTCGTGGGTTTGTCCTTCGGGCGTGTGCCGCTCGTAGCGATGAGAAAAACGCCGGCACCCGCGGCAACGGCTGCGAGAGGATAGAAGATGAGCTGAAACAGCTGCGCTTGACCCCCCGGATCGCAGTAGTTGTTGATGAGGTCCGCCTTCTCCCCCTCGTCGAGCGTTTTGGCGGTGCCGACAGGGTTGTCCGGTTGATTGCCGCGAGCGATTTCGCAGACGTTGGACCCGGTCGAGTATCGGTCACGGATGCCGGGCCCAGTGCTGTCAGGTTGCTTGGCGTACTTCGGATTGGTGCTCAAGCTGTTGACCGTGTACGAGCTGTACACGCCGACGGCGGCGAGCCCGGCGCCTGCGCCAAGGGCTGCAAATCCGCCGATTCGTCGCCAGTTTGTCGGTTTTTTCTCGCCGACGGCAACAGGCACGACGGTGACGTCGGTCGGTGCGGTGGGTTTGACCGTGATTTCGGAGACCATATCCGCGTATCCCGGTGCTTTCACGACAAACTCGTGTTTGCCCGAGGGCACGAAGAACGTTCCTTGGCCATTCGAGAGCGCGCCCAAGGGTTGTCCATCGACAAACACCTGACCCGCGATCGAACCGGCACTCACCTTGACTTCGCCTTTCGGCGGGCCGTCCGTGAGCTTCATGATCGCGTCCATCGCGACTTTCTTGAGGGCGTCGTCTTGGGGTTCGGTGAGGTTTGCGCTGTATTCGAGCTTGTAGGTGGTGGTGCCTTTGCCTCGGACCCAAAAGCTCAATTCGCCTACGACGTTGCCGCCTTTGGCTTTGGACAAAAGACCCCAGACATAACGATCGGCGCGGATTTGATCCGCGATGCGCGATTGACATCCGGCGTCCGGCGGATCCGGGCATTTGAGTGACAACGTGAGGACTTCGAGCGCGTAGTCGCCTTCCGCTTGGGACCAACCCGGGAGCGATCGAACGGCTTGACGCAGCGCTTTCGTGAGCGCTTCGGCCTGATCGTCGGCGTCCAGCGTTTGCACTGAAATCACGTGGATCGGCAGCGTATCCGGCCCTGGATCCGCCGCGTGCACCGGCGAGGTGGTGAACATCGATGCCGACAGCAAACACGCCGTAGCAAGACCGTAGTGAGGTACGCGCATGATCTTCTTCTCGCTCAAATGAATGGGCGCGACAACGTTAGCCTCCATCGGCATCGTTTCGCAATTCCGCGGTGACCGGGGGGCGCACGAAAATTCAAAACCTGTCCCGACCGCGGCAAAATCGCGGCAAATCAACCGAACTCCACTTTGCTCCACATGTCGCGGCGCATGCGTTCTTTTCGGCGATCGGTGCGCGTCACCAGACGCGCCGCTCCCCACGCCGCGAGCAGTTGCCCTTCTTGACCAAGACCCGGCAAGACGCTTCGACCAACCAAAAGCGTGCGCTCGATCGGACCGCGAATCGGCTCGCCACCCAGGCCCAAATATCCCGGCGGGTCGACATCGAGCTGACGAACCATTTGTTCCGCCGCCGCTCCCGCTCCGGTTCGTCCGTATTTATCGGCCATGTAGAGGCGTCCGTCTTCACAAACCCACGGGGGCAAACCGTCGTGTACCGAATCGACCGTGAGCAAATGACGCTCGAGAAATGGCAATTCGGCGCCCAAGGTCGACAGGACAATTTCGCGCATTTGACCGACCGGGAAAGGACTTCGATCGGGCAAAAGAACCTCGGCCACGAGCAGCGACTCTTTCGGCGCATCGGGCATGGGACGTCGTTGCAAGTGGATCGCGGGGCGAAACGGCAACATCGGACCGCTGGAACGCGATACCGGCACACCGACTTTGATGGGGCGAGCCGGCTGTCGATCTGCGGGAAGGACGAAACTTTCGACCCCGAGCGGCGCGGGCAAACCCGCGTTCCGCACGCATAAGGACACGACAAACCGACCCACCGACGACGTGATGCGCGGCCATTCCCGTTGCGCTCGTTTGTGAATGCCTTCGCCTTGCGACAACGCGGCGACACCTTCGCCATCGAGATCCGTGATGATGAAATTCGCTCCCGTCGGCGCGTCGTCTCCGTCGATCACGACGCCCGCCAACGACCCGCGGCGCATGTGCAAAGCCCGAGCTTTCGCCTCGAACATGCATCGACCGCCATGAGCGGCGATGCGTCCTTCGAGGAACCGTTCGAGTTCGTCCTCGCCGCCGTTCAGCGTGTACAAACCTCGGGTGAACGCTCCGTGCAGGCGCGCCACGGCGAACGGTGGAGGCAAGGACGCGAGGTTTGTCGCGAAAAGAACCGACGTCGTCACGACGTTGCGAAAGAAATGTCCGCGCGGCAGCTCGACGAGCAGGTCGGCATCGGGTTCGGCACGTGCATGCGGGAGCATCGCGGCATGGCGACCCGTTTCCCTACGTTCCCAAAAGGTTCCAGGAGGCCAAACCGCGTCTTGATCGAAAGCTTCGTCCGCAGATCCATTCACGCGGGCCAGCTCGGCGTACAGATCGTCGATGACGCGCCGAACTTCGGGCATCTCGCGATCGATCTCGCGCGCGAACAGAGCCATGTCCGGAGGAATGTCGAGGCGTCGTCGCGGGGCCAACGCTTGCATCATCGGCGACGCCGGTTGCACCAGACGATTCCACGTTTGCGTCTGCGCCAGCTCCACGAGCATGCGTGTCCACGCGGGCGACATCGCCGCGAGCATCGTGAAGGCGCGTCGTTGCAACGTGTGGTTTTTCAGTTTGTAACCCGCCGGCTTGGCGCCTTGACCCAGCACGAGCACCGTGAAGTCTCGACGCGCCAAGAGCGCCGCCGTCATCAACGCTCCGATCGATCGCCCGAGAACGATGACGTCGAAGTATTTCGCCGTCACGTCGATCCCTCGGTGGGTTTGGCAAAAGAAACCTGTTCCACACCGAGCGCCATGGGCACGTCGACAAGTCGCGCGAGCGGCTTGTTGTTCACCACTTCGACGACGAGTTTGTCCTGAGCGATCGCCGACAAGACGTGGACGAGCAGTTCGTGTTCGCGCTGGAGAATACGTTCGGACAAACTCGCTTCGGTATCGCCGTGAAGAACGGGTACGGCGGCTTGGCCCAAGATGGGCCCCGTGTCCGTTCCCGCATCGACCAAGTGCACCGTGCATCCGCTGATCCGCGCGCCGTGAGCGAGCGCGGCGGCTTGCGCATTTACGCCGGGAAATGCAGGCAAAAGCGAAGGGTGAATGTTCACGACGCGATACGGAAACGCATCGAGCAACACGGGCGTCACGATGCGCATGAAGCCGGCCAGGACAACCCACGACACGTCGTGTTTACGAAGCGTGTCGACCATCGCCGCATCGAAGTCCTGACGTGTCGCGAAGTCCTTGTGATTCACGACGCACGTCGGCACACCCGCTGCTTCGGCTCGCGCAAGTCCTTGAACCCCCGCACGATTGGAAATGACGAGGCGCACGCGGGCATCGAGTCTTCCCGAGGCGGTCGCGTCGAGAATGGCTTGCAGGTTGGATCCGCGGCCGGAAATGAGAACACCGAGGTCGAGCGGCATGGGCGCGAGGCATCCTAGCCGACGCGATGGAGAACGCCATTTTGCGACCTTCACTTGTCGCGACTACGCAATTTCCCCATAACCGAGTTCGCATGCCAAGAATCGCCGCCGCGCTCTTTCTCATCGTCACCGCTCCTGCTGCGTGTGGAGGCGACGTGGAGGATCAACGGAGCGCAACGACCGCCGGAGCTTCCGGATCGACGGGTGGTTCCGGTATGCCGCTCGCTTGTGGCGATACGCCGACGGAGGGACAAATCGTCACGGCGTGCATTCCCATGAATGGGGACTTTTGTTTGCCCGCACAAACCTCTCCGGGGTTGCTCGTCGAATTGGCCGGCGCCAAAGGAGTTTGTCCTGAAACATCCCCGACGGCGTGTTGCGGAAAAGACGCCTATCGACAAGTCGTCTGTGATCATCCGCCGGGCGTGAGTGATTGCTGCTACGACGTGCACTTCATTGAAAAAGTCGTTTGTCCCTGAGCTACGAGGAAAGAGATGAAAACAATTGCCGATGTGCCGGTCTTGTCGGGCAAAACGTGGAATGGTCACGCCGCGGAATTTCGTCGAAACCCGACGGGCGTATTTTTGCGGGCCCAATCCGAGCTCGGGCCGATCGGCAAAATTGAATTATTCAAATTCCCGGCTGTTTCCTTGTGTGGGCCGGATTTGGTGCACGAGCTATTGGTGGAAAAAGCCAAGCACTTGTTCAAGAGCATGGCCCTGAAAATCATGTTTTACCCCATGGCCGGGCGAGGACTGTTCACGAGCGACGGCGATCCTTGGCGTCGTCAACGAAAACTCATGGCCCCGCTTTTTCATCCGCAAGCCATTCGCAGTTATGCCGTGATGATGAACGACGTCATCACGCGGTGCCTCGATACGTGGAAAGACGGCGATGTCATCGATGCCGGGCGAGAAATGACTCGCGTGACCATGGGTGTGGCCGCTAAAACCCTTTTCGATGCCGATACGCTGAGTGAATCGGACGAGATCAGCGATGCCATTCACGCGATGTTCGATTACATCGCGGATCAACAGGGCGGTTTGTCGATCCTCATCCGAGCGGTGACCGCCGGGACATTGGTCGACCAAGGCAGTTTGCCGCCGACCATTGCCAAAATTCGCGATCGGATGGTCGATCTTTTGCACGAGCCTGTTCCATTGCCAACACGGGAGCGAATGCGGCTATTCAAAGCCATTCATTTGCTCGATGATCGAATTCAACGCATGACCGACGAACGGCGTCGAACGCACCTCGACCGCGACGATTTGTTGTCGCGACTTTTGGCGGCGCGCGATGAAGACGACGGATCGTTCATGACCGATCGGCAAGTGCGTGATGAAGCCATGACCCTTTTTATTGCCGGGCACGAAACGACCGCCACATCGACGACGTGGGCGTTGTATTTCTTATCGCGTGATCCCGAAGCTTATCGCCGATGGAAAGAGGACGTGGCCGCACTTGGTCCGGAAAAACCATCCGCGGACAATACGAATAAACTCGCCTGGACTCGAGGGGTTTTTCGTGAATCATTGCGGATTTACCCGCCCGCGTTCGCCGTCGATCGCATTGCCATGGAGCCTCTTCAGTTGGGTGATTACCACTTCGAGCGGCTCAGCTCATTCATCATCCCGATTCACGCAATTCACCACAATCCGGCGTTATGGCCCGATCCGGAGCGCTTCGATCCGAGTCGTTTTACTCCGGAACTCGAATCCAAGCGGCCTCGAGCGGCGTTTTTGCCGTTCGGGATCGGCCCGCGCGTCTGTATCGGAGCGATGTTCGCGGAGCTAGAGGCATTGCTACTTTTGGGGCAAATTGCGCAACGATTCGAATTCGAGCCCGTCGATGAGCAGCCGATCGGCCCGGATGTGCGTACCGTGCTTCGGCCGGAAAAACCGGTCCTTTTGCGCGTGCGCAAAATTGCGAATTGATTCGTCCAGACGAACCAATCAACGGGACGCGAGCACGTCGGCCATCGTATAACGACCGGCGGGTTTGTCCGCCAAGAATCGCGCCGCCCGCAACGCTCCTCGGGCAAACAAATCGCGATTGGTTGCTCGATGGGTCAATTCGATACGTTCCCCGAGGCCCAAGAGGTGCACGGAATGATCGCCGATGACATCTCCGCCGCGCATGGCAAAGATGCCGATTTCGTCTTCGGCGCGTGGACCGACGTTGCCTTCGCGTCCCGACACCGATCGTAATCCTTCGCGCGCCGACCTGGCCGCATCGGCCAAACGTACGGCGGTGCCGCTCGGCGAATCGACTTTGCCTTTATGGTGCGTCTCGACAATTTCGATGTCGAAACCCGGGCCGAGGCGTTTTACCGCTTCGGCGACCAATTCGGCGAGCACTTGGACGCCGAGGCTGGTATTCGGCGCCCATAAAACCGGAATCGTTTTTGCGGCATCGTCCAGCTGTTTTTCCACGGCGGCATCGAGGCGCGTCGTGCCGCTGACCACCGCAATGCCGCTGCGTCGCGCCGCAGCCAAGACTCGCGACAAACCTTCGGGACGCGAAAAATCAATGACGACGTCGGCGCCGAGCAATCCCGAGGCGACATCGTCGCCGAGGGCCACGCCGAGATGCCCGGCGCCCGCCACATCGCCCACGTCTTTGCCGAGGTTCGTCGATTGCGACGAAACAATGGCCCCGACGATCGTCATGTTTTCCTGGACGGCAAGGCGCGTAATGCTTTGGCCCATGCGCCCCGTCGCGCCCGATATCGCAATTTTCATCACGCGCTCGCGATCAGCTTGGGAAATGTTTCATTCACGCGCGCCAAGGCGTCGGCGACTTTTTGCTTTGTCGCCGGACTTGCCGAAACCAGCGGCAAACGCACGACATCCGTCATTTTTCCAAGCGAAGCCAACGCGGCTTTGGCCGGCGCCGGGTTTGGCTCGATGAACATTACGTTGTGCAATTCCACGAGCGCGAAATGCAATGCTCGGGCTTTGACGTAATCGTTGGCCAAAAGCGCCGTCGTTACGGCGGAAACTTCCCGTGGTTTGACGTTGGAGGTCACGCTGATGACGCCGGCTGCTCCGACCGAACCGAAAGCCAAGGTCAATGCGTCATCGCCGCTCAGGACGGTCAAGCGATCGCCCAAACGCTTTTTCAATTCTTGGCAACGTAAAACATTGCCCGTGGCGTCTTTCAAGCCGACGACATTCGGGGCTTTATCGCAAATCTGCGCGGTTGTTTCCGCCGACAAATCCACGACCGAACGTCCGGGGATATTGTACAGGACAATCGGACTCGACACTTCGCGCGCGATTGCCAATACATGCTCGCGCATGCCGTCTTGCGACGGTTTGTTGTAATAAGGCATGACGATCATGACGCCGTCGGCGCCCGCATGCAGCGCGGCTTTCGAGGCCGTGATGGTTTTTTTCGTCGAAAACGATCCCGTTCCCGCAATGACCGGCACACGCCCGCGGTTCACTTCGACAACGCGTTTGATCACCGCAATCTGCTCTTCATCGGTCAATGTCGGAGATTCCCCCGTCGTACCGCAGGGAACCAAGCCCGATACGCCGCCTTCGATTTGCGCTTCGACCAAAGCCTCGAGCGCCGAGAAATCCACAGCATCACCGCCCGTGACAAACGGCGTCACGAGCGCGGTAAACGTTCCGGAGAGCGAGATTGTTTTCATCGCGCGCGACCATGAAGGCGTTCTTTTGCTTCGTCAAGTTCTCGACAAGCTCGATCGTCGCTCAATCATGAAAAATTAAGTTGAGACTCGACCTTGCGTTTTCACATCCCGGGACACACGTTCCGCATGCCATGCAAACGCTGTCGAACAACGAACTCGTGGGATATGTCGAGCTTCGAGTGGGCTCGCTGAAAGTCGATGTTCCGATCCGAATTGCGGGCCCGGCCCATCTGTCCGAGCCGCTCGCGCAGTTCGAAACCGAGGGGGATGCATTTGCAATCGTGGTTCGAGGTGATGTGTCGTCGAAGCCGGTCGAGCGGGCCATGCAGGAAGCCGCGACGCAAGCCATGAAGCACTTTTCACGCAAGCTGCTCAACTAGTTGCGCCGCGCGACGCTTTCATCACGACGAACATGCTACGCTCGCCGCCTTGACGGCCCCTGAACATGGGTTTGTCGAGAACGCACGGCGGAGAAAGCATGGAGTCGAGGCGCAACAAGCAAAACAGGGCAACGCGAACGAAGATGACGGCAGCGGCGATCGCGCTGGGCGTCGCCTCGTTTGTCATGGCGGAACAACCGGCGCATGCTGAAGGCCCCGTGACCGCAACGGGCAAAGGCATCGCCGGGTTGGCGCTCATCGGGGGATCGGTCACGGCGACGACGATGGGGATCATCGGCGTCGGACAAACCTGGCCGTACCTTGTGTTTCCGCCGTTGGTTGCCGTCGGTGGAGGCATTGGCGGCTACTTCATGGAAAGCGCCGCGCCCGTCGAAGTCTCGACGTACATGCTCGGTGCGGGCATGGCGCTCGTCATTCCCACCGTGATCGTTTCGCTCAATGCGACCGCGTACAAAACGCCGGATGATTATCCCAACGATCCGTCGAAGAAAAATCCCGCGTCCGAAGCGCCGCGCGCCGCGTTCGTGCCTCAATCGCTCGTCGGATTCGATCGCGGTCGCGTCGCGATCGGCCTGCCTCCCGTGCAGGTACGCAACGCGTATACGATCGAAGAAATGGCCAAATTCGGCGTGAATCAGGCGCGGGAAATTCACGTGCCGCTCGTCCGGGCCACGTTTTGAACCCCTGACTTGAACATCTGGGTTTTCGAGTCACCTCGAGCCCTGCTTGCAGCTCTTCCAATCTTTCGACCTCCAATCATTTGCACGACGCGTCAGAGACGACGACACTGTCTGCTCGCCCCTGTTTGACCTTTGGATGCGCCTCAAAAACCGCGCGAAATCCAGTCGAGTCGCCTCATGAGCACCGTTTATGCCGTCGAAGCTTATTCGTTCGCCTCGCGTTTTCCTTTGCGCGAAGCAGCGACGTGGGTGCCCGAAGACGCCGCGATTCGCTGGGCAAAGACGCAGTTCGTGGTCGAGTTCAATCACGACAAACTGCTCTACGTGTTCGACTTCGGTGCTCTGGTCTTCGTCAATATTTCCCAAGCGGATCGCGAACCGCTCGTGGCCAAGTTCGCTTCGAAGCTCGTTCATGAGCCTCATGCTCCGTTACGCGAGAGTTTCCTCGTTGAGGTTCGTCCGGGTGCAACGGTCGAGGTGACGTTCGATCGGGTCGTCGTTCCGCAAATCGCGTCGAGTGCGCTGGATGTTCTGGCGACCGTGCTCGCGCAATCCGTGGCGCTCGACTACTACGACGAGGATGTGCAGCAGATCCTGGATCGCATTGGGGATGTCGCGCGGGACGTGGCGCGCAAAGGACGTCCGCCCGGACGAACGAGCGATTTCGTGAGGTTTGTCGGGGACGCGATTGCTTCCCAAGTGGAGATGATTTCCGCGATCTCGTTGCTCGATAAACCTGATTTGACGTGGGAGAACGAGGAGGCGGATAGGCTCCATGACAAACTGCGTTCGGCGCTCGAAATTGCCGAGCGGTACAAAGCGATCGAGACGAAATTGTCGACGATTCGGGATTCGTTTCAGACGCTCATCGAATTCAGTCAGACGCGGCGGATGCTTTTTATGGAAGGGGCCGTCGTCGCGCTGATCGTATTCGAGATTATTTTGGGCTTGATGAAGCTCTGACGGTGGTCGGCGTCATTCGCGCAGCAGGGGTTTTGCAATGGCGACGATCGTTGAAAAGCTGCTCGTCGCGAGGGCGAAAAAGGCGGCGATGAAGTACGCGGCGCGCATGGGCCGAGCATACGCCGGGTTTTTCCGCGAAAGCACGAACATCAGCAGCCCGATGCCCGCCATCGTCATGATCCCGAAGGACAAATGGATTTTGCTTTCGAAGAGCCGCCCGAGGTTTTTCGAGGCAATGAAGAGATGTTGGCGCAGGTGCACGCGGTAATGCAATTCGAGCGTCAATCCCAAGGCGAACGAAATCCAAGCTCCCAACGTCGCGGTCACGGCGAGACGTGGGAGCCAAGGTTTGTCGGGCCATTGCTTGAAGAATAGCCGCGAAGCGAGGACGAGCAGCAAGACGGTGTCGAGCCACGCGACGACTCCGTGGGCGATCGTCAATCGATGGATGAGCTCGGCGGACATGGTGCGAACGAAGCCGGCGCGCGATTATTTTCCGGCGAGGGTTTTTCCGAAAAATTCGTGTACGTGAGCCCAAGCTTCCGCGGCGCTTTTTTGGTCGTAACGAGGATTCGATGGATTGCCGAAGGCGTGATCGGCGTCGAAGCGGAAAATGGAATGCTTTACATTGGTTTTTCCGAGAGCGGCTTCGAACGCATTGACGTCATCGGGGGTGATGGCTTTGTCCCGATTGCCGAAAATGCCCAAGAGGTCGGCTTTGATGTTTTTCAGTTCGTCCGGGTTCGTGACCAAATGTCCGTAATAAATGACGGCGGCATCGAGGTCCGGTTCGTTCATGGCGAGGCGCAAGGACCAGGCACCACCGAAACACCAGCCGATCGAGCCGGTTTTCTTGGCCATGACGCGCGGGTCTTTTTCCAGAAAATCGTGGGCGGCGAGCAATGTCGCGAGGGCTTTTTTGTCGTCGACGGCTTTCATCGCCGCCATGGCTTCGTCGGGGGTCTTGGCCACGACGCCGCCATAAAGATCAATGGCCAATGCGGCATAACCGTCTTTGGCGAGCCGATCGGTCCAGTGGCGAATGTTATCGTTGAGGCCCCACCATTCATGAATGACGACGATTCCAATGCCGGACGTCTTCTTCGCATCGGGCAAACTCAAGTAAGCTTTGGTTCCATCGACGGTGATGTCTTGCCCGTC
The DNA here is from genome assembly GCA_964435055.1 of uncultured Polyangium sp. Taxonomy (GTDB): domain Bacteria; phylum Myxococcota_A; class Polyangia; order Polyangiales; family Polyangiaceae; genus Polyangium. Next base: position 3,158 of record CAYSYX010000159.1, on the reverse strand, counting down.
GAGTTTCGGAGGGGCGCCCGTTTTGAGCTCGTGCAGGGCTTTGAATTCTTCTTCGGAAAGGTCGCCCGTCATTCCTTGGGCAACGGTCGATGACGTCGAAGGTTTGTCGGATGCCTTGGTGTTGGGCGCGGGAGACGCGCCGCATCCGTTGCAGGCGAGCAAACCGAGGCTGAGGAGCCATGCGTGGACAAACCGAACGGGTTTCATGGGCCGGACTGTACATCGCCGGGCGCACCCACACACGAAAAAAAGAGCACCCGTCCACAGGGCCTTCTTATGGTATGCCTGCGGCGGCAAGGACGATTGGCATGGCGATCGAAGTAAAAAAAGTCGCAAATCATGAGCTGATTCATGAAGACGAGGATTTCTTCGTGTATCGATTCGGACCCGGAGCAATCACGGGAGAGCAAATGGAGATTTTATCGGAGCTCGAGCGCCGGAGCTGGGATCGTCCGTATATTTTCGACCTCATCGTGTTCGATGAACAAACCTCGATACCGCCGGGAACATTGACGCACGTAGCCAAGTTATTTCGGCATTCTCCTCCACGTACGTCGTCGTTTGTCGTGAAAAGCTTTTTCTTGCGCACGTCCATGGAATTTTTGGTCCGCACAACGCGATTGCTTGGCGTGAAAGTCGAGGCGGGGTTTTTTGAGAACGAACAGTCGGCGCGAATATGGGTCGGCGAAAAAAGGCGCGACCGCAAATAATTCTGTAATGCACGCCGGCTCTGCCGGCGACCGAGCGGCGCAACTGCGCGACGAGGCGGTGATTTGTCGGTCTTATGTTCTCAAACGAATTCGCCGTGTGTTCACGTTCCGAGGTACATCGTGGGATGTGACAGAATTCGTCACTGCTCACTCGTTCCCTCTAGCCGCTCGCAAGACAACCCGATAATTTGATCTTAAATCTTGACGTGCCTGTTTCTTCTCAGGCACGATCGAGCCCAGTTTCCGACATGCAACCGACGCCTTCCGACAAGAAATCGCCTGGGGACAACGCCGCCCAAGAGCGCGCCAAGGCCATGATCGGACAGGTGATTTCCGATCGGTACCGGATCCGCGAACTCATCGCCATGGGCGGTATGGGCGCGGTCTACCGCGGTGATCATCTGCTGCTCAAGAAGCGCATCGCCATCAAGCTCCTGCATCCGGAAACGGAAAATCTGCCGGAACTCGTAAAACGCTTCGAACGTGAAGCGATCGCCGGCGCGCACATTCAGCATCCGAACGTTGCTACAGCAACGGATTTCGGAAAACTCTCCGATGGCAGCTACTTCCTGATTCTCGAGTACGTCAAGGGGATCACGCTGCACGAAGTGCTGGAAAAAGGGCCGCTCACGCCACGACGCGCCGCCTACTTCGCCAAGCAAATCGCGTCCGCGCTGCATGCCATCCACACGAAGGGCATCTATCATCGCGACATCAAACCGCGAAACATCATGGTCGTCGAAGGTCCTCCCGAGACGCTCAAGATCATCGACCTGGGTTTGGCGAAACTAAAAGTCGGCGATTTCTCCGAGCAAGAAGCCAAAGATTCGATGTCGGACGAAGATGACGCGACGGCGTTGACCGTGGCCGGGACAATCTTCGGCACGCTCGCGTATCTCGCTCCGGAAGCTGCGGAAGGCATGGACGCGGTTGATGGCCGAAGCGATTTGTACGCGCTCGGTCTCATCATGTACGAAATGCTCTGCGGAAAACGCCCGTTTGTCGCGGTCAATCCCGTCGAACTTTTCATGCAGCATCGCATCGCGCCCGTGCCGGCGATGTCGACGCGAGCGCCGGGGGTCGTGGTTCCTCCCATCCTCGAAGCGATCCCCCGAAAATTGCTCGAGAAGAAGCCCGAAAATCGATACCAAACCGGGCAGGATGTTTGCGATGCGGTCGACGAAGCGATCGCAACGTTGGGCTCCGACGAACTTGATGAAGTTGGCGGCGCGGAAAAAAGCGGCTCGGGTGATCAACGCGACAGCACGCCCACGCCGCCGACGGTGATGCAAAAGTCGGCGACGCTGGCGGGAGCAACGACGCCTGCGCTCAGGACGCCGTTGCCCGCAGCAAAGTCGTCTCAGCCTGCGGCAAAGGCGTCGACACCGGGGGCAAAACCGTCGCAACCCGCGCAAAAAACGCCCGTTCCAGCCGCCAAACCAGCGAAAGCCACGCCGGCCACCGAAGCTCCTTCGACCATCACGACGCCCGCGGCCGTGCGCGAACAAGCCGCGCCGGAAATGAGCGAGCCGACGACGCGCACGAAGAGCAAGTTCCAGTCGAATCTGGTGACCGTGACGGCAGGTATCGTTCTCGGCATCATCGTCGCGCTCGGGCTGAAGTATTACCAGAGTAGTCAGACGAACCCGGGCGGCGACAAACCCAACCCGACGCAACAGGTTGCCCCGACAAACAAGGCCGCTCCGCCGGCCACTCCAAAAACGACGACGACGCAGGTCGCTCCCAATGCATCGTCGTCGAGCGCCGCAGCACCCGCACCGGCTCCGTCCGCAGCCGCTCCGCCGCCCGCAACGACTTTGTCGGAATCCGAAATCAACGGGATCAAAGCAAAGTATCAGGTCGCTTGGCGCGGTAAAGATTGGCGCGGAGCAGCCAAAGAAGCCATTACGCTCATCAAAGGCGCGCCGTCGGTCTTTAATGACCCGGATTTGGCCCAACGTACGGAACGATTGGCCATTGCGTTGTCGAAAGAAAATGCCGAAAGCGATTTGCTCGAAGCTCTGGCCAATGACCTCGGCAGCAAAGGGCTCGATATTCTCTATGCCCTGGTCGAAGGCCAAGGCCGAGCTCCAGTCGCGCTCGCAGCAATGAAGTATTTGGAAGACAAAAGTCGCGTGGCCAGAGGAACGCCCGCGATGCAAATTGCCCTCGCCTTGCGCGTAGGTTCATGCGCCGAAAAGCAAAAGCTGTTCGATCGCGCCGCCAAAGAAGGCGATATGCGCACGCGCATCGTGCTCGAAACGCTCGGGCGCGACTGTTTCCCGCAAAGCGCAGACCTCGAAAAAGCCATCTTCGAATTGCGCACGAAGTTTCCCAAAAAATTCAATTACAACTGAGCCGGCCGCGTCGCCTGGGGTTTCACCCCTGACCCGACCAGGGGCTATCCGCCCCTGGACCCGGACCAGCGAGCGCTGGACCAATACGTTT
>CAYSYX010000158.1:0-18035 GCA_964435055.1 uncultured Polyangium sp. | reverse complement strand
GAAGAACACGTTCCGGTCGGGTGGAGCGGCGGCGGGTAACGTGCCCAATCGTGATGGTGCGCCGAATTTCGCGGCCAAACTCATTACGGAAGGGCTCGATTATCGCCTCATGTTTACCGCGACGAACGGCACGTGTCCGACGTTCGATCCGATGACGGGCGTGTTTACGGCGGCCGATTGTGCGAATGGTCCGGTGACGGCCGGTGTTTTGACCGATCAGGGCCTGATGTACCAATACGCCAGCGCTCTTGCTTTCCGTCGGACGCGTTTCATTCAAGAGACCTTCACGTGTCGCAAGATGCCTGCGGAATGGGGTCCCAATCCTGTTCAGAAAGGCGCGGGGACGTATACTTCGCCGTGGCCGTTCGAATCGATCGGCGATTTGTCCAACGGCGGGCGCATTGCCTTCCAAGATACGACGGCGGCCGTTTGCGCCAATTGCCATACCACGATGAACCATCGTTCGCCGCTTTTCGCGGTGTATGACGATTCGGGCAAATATGTCGAGCCCAAGCCCGGCATGAGCGGCGCATTGGAATACTCGATGGTCGTTCCGGTCGAAGGAAGTCCTTTCGCCATGATGTCCGATTACCTCATTCCGGGAGAAACCACGGCGTGGAAGTTCGGCAAACCTGCGGCGACGGTCCTCGAATTCGGCCAACACATGGCTGCGGACGACGAAATTGCCCGTTGCGCGGTCGTGCGCATGTGGAACTACGCATTTTCCAAGGGAGATGCCGTTTACGATCTTGGCGACGTGCCCGATAGCGTCATCGGACCGCTCGTCAATGATTTCAAGGCCAATGGGTACAACCTGCGAAACACGCTCCGAGCTGTGTTCGTCCACGACGACTTCGTGAGGTACTAATCATGGCGAGGACATTGCTTGGCTGGGCTCTTCCCGGCATCTGTTTCATGGTGGGCTTTGGATTCGCGGCCTGTTCGGGCTCGAATTCAGGAAATGACGAATGCACGCCGTCGCTGAGTTCGTCGAGCTCGACGAGCGGCATGGGCGGCAATGGAAGCGGTGGATCCACGAGCGGTACGGGTGGTACGGGCGCGCAAGCGACCGATCCTGAAACCAGCACCAATCCGGATAACAACTTCCATCACCCGATGGAGCCTTCGCAACCGGGGCAAGAGGACGCTTTCGAGATCCTCAAGCAAAGGGCGCAGGAAGGACCTCCCGACGTGCGTACGCGCATGCATTCGTGCAGCAAATTGACGTATTCGACGCTCGGCGAATACCTCACGTCGCGCGGTGTGGACCTCAATGCTCCGGGCGTGGGCGGCGTTCCTTCGGCCGGTGAGTTGTACAAAGCGGCGTCGACGAAAGACGCGCTCGGCGTGGCGAACTTCGACGCGCGTATGGGCGAAGCGTATTATTATACGATTTCGTCGGCGACGAAGATGTTCGACATTTTCGTGCAAGCGGCGCCGCAGGTCATTGCGAACATCCAAAACATGCCCGAATGCCAGATCAATGGCATGGGCAATCCGATGTTCGACACGGTCACGGGCAAGTGCGATTATTACGCATTGAGCTGCATCATGGGGCGCGCGGCGTCGGACGACGACTTGACGCTCTGCAACCTCATGATTTCGCAAGCCTCTCCGGCTGAACTCGAAAACCGCAAGAAGCTTACGGTCGCGGCGTTTATGGCTGCCGCCAATACGTGTCAATAGGAGACGGGCCATGGCAGACTACAAGGTAAAAGATTTGCGCGGCCCGGAGCGCCGTAACTTCATCAAGTACATGACCTTGGCCGCCGCGGGTTTTGGCCTCGAGCGGACCAAGTTCTTGAATTTCTTGGCGGATCACGGTGGCACCGCATTGGCGGCCGACACATGTGCCGAGACGAACCGACACGTCGGTATCGTCGCCGGAGGCGGAAATTTCTGCCAATGGAACCTCATGTGGCCCTTGCCCGATATGGCCAAGGAAGACCGTATGGATTTTCCTTACAACACCAAGGAAGATCCCGGCGGCTTCATGTTCAATGGGGACAAACCCTACTTCCAGAATGGGCCCGGGGACAAACCGTTTTATTACGGTTCCCTGTCGCCGTTCGTGGCGGGCGGTGTTCCCACGCGACCCATGTCGGCGTTCCTCGTTGCCGATCCGGTCGTGCATCATCGTAAACCATTGCGACAAATCACCATCGCCGGGGCTTTGCCGGGCAATGCGCAAGGTGCGGACGATGGTATCGCCGGCGGCAGCGTCACGCTGTTTGCGGCGATCGGCGCTTTGCAACGGACGACGACATCGATTCTTCCGTCGATTGGCGTCGCTCCCGCATCGATTGGAAATGCCCCCGGCGCTCCGGCGCTCGCGGTCGTTCCCAGCGCCGACGCGATGGTCGACTTGTTCAACAGCGCCGCGGCGCGCGTCATTCTCGCGGCGGAAAAAGACAAGGCGTTGTTCGAGACGTACTACAAGGCCATTTTGGGTTTGCGTGAAGCCGCGGATCGTCCGACCTGGGCTCGCGAACTCGATATCGCCAAAAAAGCGTCGAACCTCATCGGCAAGAACCTGTCCAAGGAACTCATGCCGTCGGCGGCCGATTTGACGTTCTATGGAGTGGACCAAATGATGGCCACGCCGATCGCCAATTGGTACAGCACGAACAACGACGGCACTCCGGCGCGGGATCGCGTCGTCAACATGGCCAAAGCCCTCATCATTACGAAGAAGGCATTTGCGCTTGGCTTGACAAACCAGGTGATCATCGGAACCGTTCCGGAAGCGGGCGGAGCCAATGGTTTTACCGATCCGCATGCCACGTTCGACGATCTGGCCGGCGCACGTACCGTCGTCAAGTTCTGGGGTATGGCGCTCGATAGGTTTTACCAGGACCTCGCGACGGCGCCGGATCCGGCTTGCACGGCGAAAATGCTCGACAAGACGGTCATTCTCACGGTGCACGGCGACCATCCGCACGATCCGTTGTCGCGTCCGGGCTGGAAAGATTCCACGCCGGGAAATGCCAACTGGATGTACGTCATGGGCAATGGATACATCCCGTCGGGTTGGCACGGCCAAGGTCGTATCGACAATACGGCCGGTGGTATCGATCCCACGAAGGGCACGGAAATTCCCTACAATGGCCAATCTTCGGTCCATGCGGCAAGCGCGGCGGTTCTTTACGCCGTTGCCAAGGGCGATATGAAGAAGGTCAAGGAATTCTACAAAGGCCCGGACATCACGTCGCTCATCAATCCCCCGCCCGTCTGATCCACCTCATTCGCGGGCCGGTAGATGTCATCGTCGTCCGGTCCGCGAAATGCGTTTTCTCGACAAACCATTTCCAAACGCCCCGATTCATCCGAGGCGCGTTGTCATGCCAGTCGTTCGGCGATGTGCACGGCATTGAGCGCCGCGCCTTTGCGCAAATTATCCGAAACAACCCAGAGGTTAATCGCTCCGGGGACGGCCAAGTCGTCGCGTACGCGACCCACGTACACCGCGTCTTTGCCTGCGGCATCGCGCGGTTGCGGATGACGGCCGGGCGCATACGGAGCGTCGAGCAATTCGACGCCGGGTGCATTGCGCAATAAATCGCGCGCTTCTTTCGCCGTCATCGGGCGCCGAAACTTCGCAAATACCGCTTCGCTGTGGCCCGTCACCACCGGAACTCGCACCGTCGTCGGCGAGACGCCGATCGTTTGATCTCCAAGGATCTTCCGCGTCTCGTGCACCATCTTCAATTCCTCTTCGGACCAGTCCTCGTGACCGCCCGTTTTCCAATCCATCAGCACGTTCATCGCGAGCGGCGCGGGGAAAATCTTCGCCGTCGGGGATTGTCCCGCGGCGACTTCGGAGGTTTGTCCGATGAGCTCTTCCATCGCCGCATGACCTTTACCGCTTGCGGCTTGGTACGTACTGACCACGACGTGCTCGAGTCCCGCGGCATCGTGCAAAGGCTTGAGCGCCACGACCATTTGAATCGTGCTGCAGTTCGGATTCGCAATGATGCCTTTGGGGCGGTTCTTCGCCGCATCCATGTTCACCTCGGGCACCACCAGCGGCACGTCGGGATCCATTCGCCACGCGCTCGAGTTATCGATTACGACGGCGCCACGCGCCGCGGCAACGGGCCCCAAATCCCGCGACGCGGATGCTCCGGCGCTGAACAACGCGATGTCCACGCCTTCGAACGCCGCGGCGTTTGCCACGCCAACCTCGAGCTCGCCCCCTCGAAACGGTATGCGTTGACCTGCCGAACGCGGCGACGCCAAGGCCAGCACTTTGCGAGCATCGAATCCACGCTGCTCGAGGGTCCGCAACATCTCCCGCCCAACGACGCCCGTAGCGCCGACGACTGCAATGACGCACGACATCCCCTGCCTATAGCGCTCGGGATCACTCACGTGCAAGAACGCTGCGTGCTTCAAACCCACGCGCTACGATGTTCCCTCGATGCGATTTCGCGCGTGCTCACGATCCATCGCCGAACGTCCGGCAACCTCGACGTGTTTTTCCGCGCTGGCCACCACCATCGTCGCGACATTGACCGCCTGTTCGTCGGCGCCTCCCGTCGCAACCGTTGGAGCTCAAAACAAATCCGAAGCGGTGCCGAAGCCGGTCTTGGGCATGGTCTCGCCCTCGCGGCTCGTGCCCGATCTTCGCAACGAACGAGGCGTCATCGCGTATGAAAGCGGTGCTCGCCGAGCGCTCGTCGATCGCATGCGCATCATCATGTACGACGACGGCACCGTCGAACGGGCCGCCGAGCTTTTGCCCGTGGGCACGGTGCATGCGGTGCCCATGCCCAGCCGATTGGGTGGGGGCTTCATGTTTCATGCGTCGAGCGGCGGAGCCACTCAAATTTGGCGGGCTTCGTCTTGGCTCGGAACACTGAAACCGCTCGTCCAATTCAGCTCGCTCGCCACCGATCTCGTTCCCGGTTTCGATCGCATCTACGTCCGTTTGTCCGGGAACAGCAGGCTGCAAGCCATCGATCCGGAAACGGGCGAAGTGCGTTCCGTTGCGCCGCTGCCGCCGTCCGCCGCGTATGGAGCGCTCGCGTTTGCCGATGGGTTTCGCGGCGTCGTCGATGCGGATTTGCGCGGCGTGCTGGCCACGTTCGATGCCGGCGTGACTTGGCGTCCGTTGAGTTTGTCCGAACGACCCACCGCCATCTCCGTCGTCGATGGCGATCCGACCATCTTCGTAGCCGGCGGGCGCTACGTCCTCGATGCGCGAGGGAACCTGACGTATCGCACAAACGCCGCCGTCGAGACCGATGAAGACGTCGATACCAAGCCTCAGGCGCCTCGAGGACCCTTTGGCAAACGCCCTCTTCGCGCGGCCGTCGAAGATGGTTTCCCCGACTCGAACGAAACGGCAGTCGTGGCTCGCGCCGGAGCGCTCGCGCGGGTTTCTCTGCGCACGGGCGCGGTGCTCGAGCAATCGCTCGCGGCGTATCCTGAGCGTGAAGCCGCCTGCCATGGAGTTCGTCTTGGCGCATCGTTCGGGTTTGTCTGCGGCGAACGCGACGGCGCGACGAACATCTACGCATTCGAAGCCCCGCTTTCGATGCACAAGGTCCTGTCGTTCCAGAAGCCGAGGTTTGTCTCGGCAAGCGGCAACGGAGCGCTCGTCATTCGCGGACCGTGCGGCGAAGGTCTCGAGGACGACGATGGCCTGCGCATTTATTGTGTTCGTTCGGCGGCGGGACAAACACGCGAAGTGCGAGTCAAAGGCGACTTGGGCGTCGAACGAGTCGTGGCGTTGAGCGACGGTCGAGTCGTGATCCTGGTTCCGCCACGCAATGGAGGGACCGGACAGATCACGGTCGTCGACGGGGCGAAGGTCACGACGAACGCGCTTGTTCTTCCGGCCAAACCTCGCGCCGTCGTGCGTGAACTGCGCCGCGGAATGTGGCTCGAAGGATTCGAAGAACGCGAAGCCGGGGCCATCGGTGGCTGGGTTGAAGCAGGCGGTCCCGTCATCGGCGTGCGTGTGGCGATCGACGGCAAAGTCACCGCCGGCGAACCTCGCAACAACGAAAACGGCGTGATCATGTCGGGGCGGTTTGCCTTGTCGCAAGGCGAGGGGGGCCGAGCCGCCGAATCGACCGATGGCGGCGTCACGTGGAAGGTCTTTGACATGCCCGAGCACGACATGGCTCCGGGCGATGCCGACACGCGTGCATGCGGGCCCATTGGTTGCGTTCTTGGCGGCTGGGTTCGAGTCGGTTGGGGCAAACCCGCCGTCACGGGTGATCTCACCCCGGCACCGACACCTTCGTCGCTTTATGTGCCGAGCACCGTGGCTCCGACCGTGAGTATGCGCTGCACGCCGGTCGGCAAAGCCGCATCGGAACCATTACCGGACAAACCTGTCAAACCGGCGCCGGCGTTCGACGTGGCGCATCCGCCTTTGGTACCTTTCGGGCGATTTCCCGGAGTGCCGACACCTCCGCAAATCAAAGCGCCGTGGATTCCTTTTCGCAATGTGGCCCCGCCAAACCTTGCGGCGGATGAAGTGGGCATCGATAACGGCGTGCCGTTCGACCTCATTGCGATGCGCGCGTACGCGTGGGGCAAAAAAGGCGCCGATTGGGCGCGCCTCGGCCATTTCATGCTTCGTTTCGACGATCGATTCGATCCTATGGGGGGTATGCGTTCCACCGCGATTGCGCCGCCGCCGTGGGCGGACGAGACGATCGCCAACGACGCCATGGGTATCGGTTCTTATCCGGTGGCCGCGTGGGGCGCGCATCTCGATGGATCGGGGCATCACGCGTTGGTCACTGTTTGTCGTGGCTCATCGTGCTCGCTGTTTGCCGCGAGCGAAGGCCAACCCGCCTTGAATTTGCGCGACGGCGCGGGGCGGACCACCGGAACCCCGCGTCCTTTGCCGCATGGCGCGGTGCGCGCCGGTGAAAGCTGGTTCTTTATTGTACCGGGACCAACCCAGGACACCGTCGTCGTTCATCGAGCGGACTTGGGCGTCATTCGTCGCTTGGGGACGTATTACCGCCCGTTGACTCCGACGACGTCGCGGTATTCGTCATCCGTCAACGCCGAAGCGCCGCGGCTCGTTCGTCGGGCGATCGGCAATGGCATCGGCATGTTGCTGACGGCGACGCCCATTCCCGGTGAACGCTGGGGGGCGATGTTCGTCCTGCCAATCGATCCCGAGACGGGGGCGCTGGGCGAACCGATCGTTCTGGGAAAACGCGATTTGGGAGGCAAACTGCCGCCGCGTTGCGCCGATGGTCAAGACGGTTGGTTGATGGATACGGGACTCGATATGACCCCGAGTGTCATGCTCATGTCGGGGCGGGCCAATTTCGATACGGTGGAATTCCGGCTGCGAATGGATCCGGGCTCGGTTTGTGTGGAAGGTATGGCCGCACGTATCGACGGTCTGTTTGTCCCGGATAAAGACGCCAAACCCGCGGCGGAGAAAATCAACGGCGCAGTGACGCTCGCGGCGACCGAACGTAGCGCCGGTCGACGTTGGTCATTTGCGTGTACGAGGCCGTGAGGCCGCTGCGGACCGATTACTTGGCTTTGGCCACGACAATGTATTGTTCGGGCAAACTTTCGTCGATCGATTTTCCGGCCAAACCACCCGCGTCGAGCTCCGCGATGACCTTGTCCGCCGAAAGACGGTGCTCTTTGGGTGGACCTTTGGTCGCTTCCAACGTGAAGTCGACAATGATGAGCATTCCGCCAGGCTTCAGCGCCGCCCGCAATTTCTGAGCGTACGTCGTGCGATCCGGAATGTGATGCCACGTATCGGCGATGAGAATTCGATCCACGGAGCCGGCGGCAAGCCCGGTTTCTCCCGGCGTCACGATTTGCGCGGTCACGTTCGCCAGTTTCTCTTTCTCCGCTCGTTCGCGCAAATATCGCACCATATCCGGCTCGATATCGAGCGCCAGCACTTTGCCCGTGGGCCCGACGGCTTTGGACAAATGCGGCTCGAAATACCCCGTGCCCGCCCCGATATCCGCTACGGTCATTCCCGGCGCAATCGCCATGCCCGCAACGACCTCCGTCGGCTTTTGCCAAGCATCACGTTCGGGATTGTCGAATTCCTTCGCCCAATCATCGGCTTTCTCGAATCGATGCACGAGCGGCCCACCATGCCCGTCATGGCCGCCGCCATGGCCGCCGTGATGCATTCCGTGTTCGCCGCCGTGATGCATTCCGTGTTCGCCGCCATGATGCATTCCGTGTTCGCCGCCGTGATGCATTCCGCCCTGTTTACAATGCTCGCAGCCTTTTCCGTCCTTATGCATGCCCGGATTCTTACAATGCGGGCAGCCTTCTTTGCAATGCCCGGATTCGTGACCCGTTTGTCCCGATGTGCCCGTCGCCGCCGCGCCCCCACATCCCAGCACGCTCGCGAGCACTCCTACGATGATGGCTTGTTTCATGCGCCGAGTCTTAGCACTCGTCCCGTTTGGCGCGACCGAATTTTTCGACGAAAATTCGATGTTTTTCCACGGCCGGATCCCGTGACGTCACCAGATCTTTTTCGCGATAACCGGTTTCGATCGCAATGATGTTGACGTCTCGACCATCCACCGAAAATCGAGCTCGCCAATCCTTGTATGCAAGCAGCCGCGTCCCATTCGGCTCGATGCGAATACGTCGATACGCATGCGGCTGAGGCCCCAGCTGCAACGTTTTTTCGATAGGTTCCCGCAATTCGACGTGCAGTTCGTCACGGATGAACTCCACGCGGGCGAGCGCTTCCTCGGACCATGATACGGTAAAACCCGGCTCGGGATCCTCGGGCGTCGTTTCGTTTGTCGGGGCCAGGTTTTGTACCCACCCTGTGCGCGCGTTCGGCCGCGCTTCCGCGTACGGCAAATAAGGCTTGATATCAAAGACCGGCGAACCGTCGATCATGTCCACGTCACGCACGTGAAGCGTGAGACCCTCGACCGAAACGAGCCGCACCAGCGACAAACCAATGGGATTCGGGCGATGCGGCGAACGCGTTCCCAAGACCCCGCGACGTTTTTCACTGCGCGGAGGCAAGACCTTGGGCCGCCAATGGTTGTTCAGGTGAAACCAAAACAACACCCAAATGTATTCCCATTCCTCGAGGTCCATGACGGCATGTTCCAACCCTCGACCCGGAAACAATTCAATGCGCCCCTCGGCTCCTCCGGCGGCATGAGGTTGCCTGGGCGTACTCACCCGATCGGGAAACGGCGTATGCAGAATCCCGATCGGCGTGAGCGTGAGTTGGGCGGGAAAAACGTGGTCTGTCAAGGTTGAACGATTACTCCGTCCACATCACTTCGGCGTCGCCCATGGTGCGGTAGGTCTTATCGACGTGCTCCATGAGTTCGAGCCAGAAATCTTCCATTTTCGCGCCTTGCGCCAGCGGGCTTTGGCCAAAGAACGTGCCGCGAATGCATTCCGCTTTTCCGTCGGGACCCGTGCGGCATCGACCGTCGACGAAGACGAGGATTGCTTTCGGCATGCGTGATTCCATGCCGTCCGCCGATTGATTCATGAACGTCCGCAAGACGCCGCCCACGCCCGCGAGATCACTCGGCTCTTGACCATAGCCGTGCAAAATATACACGACCGGATAACGGCGATCCTGCTGCTGCTTGTGCGCATACCCCGGAGGCAACGTAATCGCGACCGGCCTTTTCTGCCCATTTTTCAGCAGGAAATCGCCCGAGCACGTTCCGGCGATTTGGCACTGGTCCACGCCCTCGACCGGATCATCCGAACTGTCCAAGACCAACGTGCGCAGCTCGGGTTCGCGCCACCGCGAGAGAATGAAACTCAGGCCCGAACGAATGCGATCGATGACTTCCGTTGCGGTTCCCACGTGTTGCCCGCTGCCGCTGTCGATATCGGCTTGGAGCGGATCGATTTTGCCATATCGTTGCAAAACGATTCCCGGCAAGTCATCGAAGGGCACGAGCGCAGGATTGTAGCCGGCCGAATTGACGGGGTCGAGTCCGGGTTGCTGGGTGAAGTCCGAAAAATACGTGACATTTCGTTTTCGACCCAAATACGCGCCGGCCAGATGTTGACCATCGACCGCGAAATTGAACAAATCGCGCGTTCCGCCATCCGTATAGACATCCAAGCGTCGTAATGCTTCGTCCGTGACTTCGCCGCTCGGAACGTCTTTGGATCGACCCGCCGCGATCGAATTGGGATCGCGATCCCAAAAACGCTGCAATCCTCGCGAGACCGTGAATTTGCCGTCGCCTTCACCGACGTCGTAACCGTCGCCGGGCATCATCCACCCGCCCGCCGGTTGCTGCTTCGTTCCGGCTACGCCGTCGAGCCCCACGTCTTGATAGGGTTCGCCCATTTCATAACGATAATTGCCCTCGGTGCCCGTCGGATTGAATTGCGCGTCGTAATCGTCGCCCGCGGGATCTTCATTCACCCCCGGCATGTATTCCGCTTCGTCTTTGCTGGCTTTTCCATCCACGCCCAAATCCGACCACGGCTCGTGTCCCGAACGAATGACCGGCTCCATTTCGTCACGTACGCCATTGCCGTTGTAATCGACCGCCAATACGAGCTCCATCGGGAAATTGTTGTTTTGCGGAGACCACGTATTCGCATAAGGCGAAAGCTCTTCGCGCTGCGGCGAACCATCGCAAAACGTAATCACCGGGAACGTGCCGTCCGGATTGAATTCGTCGTCGAAATAGTTCTGCAACGTCAGCGTGTGCGCACAACGCTCCTTCGGACAATTGTTCGCAATCTCTTCTTGCTTGGCTTTGTCCGGCCCATCGACCGGATCCACCCACACATGACACGTATCCCCCGCATGATCCCCCACGACCGAGGGATCGTCCGGACGCACGCCCGCGGGAAGATTCTCGGCGCCGGGCGTCAAGTTATCACCGTTTGGATTGCCAAACATGATGGCGAAGTCGCGGAAGATCTGGACGTACGCGGTTCGGGAGAACGTACCGCCGCTGCCTTTGTTGGGATATTCGTACCACCAATGATTAAACACGGAATTGTGTTCGTAAGGATCTTTGGGGGCGGGAATCCATGCGCATTTGCCCGGCGTACCGGGAAGAACGTTCACGCAGGTTTCATCCGACGCACACTCGGTATTCGTCGTGCACGGCGTCGGATTCAAATTGATATCGGGCAGTTGCGTGCCTTTGGCAATGGGACGAAATCCGCCCATGATATTCGATTCGACATGTTGCAGCATCCAGGTGAGATCCACCGGGCCGCCGAGCGGCGCCAAGGCGTCGAACAAGTGATGATGACGCATGCCGAACATGGCCGTTCCGCCGCCGCCCATGGATACGCCCACGATGCCGCGGTGGCTCAAACGCCGGGGAAACGTCTTGGTGCCGGCATCTTTGGCGACAATCGCTTGATACGTCCCGAGGCGCGGAGCCTTGAAGGAAAGTGCCCAATGGTCGCCGACTTTGACGATGCGCATATCCGATACCGGAACGATTCGCGGCTCGACGAACGCCGGGCTCGAATAGAGCATTGAAATATGACGCAATCGTGCGGCTTCCGGCATACGCGCAGGATTGATCGGGATGGTCATCTCCACGTCGCGCTGGAACTTTTTGGTTGTCGGGCCAAACTTTACCGCCGGACCGAGGGGCTCGTAATCCGCCGACATCTTCATCGATCCGCAAGCTATGTCGACATCGAAATCAGGGACGCTCCACAAATAACTCCCCTTGTTCGGCTGGCTCGCCCCTTTGGGCAATGAAATGCTCGCCCCTGCCAAACCATCTTTTCCGGCAAGATGATCGCCCCCGCCAAACCCGGCCATCGCCGCCGTTCCCGAACACGCAATATCGCTCCCGTCCTTGTTCACCGCCAGCACTTCCACGTTCAGCTTCGCCGTGATCGTCTTGCCGTCGGCCGCCTCCACCGTGCCTTCAATCGTCGCCGAACCGGTCGCCGTACCGGCGGCAATATCGAGTTTCGTGGCCGCCGTATAAACGTTGAACGCGCTGTCGATCGGCGAAGCGACCACATCTTCTTTCGAGCTCACGAACGTAATCGGCGTTGCCCCGCAAACGTCCGGATCCAGGACAAACTTCACCGAGCGTTGCGCACAGGTTTCTCCCGCCGAACATTGCGCCAAGAAAATCGTCGCCGGTTCGACGCGCAAGCGCATGACGTTGCCCGCCGGCGTCGAACAAAAATCACCCGGCGCCAACTTCGGGCCCACCGTGCCCGTCGTCGAAGAAGACACCGTATCCGTCGTGCAACTGGGCGCTCCGGACACGGCAACCGCAAACCCAAGGAGCGGAAGGACAAACGCAGCTCGGGTTCGTCGAAACAGACGCTTGGGAAAGGAAGATGATGTCGTCATGGCTCGCGAGGATATCGCACGAGCCTCGGGGCGAGCGCTGAGGGAATCGAGCCGTGACAGGACTATGGTGGAGGAGGAACCGCGGGAAGCTCGGCCTTGAGTTCAGCCTTGCTGATTTTTGCCACGACGTTGCCGTCGGTGATGCTGCCAAGCCACGTGCCTTGAAACGACGTCGGCACCGCCTGATGGTCCACTTGCGTCGTGGCCACCGCGGCGATGTTCACGAGTCCGAAGTTGCCCGTGATTCCAGAGATCTCCGTGGCGTCGAGCCAGCGTGCAGCCAACGCCTCCCGGCACAGTCCCGCAAGGCACGATGCGTCGCACGTATCGAAACCGATCAGGGTTTGTCCAAGCTCATCACACGCGGCGACGCTCGACAACGCATCCGCGATCGTCGTTCCCGCCGGCGCGCCGAGCAGTGCTTGCTGCTTCATGACCGTTCCCACGTAACGCGAAGGCAACCAATACAAGGTGCCGCCCAAATGCATCACGTCACCCACGTCGAGCATGAGGCTGGCCAAGTGCGCGCCGGGCATGCCCGCTTCATGCGCAGGCACCGTTCCGAATTGAATCGGTGACAACGTCGCCGCTCCGGGAACCTTCGGCATCGCCTTCAGCCCCGTGACGAACGTCATGGGTTCGCCCGCGATACCGGTGACAAACCATTCGTTCAGCGCGTCACGAAGCGGAATCTGCTGCATATCGAGGTGGTTTGTCGCAGCGTCATCCCAGGCGCCGGCTTTGCGGGCATCGGCAAACGCTCCGAGCTGAGCTTCGGGGACTCGCGCGGCCATCGCGTCGAGTAAAACCATGCCCGGATCCAGCGCCAAAGGCATGAACGTGTCGATCACCCACGCCGACGTCGTGTTCAAGAGGTTCGCGTACGCCTCCGCGTTCGGCTTCATCACGAAGGTCACGTCGAGGTTCGTCGCGCCAACCACGATCGGTTTGTCGATGATGTCGACCTTGACCTTCAACGTTTCGCCGACGATTTCAGCTCGCGCATCCGAACATCCCCAAGCATATTCGCCCGCCCGCACCGTCACCGCCAGGCTCGGTCCGACCGGGGCTTCTTCGATGATCAGCGGCTCGTTCGCCAAGGCAAACCCGGGGATCGAGTCGGGTACTTCCGCCGGAAGCAGCGGCGAAATGTCGGCGCATGTCGCGCGGGGAACGATGCTCGCCGTCCACTCGGTGATCGGACGATTTCCCTGATAGAGCGGGATGATTTCGATGGGGGCAAACCCATCGCCGACCGCCGCGACGGATAGTTCGTCCCCAGGACCGCCCATGATCCACGTGCGTACGCGAAACTTCGTGGCCTTGTTCGGGCCGCGCAACGTCACGCTCGCGCGACCTTCGTCGTTTGTCACGACGCTCGCGTAATCAAGCGTTGCGTCGAGCGCACCGTCGAGAAGAACGAAGTTCACTTCCTGATGTTCGGGCGGATCGACGACGACGTTCAAAACGTGTTCTTGGCGCAGTCCAAGCTCGATGTCGTCGCCGGGCTCGAAGGAAATCTTCGCCCCAGGTGCGGGAGGTTTTTCCGGCTCCCGCTGTTTAGGTTGCGCGTCTTCCGCAGGAGCACAGCCCAAAATCGGGCTCGCTCCCATGACGAGCAAACAAGTACAAACCAAAAAAGCAAAGCGCATCGAAGAAACTTTACTCGCGAAGTTGTTCGCCGGCGAGTTCCTCTCGCGCGTTTTTTGCAGTTCTTCCCGGTCACCGTTCGTCGGGACCGTGCACCTCGCCGGCCCCCGCGACAGCTCTTCGCCGCCTCGCCGACGACGCCGCTGCTCGTGCCGTCAGCTCCCCCGTCGGGCCGGTGGAACCACGGAAAACGGCCCGATTTGGCCCCAAAGTCGTTTGTCTTGGTTAAATGACGCCGAGGCTCGCGATCCCACTCGATACGCCACGTAACTCGTCGCCACCATCAGGCCGAACGACAGTCCGGCAGCGGCGAGCGGCGACAACAAACCCGCTGTACACAAGGGAACGACGCACACTTCGTAAAGAATCGTCAGGGCCGGCAACATGCGTTTTCGCCGCCGTAACTCGCGAGCCAGATCGACCAGCCAAACCAACGCCGTGAGCCGCGCGTTTCTGCAAATGATGGGCGCACGCGTCGAAACCGGGAGTGTGTCCGGTGCAACCGCGATCGAAACGTCGACAGGGAGCATTTGTGCAGTATCCGGTTCACCCACGAACAGAACTCGCGCCCCCGCCCGGCGCAGCTCCGTGACGATGTGCCGTTTGTCCTCACCATCCAATCGGCCACTCGCGGCCATGCCGTACCGATGTTGAAGGACACTCGCGACCTCGTCGCTCTCTTCGCTCAGCAGCCGACACGCGATCGCCCGATGCCACAACCCACGCACCGCAGTGGGTGCGTCGAGATAAACACGTCCGGAGAGGTCGAAAAGGGCGACGTCAATCGATGCCAGCGCTTCGAGTCCCGAGATGTTCTGAATGACGAACCCCATGGATCTTGCGCGCATGACGGCCACGATCCGCATCAGCGCGAAGCTCGACGCCAACGCCGTAGGCGCCGAACCTGCCAGGACGGCAGTGGCAGCCAAGCCGACACCCGCGTGCAACGCATGCCGACCGGTGAGCGCGTGGATCAGCAGGGCCAACGCGGCAAACCATAAGGTCGCCAGGTTCAGCGCCAACGTGACGATGTTCTCGAGACGCCGCTCCGTCGTGTCCAGCGCGTGGTGTTCAATGCGCTGAAGCTCGCGCAAAATGTGGGCGTCGTCGGCCACCGCCGCATCCGCGCGCGGGACGTGTTCGACGTGTCCGGTGACGGCCGCGGACACCAGGCGTTCGCCTCGGAACATGGTTTGTCCGGAGCTCCGTTCCTCGACGCACCCGGAACCACCCACGATACGCGCCGATCCATCCAGTCGCAGATCGAGCTTCGCCACTTCGCCCGTGACCAGACGCAGACGGTCGTCTCGACAGACCATCAGGCAAGGGACAAACTCGTCGCCACCGTGGGGAAGTACGCGCCGCACCCGCGCGTACCGGTGTCGAATGGCTTGATCCATGTTGGCGAATGTTTGACGCAGTAAGTACTGACGAACCTCGTTTCCCAGAAAAACAAGCCCGAGGATCGCCGTCGTGGATTCAAATGCAAGCGCTCCGGCGCCGCCGATTCGTCGGCCCGCCCGGAGCAAAAAGTTTGGGGTCAAAGGAATGATCTCGGCATGGACAAACATACTGAGAAGGCCGATGGCCAGGGCCAAACCCGCGGCGACGAGCGCCACCACCTCCGCCCGCCATCCACTACGTCGCGGCATCCGAAATACACGCGTGAGGATCGGCGGTACGGCAACGACGATCATCAGCACGGCAAACATCAGTTCGACCCATGGCAGCCGCAGGGCGTTGCGAGCCGAGGGCCACAGCGCCAAACCGATGACGTTGGCCAAGAGCGCGACGACCGCACCAAGTCGCGCGGCGCTCACGGATGAACGTTGGTTTGTCTCGCCAAATGACGGATACAGCCAAATCCCGCGGTGAGCCATCTTCAGCACGAGCTCCCGCTCGCTGACGCACCGCCGGTCGTAACGAACGTAAATCGTTTCGGAGGTGAAACAGACGGATGCGTTCAGCACGCCCGATAGTTTGCGCAAGTATTGGGCGAGCTCGGCGGCCGTATGCCTGCACGATAAACCTTCGACCCTGAAAATGGATTCCAGTGGTTCATCCTGACGGCGGGTTTCGCGATTGTTTTCAGGCGAGGACGAACCGGGGCCGGATGAAGTGGATCCATGCGTTTGCATCTTCCGCGCCCCACGCGTCGTTTGGAGGTCGTGACGATGAACTGTCGACGCTCGTTGCGAAGATCGGGCCGCGAAACGTGAGCACGTCGTGCACGAATCGAGGGAGGACGGAGGTTTCGATGTGTTTGGCGCGCAGAACGCCGCGGGCGATCCGAAGCCCCAAAGGATTGAACGGGGTTTGGCGTGGACTACTTGATGTAGATCTGCGCGATGGCGAGACCGGCACCGCGCGTCGCTTTCACGACGATTTTGCCCGGGCCGCCGAGGGGGAGCGCGTTCTTGAAACAACCGCTGGCTTTGCCGCCGAGAACGGCCGTTCCACCTTGCGTGTTGTCTTGCGCGAGGACTTGCGGCGGAAGCGGGGCGGGGTTGAGAACGAGCTGAACGTCGAGCTCTTGGATGCCCATGCTGGCCGCGACGACCGAGTAGCACTTGCCGGCTTGAATCGTGAACTGTTGCTCGAGGACTTGACCCTCTTGGAAGTTGCCGGCGAAGGCCGAACCTTCGGGTTGCATGCCTTGAACTTCACCCGCAGCGAGTTGCGTCAAGAGGGGTTGAATCGCCGCAGCTGCGGGGACCGCGATCGGCGTTGCCGGGCTGCCGCTCGCCGCGCCCGTGCCCGGCATTCCGGTCCCGGCCGGAGGTGCGGTGGTCGTTCCGTTTGGCGGGGCCGTATAGCCACCCGGCGGCGTCGTGTTGCTTGCGGGCGGCGTGTATTGCCCGAATTGATTCTGTTGATTCGCGGGGTCGTTGGGGTCCTGCGACGAACCACCACAGCCGCAAACGAGGGCGAGCGTGGCCGCGGAAACGATAACGGAGAGGCGCATTCTGGAGGCTCCTTGCGAAGTTTGTCGAAGCACACGGCCCGAGGCCGCACGTCATTCGAACGCTGGGCCTCATGCGTGTCCGAGCGCTCGGAATGAAGACGTTCGACGGGGGAAGTTCTTACACCGAATTTGTGCTCGAAGGTGAAGTGAGTTTGGCCGACGCCGGGTCGGGCAAAACCGCGACGCCCGGCGTCACCCATCGGCGACTCACTTCGGGTTCTGGATGCAGCAACCCGTGATGCACGAATAGCCGACTGCGCAAAGGTCCTGACCCGGTAAACCGCAAGGCTGCACGCCTGTCGAGCATTGCGGAGGCGGCGGAGGAGGCGATCCGCCGTCCGAGCCACCACCGCTACTGCTGCTGCTGCTGCTGCTGCTACCACCGTCGGTTCCACCATCCGGCGGAGGCGGCGGGAAACACTCGGGCGGAAGGTCATCCGGCGTCTTGCCGATGCAAAGCTCGCACTTGCCACAGCCGTTGTAACACTCGTTCTTGACCTGCGTACACGGCGCACACGCCTTGTCCTGGTCCGCCGTGCCGAGTTTGTCCAGTTTACACGTGTAGTTGCCGGCGCCGTCTTCGGTGCCGAGCCAAACCGGGCCGTACTCCTTGCCGTCCTTGTAGAGGACGCAGCAACCGAAGCAGTCGCAACCGTTTGGTGTCAGATCCGGGCAAATGGACAAGCAGGTGGCCGGCTGTTGGTTCAGCAACTGATCGCAGCTCAGGTTTGTCCCAGGCGTGTTGGCGTTGGCGTTGTATTGGCACTTGTTCCCGTTCCAAGGCTCGGGATAATAGTTTGGAGCGACAGACAGCGGATCACATTGGTGATTCCAGTAGCAACCGTCATTGCCGCTTCCCGAGTTTGAATCCCAATAACAATCGACGGTGCACGCCGGACCATCACCGCCGGGAATGTTGAGACTCAAGCCGTCTTCGCTGTTGTCGCAAGGCCCGAGGCAATCCGGATCTTGATAATCGATGAGGCCGTCGCCGTCGATGTCGATCGTGTCGCCGCAGAGATAAATCTGGTTCACGCAGGTTGTCATAACAAACCCGCCGCCATCGGGAGCCCATGCGCCCGTGCCACCCGTTCCCGAGGACGAACT
>CAYSYX010000157.1:0-18148 GCA_964435055.1 uncultured Polyangium sp. | reverse complement strand
CATGATGCCAAACGAATAAATGTCCGTTCGGTGATCGACTTGTTTTCCGCGGCATTGCTCGGGGGACATGTACAAAGGCGTGCCCATCGGCGTGCCCGTGCGTGTTTTCGATTGCTGCGAATCACCAAGCAATTTCGCTATGCCGAAATCCAGCAGTTTCGGCATGATCGTGCCGTCTTCGTCGAAGACCAAAAATATGTTTTCCGGCTTCAAGTCGCGATGCGCAATTCCGGCCGCATGCGCCGCATCGAGCGCCCGGGCCACTTGACGCAAAATAGGCAATGCCTCCGCCGGTCGTAATCGACCCCGCTCACGCAAATACTCCTCGAGGGTTTTTCCTTCGAGAAGTTCCATGATGTAATATTGCCGCCCGTCATCGAGCTTGCCGAACGCAAAAATATCGATGATCCCGCGATGGCGAATCTGATTGACCGCTCGAGCTTCCGAGATGAATCGCGAAACCATCACCGGATCGGCTGAGAATTGCGGCGAAAGTATCTTGATCGCCGCCGACTTTCCAATCACCGGATGAACAGCGCTGTACACGGCGCCAAACCCACCCTCGCCAATCTTGCGCTCGATCCGATATTCCCCCACGGTCGTGCCGGGCTTGAGCGATAGATCCTTGCTGGGCAGAACATGGTCCCCCACCAGCGTCGATCCATCGGCCGAGCAAGTCGTTACGTCATCGGGATATTGCGTCATGCAGGTGGGACAAGTCGCCATGGAATGGTCTCGGTCAAGCGTACACGGACTCGCGCCCGAATAGAAGAGTTTCGGAACACTGGCGCGTTTTTTGACACGTCGATACTCTCGCCGCCGCAACGCGAATCAACATGTCCAAGCCCGTTTCCGAACTGCTCTCCAGCGCGCTGACCGCGGTCGTCCCGGCACTCGACATCGCCGCGGAACGTCCGCGCGGCGCCGACCCGCCGCAGTTCTGCACATCCCGCGGCTACACCGAATTTCTCGGGGCGTTATCCCAAGACGAACTCGTTCGCTGCGAATCCGAAGGACTTGGCGCCCGTTTGTCCGTTCTGAAGGACGTACCTCCGTCCCTCGCCGAACTTGCTCGACATCTGACCGAAGTCACGCGCTTGCCCGGAAAAGTTCATCAAGATAAACCCACGCGCATCGAAAACAATCGCTCGGTATCGCGACGCAAACAGAGCGAGATCGAAGCTCTGCTCGACGTCGTCGCGCCGCTCGCCGCCCGCGCCGAACGCGTGGTCGACGTAGGCGCCGGCCGAGGCCATTTCACTCGAATTGCCGCGGAAGTTTTTGAACGCGAGGCCGTAGGCATTGAACGAGTTCCCGAGCGCGTGACGACCGCGGAGCGCCTCGCCGCAGGCACTCGCGCCAGGTTCGTGTTGCTCGACGCGACCCGCGAAACGCTGGGCTTACGCGAGCAGGATCTGGCCATTGGACTGCACGCTTGCGGCGCCCTCGGCGACCGTTTGATTCTTGACGCCGGTGACGCGCGCTGCGCCGTGGTGCTCGTTTCGTGTTGTTTGCAGAAGATCCCGCCGCCTGCGCGCATTCCTTTGTCGAGCATCGCCGCTCGTGCGGGCTTCGTGTTGTCAAAAGAAACCTTGGGTTTGTCCAACCTCGTCGCTCGGCAACAAGGTGTCGAAACGAGCCTCGCGGAAACCATGGACGCTCGACGAAAGCGCTGGTCCTTGGTTCGTCTTTTGGAACATCGCGGGCTCGCCGTGGAGCTCGGGCAAGAGATGCACGGGCTCAATCGACGTTGCGCTCATCGTCCATTTGCCGAACTCGTCGCCCAAGCGTTATCGCGGCGAGGTTTGTCCCCGGCGACACCGGACGAACTCGCGGAACACGAACGGCAAGGCGCGATCGAGTTCGAACGAATGCGTCGATTCTCGTTGCCTCGCGCCATGCTCGCCCGCGCGCTCGAAGTGACGGTCGCCCTCGATCGGGCTGCGTCGCTCGAAGAACGTGGATACGACGTACGCGTCGTCGAGATCTGCGCCGCCGATGTCACCCCGAGGAATCTCGCCATTATCGCGTCCTTGACAAACCCCTTGCCCGCGTGACGATCGTCCTTCGAGCTGCTACGTTCGCGTTCGTGTCTTCGTACGCTCTCGCCACCATCGTTTCACGGCTGGAATCCCGCGAAAATCCTCCGCCCGCGGATGACGCACGCGCCGCCGTCGCGGTCATTTTTCGAGCGCCGCGCGATCATCACGAGGCGCAAGTTCTCTTGATTCGTCGCGCCGAACGCGAAGGAGATCCATGGTCCGGGCACATGGCATTTCCCGGCGGAAAACGTGATGCGACAGATCCAAGTCTGCTCGTCACGGCGCTTCGAGAAACGTCCGAGGAAGTGGGATTGGATCTGGAATCCCATGCGCGCTTCGTCGCTCGAATGCCGAGCATACCGGCCATGATCCGATCCAACCGCAACTCAATGCTCGTCACGCCATTTATTTTCGCGATGCACACGGATGAGCATCCCGAGTTTGTCTTGAGTCCCGAGGTGGTGGAAACCTATTGGGTGCCCATCGGACCGTTGGCTCGAGGCGAAACGGCGTTGACGTTTCCTTATGTACACGAAGGTAAGACGCTGCAATTGCCGGGTTTTTCCGTGCACGATCGCATCGTTTGGGGATTGACCCATCGGATGCTGACCATGTTTTTCGCAGCAATCAACGATTGATCTGCACCGGGGCGAAGCTGCCGCGACGCGGCTTCGGTTTCTTCTTTTTCTTGGGCGGTGGAGGCGGAGGTCTGGTTTTTCCTTCTGCAACCGGTAACCATGGTGCATTGCGATCGACGGGTAATGGTCCTTCCGCAGGCAAAGCTTGCTCGCCCGCACGTTTGACCTGAAAAGACGAGCTGACGACGTTTGTCGTATGCGCACCAATGTTGGACAAATCGCCTTTGCCTCGAATACCGATGGGAATGCAAAATCGTCGCTTCCGCTCTTCATCGAGCTCGCTGTACGGAATGAATTGACCCCGATCATCTCGAATTCCGCGCACCGTACCGCCGGTTTGCATCGCGCCTTCGATCGCCGCCGCGAGTTGTTCGACGACCTCATTGGCGCATACGGGTTGCACACTGTATTTTTCTTTGGTCCCGGCCGGGTATTGAATCTTTGATTCCACTTTGACAATCACGGTCACGGGTTGTTTGTCCGGGCCCATTTCCAATGCTCTACCGCCGAGGGATCGCCGTGCCGCTTCGGCAACTGCGGCCCATTGCGATGCGTCTCCGTCGCTCGATCCGACAAACCGCACGCTTTCGACCGTGCCGTTGCCCGCCAGTTTGACCTCGAATGTCCCTTTCATGTCGGTCAATGCCGAATTTCGCAAGGCATCGGCAATGGACGAGGCCACGACGCCGGCTCCGGGGACTTCGAGCCCGAGTGTCTTGTCGCGCGAATGAAGCGTGCCCGAAAGGACGCGTGAGGCGACGTCACTCGGTACGACGGGCGCTGCGCCGATGGTGGTCGGAGCGGGTTTGGGGACATCCGCGGAAGGAACGACGCCCGGAATCGACCACAATGGCCCCGACAAACCAGGCACACCCAAAGCTCCTGCTCCGCCGGAAGGGGGCAAAGAACCGTATTCGTCCGCCGGAGCCGGGGGCGGCGCTGGTTTGGCCGGGTTATCCTCGGGCGCTGCGGGGGCCGTGGCGATCGGCGGTTCCGCGGGCTTTTCCGATTCAACTTCTTCGGATTCTTCTTCGGCCTCGGGCAATGCAATGGGCGACGGAGACGGCACTCGCGTCGCGCCCGGTGAAGCCGATTCCGGCGGCGGGCTCGGGGCGATAGGCGCCGGCGCTTCGGATGTGTTTTGCCGCGCAACGGGCGTCGTATCGATATCGATGGTCGTATCCGCGGCGGTATCGGCGATTTCCGGAGCAGCCGAGATTTCTTCGAGAGGTGGTCGAGGCGCGAGCGTAAGAAAAAGGACGTGCGCGACAAACGCGGCCACCAGGGCGGAAATTTCACGATGTCGATCCGCTCGCACGGCCCAAGGATGGCACGCCGCCATCGTGTCGTCGAGCATTGCCGTGCATGTTTGTGCAGAATTCGCAGCGGCAACATGCAGGATCGGCGTGTGGCGGATTCGTTTTTTTGAAAATCCCGGTTGAATTCAGTGCGGCACGGTCGGTGCAATGAAAGCGGGCAATGGCAGCGGGCGATGGCTCGAATCCCGGTGCGAGACGATTCGCGTTCGCACCCCCGTATTCCGGTGCCTTTACGAGGAAAAAATGATGCGCATGACGATTGGCTCCATGGTCTTTATTTTGGGAAGCTTATTTGGGGGCGCAGCTTGCGTCAATTCCAGCCAAACCGGCGACGATGCCGCCGAATCGGCCGATCGTTTGTCTCGTGCGAACGATACCGTCGGACAACCACCTCGGCCACCGCGTCCGCCGGCTTGTGCAACGAACGACGAATGCGTCGATAAATGCCCGCCGGACGCGTCGGGATGCGTTTGCCTCGACCTACCGATGGGCGGGAAAGGTTGTGTGCCGACATGCGAAGCCGATGAAGATTGTCCGGTTGCTCCGGACAACCTGCCGCCGTTGCATTGTCACGAAGGCATTTGCGTGCCGCCTCCGCCGCCGGGGGCGGGATCTTGTGCAATGCCTTCGCCGCCCGCTCCGTGAAGGCGCGTGCGGAGCCATGAAATTATTCGTGCACCGGCCCATCGTCGATTTCGGATGTGCCGATGGCGCGATCGGTTTGCAGCGCCAAGAATGGTACGCGTGGAAAAACCGTCGTCGGTCCCGACGAAGCCGGCATGTAAATCGTGCAATCATGGAGCGCAATGAATCCGGCGCGATGGGCCAAGTGATCGGATATGCGAATCCCTTCGTAAAGATCCAACGTCCCTTCGATGATGATCCCATTGTGCAACAGCCACTCGGTCTTATGGGATTGCCGTCCATCGAGGCGCGGAGGTGATTCCGCACCATCCATCGGAACGACCGCGACGGTCGATGAACGGGTGAGCGCGAAAAATGGCAAATGCACGGTTTGGCCCGGAAGCTTCACATCCACCAGCCGATACAATTGATCCGGTCGATTGAGGTGATCGATGAACGCCATGCGTGGAGCAAGGCGCATGGAAGCTTCGATCCATCCGGCGTACGAAAGAATGCGGCAAGTGACGAGTCTCGTATTCAAAATGGGCGAATTCATGAGGCGTCAGCTTTGGGGGTTGTGGCGTCTTCGTTGGGCGCAGTGGTTTGACGAGCGTCGCTCGATGTCTTTTCGAGTAATGTTTCCGCCATTCGTTCGGCGGGTAGAACCCAGGGCACTTCGGAAAGAGGTATCGTTCCGGTTCGAACCAAGTCGAGCGCGCTTTGGCGCATCGCAATGCTTCCCGATTCGAGGGCGATGTCGCGCAATTCGTCCACCGCAACGCGACGCGATATCGCTTTGCGAATGGTCGGCCCGAGCCGCAGAAACTCGACGACGGCAATGCGTCCTTGCGTTCCTCGACGATGGCAACGATTGCAGCCACGCCCTTTGAATACGGGCAAATCGGCAGGCCAACCCAAGGGAAATAATTCGCCCGCGATTTCCGGATCCGGTTCGACTTGCACCCGACACGTTTCACAAATTCGTTTGGCGAGGCGCTGCGCGAAAACAGCCACGAGCTCGCTGGCCACCGAATTGGGATGCATGCCGAGGTCGATCAGGCGTTGAACCGCATCGATGCTGTCATTGCAATGCAGCGTCGACAACACGAGGTGACCGGTTTGTGAAGCCCGGATCGCTTCCAACGCCGTTTCCCCATCGCGAATTTCTCCGACGAGAATGACGTCGGGATCTTCGCGCACGAACGCGCGCATCGCGTTGGCGAACGTAAAACCCAAATCGGCCCGAGCTTGAGCTTGTTGCACTCCCGTAATGGCATATTCGATCGGGTCTTCAATCGTGATGACTTTGCGTGTCGTGTCCTTGGCCACGTATTGCAGACCGGCGTACAACGTCGTCGATTTGCCCGATCCCGTCGGACCGACGACGAGAACGAGTCCCCCCGGACTATCGAGCAGCCGACGATACCCACGCGCCACGTTCTCCGAAAAACCCAAATCCTCGATTTCAAGGACTTTGGTTTCTTGCGGCAATAATCGAATGACGACATTTTCGCCGTGCAAACTCGGTTGCGTCTGCACCCGCATGTCGAAGGCTTTGCCGCCCGCATGACGCCGAATGCGCCCACCTTGCGGAATGCGATGTTCGGCGATGTCCATGTGCGCTTGAACTTTGATGACGTTCACGAGGCCGGTGAGATCCGCCGGGGTGACGTGAATTCGATCCAAATCCCACAAATCGCCGTCGACCCGCAGACGAATTCGTACGCGCGTTCCTTCATGCTCGAGGTGAATATCGCTGGCTCGTTCCGAAATGGCTTCGATGAGCAAGGCCTCGAAAATCGCGATATGGTGCGGGTGGGCTTGGGTATCGTGGGCCAAAAGGTCGGGTTGATCGGGCGGTCGCGTTCCAGCCACCACGGGACTGGCAAGGACTTTTTCATCCTGATTTCGACGCAGATCCGTCAGCATCCACAGACGCCGATAATCGGTCGGCGTGACGAGCACCAAACGGGCCGCGCGGCAATGCAAGGCTTTGAGCACGTCGTCGACGACGACCGAAGGGTTCGTCGTGGCAATGACGACATCCGCATCGCTGCGAACGATGGGGAAAATGCCATTTCGTTCCAGATATCCCCGGGGCAAAGCTTCGAATAACGTTGCATCGAGCAGCGGCGCCAGCGATTCGACCGTTGAAAAAGGAAGTCGCCATTGAGCGGCAAGGGCTCGATACACGTCGATAGGCTCGACGATTCCATGCCTTGTCAATGATTCTCCGAGGCGTTCCTTATGGGCTCGAGCATCGACGGCAATTTGTTCGACCACGGCGCGTTCGGCGAGGCCTGCATTCACGAGCAAATCGCCGAGTCGCGGTCGTGGATTCGCGGCGGTCGTCGTGCTGCTCGCGGTCGCCCCGGCGGTCGCCGGCTCGGTCGTGGAGGATTCGGACATGATGCGGGCCAGCATAATGCTTCAGATGCTTGAAGGAAGGGCTCTTTCGTGCGGCTCGGCTCTTATGTTTTGAAGCGTCTTGCGCCCAAACGACGCCTGGAGTTACCGTCAATTTTCGGTCGTTCATTCACGTCGCCCTTCAAGTATTCGTCCGTGACTTCGCCCGGTCCTTTTCCTATCCCCGTTTCCGCGCTCAAACCTGTTTCCTGCGGGTCCGTTTTGTGGCGCAGCGCAGGTAGTTTGAGGGCGACGTTCATCGTCAAGATCACGTTGTCGCTCGTGCATGAACGTACGGCCTGGCCGACCACTCCGCTCGAATTGGTGCTCGAAGATCGACGCCGTGACGCCAATCCGCAATCGAGTCTGGTCGAAGCCGGTGAATTGGCGCCTTTTCTTCCGAATGCCGCCGTCATTCTTTTCGGTCACGCGTGCGCCCCGCAAGGGCGACCGACTCCGGCGCTCTCCGCGCGATTGGCTCTGATTCGCGAACGCAGTCTCATCGACAAAACCGCGCATATCTTCGGCGAACGTGCCGCAAACGCTCCCCAACATCCCCGACCATTCGAACGCGTTCCGCTCGTCTACGAACGAACGTGGGGAGGCGCGGGGAGTGATGAAAATCCCGTCGGCGTTCCCACGGGAGCGCCGGGTTTGCCCAGCATTTGCGATCCGACAAACCCAGCGAAAGCCATCGGTTTCGGACCCATCAGTCGACAATGGCCGCAGCGCAAACGTCTCGCGGGCATCACCGATTTGGCGCGCATCGAATCCACCGTCGCGGATTTCCCGAACGGATTCGACTTTCGTTACTTCAACGCCGCGCCGCTCGATCAGCAGGTCGAACATCTGCGTGGTGACGAGTGGATCGTGCTCGACGGCATGCATCCGACGATGCCGCGCGTGCAATCGCGGTTGCCGCAAATGCGTGGGAAAGCGGGGGTGTTTTTCATTGCGAACAACGCGATCAGCCACAACCAAGTGGTCGACTTGATCGCGGACACGCTCGTCATCGACACGGAGAAACTCGTCGCGTCCGTGGTTTTTCGCGGCGCTCTGCCTCTCGATTCGCTGGACGTGCTGCCACGTTTGCGGGTGTTCGGAGACGTCGAATTACCCGGCAATCCCGTGCGTTGGCCGGAAGCGGCCGAGGTGCTTCGGGCACCGGCTCCGGCGCCGCTCGCGACAAACTCTCCGGCTTCGTCTCCGTCGCCGATCTTCACGACGTTGCCTGCGCGTGAAGACAGCGGCATTCGACCGGCTCTGCCGTTTCAGCCCAAACCTCCGGGAGCGCCGACGGTGGTGCCGTTCGTGGCGGCAGCCCCGCAGCGCCCACGAGTCGACGTCGACCAAGATCCGCTCATGCGCACGGTCGCGGCAAGTCCGGACGTCGGCGCACGTGCGCAGGCCATGCCGTTTGTCGCGGGCGCACCCTCCGCACCCCGGAGCACGCCTCCGCCTCCTCCCGCAGCACCTCCGCGTCGCCCGGCGCACGACGACGATGCAACCCGGGCCATCGATTTGGACAAACTCGAAGCAAAACGCGGCGCGGTGACGCCGTTTGCTTCGAGCCCGTCCGGTGTCAGTGGTTTTGACAAACCCGAGGGGAAAAAATTCGAGCCGCGGTCATTCGGTGATGATGAATCGACACGCGCCATCGACATCGAGCAGCTCGCCGCCAAACGTGCGGCGGTGACGCCGTTTGCCGCAGGCGACAGCGTCAAACCTGCGCCCGTTGCCGCCCCGATTCCCGGCGCGCCGTGGGCCGGTCCCGTGGCGCCGAAAAAGCCCGCCGCCGCGTTCAACATCGAAGATCCACAAACGCACACCGTCGATGACGCCACACTGGACGCTCTTTCCGCGGCCTACACTGCGACAAACGTGGTCGGCGCGACGAGCACTCCCGCACCGCCACGTGTGGAACCGGGGCCGCCGCTCAAGCCCCCGTCGCTCGGCGAGTTGCTTGGACACCCGGATGCTCCGGCTCGTGTCGAACCTCCGCCGATGGTCGTGCCGGCCCTCGTTCCGCCTGCGGCCGTGCCGCTTCCGGCCGAAGTTGCGATCGCTGCGAAAGACCCCGCGCCCGCAGCGGTCGTCGAGCCTGCCGTGCCGATCGTTTCTCCGGAAGAACCTCGCGATGTTCGACCCGTCTCGGCGCCGGACGCGCAGGTTGCCGTGTCCGCGACGGAAGAAACGGGCATTCGAGCAACGGTCATCGAACGTTTGCGTTCCGGTGTCCCCGCACCGCTGCATGATCTCGTGGTGGTCGGCGCGGACCTGAGCGGTCTCGACATGCATGGGGCGAATTTGTCCGGGCATGATCTGACCCGGGTGAAGTTTACCAAGACAAACCTACGTGGGGCTCGTCTTGGAAGCGCGCGGTTGATCGATGCGGATCTCGAAGGTGCGGATCTGGAGAACGCCGACCTCAGTGGGGCCGACTTGACCCGTGCAATAGTGACAAACGCCCGTTTGGCGGGGGCGAACCTCGACAACGCGTGTTTTGCGACGGCCCAGGGCAGTGGAGCGATTTTCGATGGCGCCAAAGGACGCGCGCCTTCGTTTGCCCGTGGCCAATGGCCGAACGCGTCGTTTCGAAGTCTCGATGCGTTGGGAGCCGATTTCTCGGGCGCTCTGCTCGATGAGGCGATCTTCGAACGCGCGGTGTTGCCGGATATCAAGCTGAACGATGCGCGAGGCAAGGGGGCGAAATTCGACGGCGCTCGCCTTGATCAAGCGCACGCCGACGGGGCGGCGCTTGCCGGAACGTCGTTTCGAAACCTCGAGGCCAAGGCGTCCGTCTGGGAAAACGCGACGCTCGATCAATGCGTGTTCGAGGAAGCGAGCTTGGAGAATGCCGTGTTTGTCCGGGCGACTTGTCGCGAGGCGAAGTTTGGAAAGGCGAACCTGCGGGCCGCGAACTTCGGTCGAGTTCAAGGCGATGCCGCGCATTTTGGTGGAGCGAATCTGGACGGAGTCGACTTTCGCCAAGCCAAGTTCGTCGAAGCAAACTTCGAAGATGCCAACATGCCGAACGTACTCGCGCCGCGTGCCGACTTCTCGCGCAGCAAGATGAGTCGCGCCGTCCTCACGAATGGAAGTCTCCGCGCCGCCCAACTCGCCGGTGCCAATCTCGCGCATGCCAATCTCGATGGTGCCGATCTGCGCGATGCCGATCTTCGACGCAGTGTGTTGTTCAAAGCGTCGCGTACGGGCGCCAAGTTGAGCGGAGCGAACACCAAGGACGCCGTCGAGAACGAACCGACCGAGTGACGGGTTTGCGCTGTATTCGCGGTGCAAATGCAGCTTTGTCCGCGCAGATGGTCACGAGGCCCGGATTGTCATCGCTTCGCTCGCTGTCGTTCTTGTACGTCCGTATTCCCAAGTCGGGCTCGAGTGGCGCTAAGATTGCGCCACGTCCGCGACATGACTCGTGCCACTTCGTCGGAGCATCTGAACTTTGCGCATTCGTCGCCGCCTCATGCACGCGACCGACAATGCGCGACGTGCATTTCCGGATGGAGTAGCGGCGCATGAGTGATGCGAGCGACGAGGTCCTTCCCGCGGCTGCATGCCGTGACGAGAAGACGCTGCGCGACTTCGTTCAAACGCAGATCAGTCCGAACGCGTGGCCGATCCTGTCGCCGGTTCTTCGGCGCTCGATTTTGATCGAAGGCATCGATCTTGGTGCTGCGCGACGTTTCACGATGAGCGCCGATGCGATGGAGCGTCTTGCTCGCGTGTTCTACGCCCGCATGCAACGCATCGAACGCGCGCTCGGATTCGACAACGCCTTTCATCGCGCGCTGCACAACCACGAAGTTCTGCTGCGCATGTTGCTGCTCGAGTGGCCCGGACCGGCGTTGCCTCCCGAGCACATTCGACGTGCGGCGCTCGAGGTGTATCCAACGATCGATGGCGTCGTGAGTGCGTTGAAGCAATCGCTGGCCGCGTTGCTGGAAACCGGCGTTTCGTCAGCCGTTCTCGCGCGCGACATTCTCGCCGCCGCCGGGCACGACTACGGACATTCCGGTGGCACCGATCGCCTCGATTCCACGGGTTTGCCCGCTCCGTTCACGCACGAAGAAATGGCGGAGAAACACGTTGCGGCCATCGGTCTCGAATTCGGTATGCCCGTCGCGCTCGTGCTCGAAAGCATGGCCGGCATTCGCGCCACGACGTTTCACGCTCGACCGGGGCGTGACCGCATCCAAGCGGCGACCGACTTCGAACGGAAACTGACGCTGGCCGACATCATGGGCTGCGCACTGCCGCCTCATCTCTGGCTCACTCACGTCGGGGCTCCGGTTTTGCTTGAAAAACTCCCGGTGTGGCGACGACGTTTGGTTCAGATTCCCGCGGAAATTCTGGCGATCGACGAACGGTTGGGCATGACGAACCAGTCGCCGACGACGCGCGAAAGCCTCCAAGCCGAGCGCGAGCTTCTCGTGGCTGAAGATGCCCGCATCATCAAACACCTCGACGAGTGGTTTCGAAGCGAACGAGGCTTCTTCGTCTTCATCGACTCGGCACGTCTGTCGACGGTTCCGCGAGCTCGCGACCTGTGGGGCGACAGCTTGCAGGAGAAAATTCTCCTCATGGACCGCGTCATCGCTCGACGTGATTTGCTCGAACCGCTGGTGACTCAAGGCTTCGCGTTGCTCGAACACTACGCGACGGCGCTGGCCAACGTGGACGATTTGCGCAGCTTCATCGCTCGGCCCGACGTGGATCGGCGTCTAGGCACGCTGCTCGAACTGTTCCTTCCGGAAAAACTCGACGTCAAAGCAAGCTGATCTTCCACGGTGTCGGACCGTGGTCGTACGACAACGCCACGATGCGCGCACGATACGCATCTTGCTTCGTCTTCTCGTCGGCAAACGCGGTCGTGATGACGCCGGCCCCCGCGGGTTGACCAAATGCTTGATCCAGCGCCGCGACGCGATCGCCGCTCACGATGAGATCATCGACGTACACGATGACTTCACTCGGCAAAGGACGTCCGATGTTCACGAGGTTAGCGGCAATCTCATGCGCCGGGTCTTCTTCGTAGCTGAAACGAGGTCGCGTGGGTTCTTTGTGGACAAAGCATTGTCGTACCTTGCCAAACCCAAGCCGCTCGAGCTCCGTGGCGAGCTCTCGAGCGGGCCAACGATCGGTCATGCGATTTTGCCGCATGATGTTGGGCGCGGGCACGGGCACCAACGCGATGTTCGGACGTGTGATTCCGAGCGCGGAACGCACATCGCGACCATGCATCGAAAGGATGTCGGCGACGTACGTGTACGCATGCCCCGGCGTTTCGAGGCGCTGGATCTGATTGCTCGGATGCAAAGGATGCTGAATCGAGCTCGGAATAGGCTCCTTGCGTTGGTTTGTCACGAGGTACACGAGCCCGCGCATGGGATTCGCGTTCAGCCCGGCCTGAGGCGAACCCAGCTTGTAATACGAGCCGATCGAATACCCCTGGACGATCCTCACGCAGCGATCTCCACGAGCTTGGCCCTCCGTTCACGCTTCGAGCGGACGCAGGCAGAATCGTGGCGCAACGCAGCGCGCAGCACGCACCCATCGAGAGCGTTCAACGACACGCCCTGGCCAATCAACATCGACGCGACGTTAGCGCGTACGCATGGATGTTCGCCACCTTCTTGACACAATCGGTCGAACCGCGAGCCGCGCATTGCACCGGGACAATGGTCATGACCGCCGTTAAGCGGGTGCATGTCGCGCATGATATAGGATTTCATTACGAGGCGTATTTTCGTGAGTCGTCGCTCTTCTCGTTCGAGTGGGTCTTCCCGCAAGTGGTTGGCGTTCGTCGCAACGCTGCTCGGTATTCCGGGCGTCTTGGTCGCTGCTTGTCGAGGCGACCGAATCCTCGATGACATCATCACCCCGCCACGAACCGAGACGACTGGAAAGACGAACCCCCGTTCGACCCCGACGCAAGAACCGCGCTCGGATGGTCCGGTAAAACCCCCCAAAAACGTCCCGGCAGATGCCAGCATCCATCTCGCCATGGGCGTGCCGACCGACGACACCCCCGACGACGAATACCTGATGCGCAAGCCGCAGTACGCCCTCTCGTACAACGGCAAACGCAACGGCGCGAACTGGGTGAGCTGGGAATTGAACGAGAGCTGGTTTGGCTCGGCACCTCGTCTCAAGGGCAAGTTCCTCGAAGACCGCGAGCTGCCCTCCGAGTTCCGACGCGTGAGTCACGACGACTACACCAACTCCGGCTACGACCGTGGGCACATGGTGCGTTCGGAAGAACGAACGCGCAGCCCCGAGGACAATCGCACGACGTTCTTGATGACAAACATCTTGCCGCAATACCACGACCTCAACGCCGGCCCTTGGTTGCGCCTCGAAGAACATTGTCAAAAGCTCGCGACGCGCGAAGGTCGTGAGCTGTTCGTCATGGCCGGCGGGGTGTTCCCCCCGGGTAAACGCGTCGCCGACACGATCGGCAAGGACGTGGCCGTTCCCAAGCATTTCTTCAAGATCGTCGTGGTTCTTCAGCCCGGACAAACTGCCAGAGACGTGCAGTCATCGACCCAAGTCATCGCCGTGATCATGCCCAACGAAACCGGGATCATCGATGAAGGCTGGGAGAAGTATCGAACCAGCGTCGACGAGATCGAAAAACGTACCGGCTACGAGTTTCTCTCGGCCGTATCCACGTCCGTGCAGAACGCCATCGAAGCGCGTTCGAGCGATTGACTCAGGTCTCGACGACGTTTGTCCGGACACCCATCCACCGGCCCGATGCGTGGCGACCCAGGACGAACAGCTCCATGTCCACGTTCCCCAGGCGATAGATGCGGAGGTCTTCGAGGTTGTCTTCGAGCAGGCTCCTCAAGGTCTGAAAGCGCTTCGCCGTCGCTTGGTCGTCGTCGGATGCTTCCTCGAACACCTGCGTCAAACCTTCGAAGAAGGCGTCGAGCGTCGGGTCATCGACGTGCGTATCGGGCCCGAGTTTTCGCAGCGTGAGCAACGCTTCGGCGCTGGGCTCTGCTTCCCCGAAATCGAACGGCTCGATCGGGAAGTCCGACTCACTTGGATAAAGCAGTCCTCGCGTGGCGTCTTCAAGCGATTGCAACAGTGTCGTCGCGTCGGCGGTCATCATCGGGCTCCAAACGGTGCGTGTGGGCGGATCATCGAGTGACCTGAAAAAACCTTCAAATCTTTTTTCCAGGCCACTCGTCCATGGCGGGTCATGCATTGGCCCTTCCGCGCTTTTGCGCTCACGAGTCTCGCTTGCGGCATCCTCTTCTCTCCGGATGCCGGCGCCACAACCCAGCCGGCTGCGCCGACAACAATGACCACGGCTCGAGCGCAATGGCCTCGCGGAAGCACCGTTGCCCTCGATCGCGGCAACCTCGTCGCGTATGTCGCCGATAGCGACAACCAGGCGCTGCACCGCGTCGACCTCGTCACCGGATCCGTCGTCACCACATCGCTCGGATGCGTTCCCGGCGATGTCCTTCTTCTCTCCTCCGATCGACTCGCCGTTGCCATGCGTGGTTGCAACGAAGTGCGCATCGTCGACATCGATGCCGCGGGCGAAGCCACGACGGCAGCTCGGGTGGACGTTCCCGCCGAACCTTGGAGCTTGGCCCTCGGCGCCAACGATGCCCTGTTTGTCACGTCCGCTTATGGTCGAGCGCTGACCGCCCTCGACGCCGAATCCCTCGCACCTCGTTATTCCATCCCTTTGGCGCGTGAACCTCGCGGGATCGCCGTGACTCCGGATGGCCGGCGAGCGTTTGTCACGCATGCCGTCGGTGACGCCGTCTCCGTCGTGGATCTCGACGGCGGTTCGTCCGGGGAAGCTCCTCGAGTTCGTGGAGTGCGCATGCTCGGCGGCAAGTATCGAAATCGCGTCGACGAATTGGTTGGAGCAAAAACGATTCATCCGACGTCGTCGCTGGCGTATGCGCCTGTGCTCAATGAATCGGGTACGCGGCTTTTCGTGGCGCACCTCATCGTGCAAAACGGCGAAAGCACCAAGCAGTTCATCGCTTCCGGGTATGGCGGCGTGTCGATCGAAAGCGATACGTCCGCGCCTTCCGTCGCCGTGATCGACGTTGCTCGTGAACGTCCTCTTGGCGCGGTCGAAGGCGACGTTCCGCACGACTTCATCAACATCTCCGCCCAAGCTTTCGTGGGTTCCGCCGTTCCGCCCGTAGGTTCTCCCGCACGGCAAGCTCGAGCGACGGCGACGTTGGGCAACACGCTGCTCGTCGCGTCTCGAGGCACCGGCGAACTTGTCGAGCTCGATGCGCAATCACTCGATCCCGCGCTTGCACCACAGCGCGTGTTTCGCGTGGGCGAAGGCCCTTCGGGCATCGATGTCGATGCTCGGACAAACATCGCCGTCGTGTGGAATCAACACTCGCATGATCTGTCCGTCGTCAGTCTTGGTTCGGGCGATATCGATACGATCCCCGTCGGTTCGGATCCCGTCCGCGCGGACATCGCGCGCGGTCGCGAGTTGTTTCATGCCGAAACGGATCGCCGCATCTCCCGCGACGGGCGAGCCTGCGCAAGTTGCCATCCGGAAGGTCGCGACGACGGCGTCGTGTGGCGGCTGGGAGATGGTCCTCGACAAACCTTGACGCTCGCCGGTCACGTCGAACAGGGACCTTACGGTTGGCACGGCGTGCACAAGACGCTCGAAGACAACATTCGTGAAACCATCGTGCGCCTTGGCGGTTCAGGTTTGCCCGATTCCGATCTTGCGTCGCTGGCCACGTACCTGCGCGAAGGTCTCTTCGTTCCACAACGACCAACCCCGCCTGTCGCGGCGGAAACGCTCGTTGCGCGAGGGCGCGACCTGTATATGTCGGACAAACTCGGCTGCAACACCTGCCATGACTTGAACCGCGGCACGAGCGATCGCCAAGTTCACGACGTTGGATCCAAGGCCAAAGACGAGTCACGCGCTGCCTTCCGAACGCCGCCCCTCGGCATGCTCGAAGCTACGGCGCCGTACTTTCACGACGGCCGATACGCAACCCTCGAAGCCCTGCTCGACGACAACCTCGATCGCATGGGACAAACCAGTCACTTGGCTGCGGACGATCGCGCCGCGCTTCTCGCCTTCCTGAGGACGCTGTGAAACTCGCCTACCTTTTCGCGTTTACCACGCTGTTTCTCAATCCCTCGGTAGAGGACAAACCCAAGGCGTCCGAGCCTGCGCCCGAGCAGATTGCCCCCGCAGCGCCGGCGCCCGAAGTCGTGCCGATTGGAGCGTTGGTCGAAACGCCCGTCGAAACTCCGCCGGCGGCGATTGTCGTTCCCGAACTACCCTCCGACATGCGCGTCGTCGTGAATGCCAAGGGCGGCGTGAAGCAGTTGACCGTCGTTCATCAGGGGCACCTGGTATCTCTGCGCAGCGGCGAAACGTCGGTGCTTGGTGACAACTCCGCCACGGTTCCTCTGAAAGGCGATGCGGCTATCTCGTGGGAAAGTTCGGATCGTAAAACCTTCGAGATGTTGCGTGGGGTCGTGGATTGGGACAAGGGGCAGGGGACAAACCCCAAGCCCGAGCTTCGCGCGACCGCGCAGGTCTCTCCCTCGCGGGCGATTTCCTCGACGCGGCACGATTGCCGAGCTTATGAAGGACAAGGCGATGTGGTGACCGTGCTTTGTCGCATTGATTCTTTGGCCGTAGGTGCGGCCCGAACGTTGAGCACGAAACCACAACAAGGCATCACGATGGCCGAAGTCGGCGAACGTCGATATTTCCGTATGGACCTCGACCCGACCCAAAACGAAGTCGATGCCGTCGTGATCGGATACTCCGATGGCGCCCGTGGACACGTCATTCGCGCGGAAATCAGCAAATTGCCCGGAGAAACCAAAGCCGCATTTTCGTTTCTAGCCGCCAACCGCGCCCAGCCGATTCGCATCATTCGGCGATTTCATCATCGGCCGCCGCGTGATTTCGACATGTTCTTGTGAGCCCCGGCTCGTGACGTCGACGCGGTCCGTTTCAGGAGCGGAAACAGTCTCGTTCGGCTCGAGCCAAACCCCAGGCAGGTTTGTTGATTTACCGCGACAAACAACCGGCCGCAATCGGCTCAGTCGAGGCGCCGAGATGATCCATACCATGCGTTTGTCCTCGGATACTCGACGAACCGACGATGGTCAAGAAAAACCTACGCTTGGCGAAACAAACCTCGAGGTTCGTCCCTACTGATATCCCGCCGCCTGCAACGTGAACATCTTCGCGTATTTGCCGCCCTGCGCGATGAGCGCATCGTGCGAACCTTCTTCAATCACGCATCCGCCATCGAGCACCAGAATGCGATCGGCCATGCGGACCGTGGGAAAACGATGCGACACGAGGAACGTCGTGCGGCCTTTGGCTAATTGTCGAAACCGCTCGAACACCGCGTGCTCCGCTTCCGCATCCAATGCCGCCGTGGGTTCGTCCAGGACGAGCACCGAAGCTTCTTCACGCATGAATGCGCGCGACAACGCGATCTTCTGCCATTGCCCGCCGGAAAGCTCCGTTCCGTCTTTGAACCATTTTCCCAATTGCGTATCGAATCCCAGCGACAACGATTCGACCACTTCCGTGGCTCCACCTCGATCACCGGCTCTTTTCAGGCGTTCATCATCCGTCAAATGTTCGGTACTGCCAAACCCGATGTTTTCGCGCACCGTCATTTGATACCGATTGAAATCTTGAAACACGACGCCGATCTGCCGGCGGAGCTCATTCGGATCCCAATCGCGTATATCCTTGCCGAACAGCGTGATTCGACCTTCGTTCGGCGTGTACAGGCCCGTCAGGAGCTTGATCAACGTGGTTTTTCCGGCGCCGTTGTGCCCCACGAGCGCAATGCTTTCGCCTCGGGCAACCGATAGATTCAGTTTTTCCACGGCCCATTTCGTTTGTCCCGGATACCGAAAGCTCACGCCCTCGAATCGAATGCCGTCGTCGGACGACGCCGAAGTCGAAGCGGTTTGTCCCGATGCGGCCCGATCCTGCGTCGTGGGAATCGCCAAAAATGTAAACAAATTCGACATGTACAGGTTGTGCTCGTAGATGCCGCCCAGCGAAGAGAGAATCGATTGAAATGCCTGCTGCCCCTGGCGA
>CAYSYX010000156.1:0-18357 GCA_964435055.1 uncultured Polyangium sp. | reverse complement strand
ATCCCGCCTGCGCGCAATCCACCGGACCCGCACGCAATTCCCTTGCCCGCAATTCCCTCACCGCGGCCTCAATCCCGCCTGCCCGCAATTCCCTGACCGCCGCCTCAATCCCGCCCGCGCGCAATCCAACGGACCCGCACGCAATTCCCTTGCGCACAATTCCCAGACCGCGGCCTCAATCCCGCCTGCCCGCAATCCAACGGACCCGCACGCAATTCCCTTGCGCACAATTCCCAGACCGCGGCCTCATTCCCGTTTGCCCCCAATTCACCGCGAGCGTTTCCAATTCCTCCGGCAAAGCCCCCATGAGCGCATTGCGTGTGAGCGTTTGCTTGACAGCCGCGTCATGGCTTGTTCCACTTCGACGAACGTCATGCGCGATCGTCACTACCTTGGAATCGATGTCGGCACGGGAAGCGTACGTGCTGCGATTTTTGATGCTTCCGGCAAACGCCTGGGTATGGGCGTACATCCCATCACGTTGCATCGTCCCGCGGCGGATTTCGTCGAGCAATCCTCGGACGAGATCTGGGATGCGGCGTGCAAAGCCACGCGAATCGCCCTCGCCGAAGCGGGAGATCATCCCGAACGAATCGTCGGCATCGGCTTCGACGCCACATGTTCATTGGTTCTTCTCGACGAACACGATGCTCCCGTCACGGTCAGTCCGACCGGCGAAGATCGTTGGAACGTGATCGTGTGGATGGATCATCGCGCGATTGACCAAGCCAAACGCATCAATGCGGGAAAACACGATGTGCTGCAATACGTCGGCGGCGTGATTTCGCCGGAAATGGAAACGCCCAAGCTCTTGTGGTTGTCCGAGCACCTTCGGCCGAGTTACCAGCGCGCGGCACGCTTCTTCGATTTGCCCGATTTCCTCACCTACCGAGCGACGGGCGTCGATGTGCGCTCCTTGTGCACGACCGTCTGCAAGTGGACCTATTTGGGTCACGAAAAAGGTCACGAAGGAAGCGTCGGACGATGGGACGACGCGTATTTCCGCGCGATTGGATTGGGCGATTTGGCGGACGCGGGTTACGCACGTATCGGTACGCGAGTGCGACCCATGGGCGAACGGGCGGGAAGTTTGTCCGCGAAAGCCGCGCAGGAGCTTGGTTTGTCGGAAGGAACAGCGGTGGCCGTCCCGATCATCGACGCGCACGCGGGCGGATTGGGCCTGATCGGCATCCCGGATCAAGGCAAAGCGCTCGATGATTCCACGACGGATGAGCGTCTCGCATTGATTGGCGGCACATCGACCTGTCACATGGCCTCGTCGCGTGAACCGCGATTCGTTCCCGGCGTTTGGGGCCCGTATGCCTCGGCGATGATTCCCGGTTTATGGCTCACGGAAGGCGGGCAAAGCGCCACGGGAGCGCTCATCGATCACGTGATTCATGCGCACGCGCGCGGTCCCGAGCTCGCGGAGGAAGCTCGAAAAAAGGGCACCAGCGTGTACACGTTGCTGAACGAACGCCTCGATGTGTTGGCATCGCGCGTTGTGTTTCCCGCCGCCTTGACGCGGCATCTGCATGTTTTCCCGGACCACCACGGCAATCGATCGCCCCGCGCGGATCCGACGTTGCGGGGCATGGTGAGCGGTTTGTCCCTCGAGAACGACGTCGATGCCTTGGCGCTCGAGTACCTGGCGACGATTCAAGCTTTGGCGCACGGAACGCGGCACATTCTTTCGGAGATGAACAAAGCCGGTTACCGCATTCAGACATTGTTTGCGACCGGCGGCGATACCAAGAATCCCGTTTTTCTTCGCGAACACGCCGACGTGACGGGATGCCGGGTGGTTTTACCGAAAGAACCCGAAGCGGTGTTGC
The DNA here is from genome assembly GCA_964435055.1 of uncultured Polyangium sp. Taxonomy (GTDB): domain Bacteria; phylum Myxococcota_A; class Polyangia; order Polyangiales; family Polyangiaceae; genus Polyangium. Next base: position 16,522 of record CAYSYX010000156.1, on the reverse strand, counting down.
TCGGTTCGGCCATTCTCGGCGCCGTGGCGTCCGGCGATCAGCCCGACATTCCAGCGGCGATGGCGGCCATGACTTCGGCCGGACAAACCGTCGACCCGAACGGAGGCGACGTGAAGAGCTTCCACGATCGCAAGCATCGCGTCTTTCAACGCATGTACGACGATCAAATGGCGTATCGGGCGATCATGGACGAGTGAACGTCGGGGCAAGCCCCATCGCGCTGTCGAAAACAAACAAGAAACTTCCTTGCAGCATCACGCCCGCACCTGATCCACGCACGAAATCGGTTTTTCCAAAGTGCCACAAGGCGGCGCCCGTCGCGACATAGAGCACGTCGATCCCCGCATTGATCAAAAATATCTTGCGGGTCTTTCGTTCTTCCGCACGCCAATGTTCGACTGGTTTGTCGAGCAAACCTTGTTTTCGGATCCCCCGATACCCGAACCCCGCGATCACCCCGTCGATCGCTCCCCACGCCACATTTTGCAGGCCCACGCCGCGCACGTAATCGTCGCCTCCGGTCGCCAAGAGCATCGCTCCCGTCGCTACGCTCGCCACGGACCAACCCAGCAACGTCGTCATCGCTTGCCGCTCGAATTGCAGATGAGCGTCCCGGGCCGCCGCAGCTTCGGCCGATGCAACGTTCGGCACGACAATCCGCACCGGCAGAAGCGGCGGCGCAGCCGCGGGCGTTTCCGCCCGAACGGACTGACAAACGGCGGTCGAGGCCAAGACGAACCCGAGAACTCCAAGGTATTTCAAGGCAAACCTCGCCGATTCAATCCAGGGAAATGCTGACGGCGACCATGCCGGGCCCGTACGAAGGATCGAAGGGCGGCGCTGTCGAACCACGCAACACATTTTCCGCACAGGTTGCATGGGCCGACGGTGCGGCGACGTTGGCCCGAGTATTGGTGGCTTTTCCGGCCGGCCCGTAGGTCACCGTCACGCCGAAAGCCCGAGGTCCCGGTCCGGTCAGGTGACTGCAAATATGCTTGACGCTGATCGCGAAAAAGTCCGCATTTCGTTGGGCGGCAATACTATCGAACGGCGGCAACTTCGCCTTGGCAGACTCGGCAGGCTTGGACCGCACGGGAGCATGCGATGGTGCAATCCTAGGCTCGTGCGCGGATGAACTCGACAATGGTGCGTCAGCCCGAACCTCCGATGGTGCCGGGGACGGCACGACTTCAACGGATGGTTCGCTGCGCGTCGGCGTTTTTTCCGGGCTATGTTCCATCAATTCGCGTTCGGCATGTCGCTCGCGGTTGGCGCGCGACGTCCCGAGTTTCCACGACCCCGCCCCGACGAGCGCAATCAGCGCCACCAGCCCGAGCGAGCGCCATTTGGATCGCGTTGGCGAAGGCGTGACCGTCGGAACGGTTTTTCCGACGGACAATCCCGTCGCGTGTCCCGACATCGCCGCTACCGCCAGAGACGAAGCGTCGACCGTCGCGTCCGTTCCCACCGCCCCGGACACCGGCATCGTCGCATCCATCGCCGCATCGTTTGTCCGGACAGGCGCCGTCGCCGCAGCCTCGAAACGAGCTCGATCCGCCGCCGGTGCATTGGCGATCGCCAACGAAGCGAGCTGCGCGGGCGGGCGCAGTTCGGCACCCAGCACCGGGGCCAGCGCATGCCAAGCCTCGTTCGCCGTAGCAAACCTTCGCGAAGGTTCACGATCCAAACAACGCCCAAACCACTCGTCGAAACCGACCGGCAAGGGTACGTCAATCTGTAACTCCACCGCCCGCACCGAAGGCGCATCCACGGGTTCGAACAGGATCTCGCGCATGAGCGCCTGCATGCTCACGCCTTGTTCCGTCGCGACGCGCCAATACGGTCGACCCGTGAGCATGGTGAATGCGAGCAACCCAAGCGGCCAAATATCGGCGGGCGGAGCGATCTTCGCGCGAGGATCCGTCTGTTCGGGAGCCATCCACAACGGTGTGCCCATCGCGCTCGTGGCCATCGTGCGCGCATCGGCGGTGAGTTTCGCGATGCCGAAATCGAGAAGTTTGACGTCAAACGATCGCTGCACATCGCGCGTGTGCTGAAGGAAAATGTTCTCCGGCTTGAGATCGCGATGCACGATGCCCGCTTCATGAGCAGCGCCAAGCGCATGACACACCGGTTGCAGGATCGCTTGCACATCCGCAGGCGACAGCGCGCCGCGGTTCGCGATGGTCGCCGCGAGGTCTTCACCTTCGAGCAGTTCCATCGCGATGAACGGCGATCCTGTCGATTCGTCCACCCCGGCGGCGATCACTTGCACGACGTGATCGCTTGGAATTCGGGCTCCGACGCGAGCTTCTTGTTCGAAGCGTTCGCGCAACTTCGCATCGCTGACGAGCGACGGATGCATCAACTTGAGAGCGCGTTTTCGGCCGGTGCTGAGCTGTTCGGCAACGTAAACGGCGCCCATACCACCGGCACCGAGTTGTCGTTCGATACGAAAATCACCGCCTAAGATGGCCCCCGAGCCAGGCAATTGCGTGGTCACGATCGGCGAAAGTATCACGCCGCGTCGGCCCGTTGTGAAAACAAGCGTCACAAGTTTGCTCGAAGGCGCTTGCGAAACATCTCCATCCGCGACAGAACTCGCGCCGCCGAGCAGACGGCGTGCAGGAGGATCGACGTGATTTCGAGCAATTGGCAGGAGCGGTATCGGAGCAAAATCTGCACGCCGGAAGAAGCGATTCGCCTCATTCGCCCCGGTCGACGCATCATGGTCGGCTCGCATGCGTGCGAACCGAATCAGCTCGTGAATGCGCTCGTGGAACACGGCGATCACTTGTCGGACAACGAGATCGTCCATTTGATGACCTTGGGCTCGGCGCCTTACGTCAAACCCGGCCTGGAAAAACGATTTCGCCATACGGCATTTTTCATCGGCGCCAATACGCGCGAAGCGGTTCAGGAAGGCCGAGCGGACTTCATGCCGGTGTTCCTTTCGGAAATACCCGCGCTCATAACGTCCCGACGCGTACGCATCGACGTGCTGCTCGTGCAAGTCTCGCCGCCCGATGCCCACGGTTATTGCAGCCTCGGCGTCTCGGTCGACATCACGCGCGCGGCGCTCGACGCGGCCGATCTCGTGCTCGCCGAAGTGAACACGCAGATGCCGCGCACCCATGGCGACTCGTTTGTCCACATCGATCGTCTGGCCAAACTCATCCCGGTGGATTCACCGCTGCACGAACATCGCCCCGAACCGCTCGATGAAATCGACTTGGCGATTGGTCGGCACATTGCGAGCGTGGTGCCGAACGGAGCGACGTTGCAGATGGGCATCGGCAAGATTCCGGACGCGACGCTGGCCGCTCTGGACAAACACGAAGATCTGGGCATTCACACCGAGATGTTTTCGGACGGCGTGAAGGGGCTCGTCGAGAAGGGCGTGGTCACGTGTCGCAAAAAGACGCTTTTGCCCGGCAAAATCGTCACGTCCTTCATCATCGGATCGCAGGATCTGTACCACTGGGTGGACGACAATCCGCTGATTGAGATGAAGCCGTCGAGCTTCACGAACGATCCATTCATCATTGCGCAACACGATCGGATGATCGCGATCAACGCGGCGTTGGCGGTGGATCTGACGGGTCAAGTCGCAGCCGACACGCTCATGGGTCGGTTTTTCTCGGGCATTGGCGGACAAGTGGATTTCATTCGCGGAGCGGCGAGGAGTCGCGGGGGCAAACCCATCATCGCGATGCGTTCGACGGCGAAAAACGGCGCGGTCAGTCGCATCGTTCCGGCGTTCGAGGCGGGCGCGGGCGTGGTGACGAGCCGCGGGGACGTGCATTATATCGCGACGGAATACGGAATCGTCGATTTGTGGGGGAAGAACATTCGGCAACGAGCGCTGGCGTTGATCGAGATCGCGCATCCGGATCATCGCGCCGATCTGCTGGCGGCGGCGAAGCAACGCAAATACGTTTTTCCGGACCAAGTCGTCGTGCAAGCGGCGTATCCGTGGGGCGAAGCGCGGGAAGAAATATTGCCCGGCGAGATCAAAGTGCTCGTGCGGCCCGCGCGTATTTCGGACGAAGAGGCGTTGAGCGATTTGTTTTACCGTTTGTCCGATGAAAGTACGTACAAGCGCTTCATGCATCACACGCGCGAACAGGCGCATGATGAAATGGTCGAGCTGGCGGATCTCGACTACGAACACAACATGGCGCTGCTCGTGACGCGGATGGAAAACGATTGCGAGCGGATCATCGGCATGGCCCGGTACGACGTCGATCCGGCGACGCGAATGGCGGATGTGGCGTTCGTTGTTCTCGACGAACAGCAAAACCGCGGCATTGGGACGCTTTTGATGCGGCGCATGGTGGAAATCGGCAAAGCGCGCGGGCTGGCCGGGTTCTCCGCCGACGTCCAGGTGCAAAACAAGCGCATGATGGCGATCATTCAGAAGAGTGGCGAGAAGGTGCACTCGGAATTGCGCGGCAACGCTTACCGCGTCGAACTTTGTTTCTGAGAAGAATTCCTGCTTTTGCATCGATTCGCTTGACGGTACGTCTGCGCTGTGGCACTCGGGCCCCCCGGAACATTCGTTCCGGATGTCTCGAGCCGGGAAGAGGTTGATCGTGTTGGGTCGCGAGCTTGCTGGTCCGTCAAAGCGTTCGACACTGAGCGGGTTCATCGCGGCCATGGCGATGCTCGTGGCTGCGTTTGGCTCGACAGACGCGCGGGCGGAAAAAACTTCGCATTGCACCGGTTGGCGCGCGGGCGGCAAGGGCTACGAGAAGCTCGAAGTTCGCAGTTGTGCCCGCAAAGACGCGGATGCCGACGAGGACAAGGGCGACGACAAGGACGACAAAGACGATAAGGACGACAGCACGTCGTTCGATATCGAGGTGAAGAGCGGTTACGACAAACCGATGAACGTGCGGCTCGAGATCTCGACTTCCGAGGGCAAGTCCGAGACGCTCGATGTCGACGTCAAACCGGGAACGCATCTGGCGGGGACATGCGGGGTTTGTCGGGAGAGCGGCGACGTCAAGTCGATTCGGGTTGGAAAAACCCAAAAAGACAAAGACGAACCTTTGCGCAAAGTCAAAGGCAACATGCATCTGGAGATCCTGGCCCGCGACTTGCGCCTGACGGAATCCAACACCAAACGCCTCGAACGAATCGCATCTCGTTATTACAAAGCCACCAAAAAGCGCCTCGTGGTGACCGGGGGCATGCGCCCGCCGGCGCGTCAAGCGCAGCTCATGTACGAAAAACTCGTGCACGGCGATGACATCGTGAATCTTTACGAAAACAAAGCCGCCGCGACGGAAGTTCGTAATGCATATCAAGACGCCGTCGCCAAACGTTTGAAGCGCAAAGCGACCGTCCGGGCAATCCGAGAAGTGATCGAAGCGCAAATGAGCCGCGGGGTTTATGTCTCCAAACACCTCAAGGCCAACGCCGTCGATGTGCGTTCGTGGAACATGAAGGGCAAGCTGGAGCAGGCGCTCAAGGATGCCGTCAAAGCGGAAGCCGGCGTATCGATGATGGATGAACGTGACGGCGCCGAACCGCATTTCCATCTGAATCTGTTGTAAGACTCGACGTCATTTTGCCCCTTTCCGAATCGCTCCGAATCAACGACAATCGCGCCATGGTTCGGGGGAAACTTCTCCATATTGCGTCATTGCTCGCCGGACTTACGGCTTGCAGCGGCACGCCGCCGCCGCAACGAATCGACGCCAAACCCACGCCGTCCGCCCTCCCCGCGCCCGGCACTGATATTTCCGCCGCGCCCGCGCCTCCTCCGCCTCCGACGACGTCGGCAATCGCTGCGCCGCCTGGTCCGCCCACGCATCCGGGACGAGCGGAAGCGGCCGAAAGAGTGCTGTTTCTCGCGACGCACCTGCGCACGACGGATTTGCGCGAGGCGTGTCCGGTGACGCTCGAAGAAGTGCCGCGAATACGGTGTTTGATAACGCTTCGATATGCGGATGAAGTGGAATCGAAGAAACCGGCGCTGACGTTGTATGAAGAGACGGGTTCGCTGGCGGGTTTATTGCCCGAAGAGACGAATCAGGACGGCAAAGGGCATAAGATCAAGCTCAAACCGGCGCGTCCGATTGGGAAAAACAAGGTGCATTTGGACTGGATCCTGGAGGCGATGCGCGAATACGCGAGGTTTTTCCGGGAAATCGACAAACACAAAAAGGCTCCGATTGTCATGCAGGACCGGCCCCTCGATTTTCGATTTTTTTACACCGAAGAAGGCGGAACTCCGAGTGCGTTCGCGGTAGGTCGAAACATCGGATACAACTTGAACGGCACGGTGAACGTCCACGACGAAGCGGTTCGCGATACGTTATTTCACGAAATTTTTCATTTGAACGATGTTTGGCAAGACAACTTCTCCGCCCGCGTGCTCGCGCCCATCGAAGGGCGCATTTTGGCGACGTGCAAAGGGAACGTGAAGTGTTTGTCGCAGTATGCACCGACGGACACGACGATGAACGGCAAACCGTACGCATTCATCGATGGCGGAAGCGGCAAAGAATATGCCGCGGAACTTGCATTACGTTATTTTCGCGAGCAGCGATTGATGATCGACGGCAAACCTTTGCCGATTCCCGCATTCAAGTGTGGACCTGCGGAGAACAAAGAAGCGATGCAGCTGATGATCGACGCATTTTTTGGTGGCGTCGACCTCGTGCCCGCTTGTGAATGATGTCCCTACGCGGCTGAAGAGCGGCCGAACGTAGGGTTTGTCTGTGCCGTGCACGCATTCTCACGTTTCGCCGAGAAAAATCGCCCCGTTTGTCGAAACTTCCTTGCATGGATGGTAGGCGGTGCCTAGGATGCGCGCCGTGAAGACGCCGGTGATTGCCCAGAACATCGAACGAATCTTGCAACGTTTGGCCAAACCGAACAGCAAGACACGACTGAATTCGCTTTCGTCTGCGGCGTATGGGGACACCGAGCTGCTCGCGGACACGCTTTGGTCGCTGATCCGCGAAGGCAAAGGCGGACTTGTGGGGCACGAGCGCGCGGTCGTTTCGGTGCTCGGGAACGGTTCGTTCGATGCGAATGATTTCTTATCGTTATTGCGGCAATTGAAGTCGGCGAATCTTTATTGGTTCGAGCAATGGGACGGCCGCGAAGACGGGCTTGCCTATTACGGCTGGAGCAAGGAACTCGAAGTTTTGCTCGACAAGCTCTTGGCCACGTCGGCCGATCGCACGTTGCTCGAATGGGCGGATGTCTCGGAACCGGCGGGATCGGCGTTGCTTTTTGCGCTGGGGCGTCGTGGTATCGTGGACGCGCGGACGTTGCCGCCGGGGGCATTGCCGCGTTTTGCCAAAGCGTTTCTTTGGCGCGCCGGTTGGTGCGCGAGTCAATTCAAAGGCTGGGAGCAGTTATGGCCTCGAGAATTTTTTGCACGCGCGGCATTCGCGTCCGTGCACGAGATCCAAGAAGTCGGAGTTTTTGCAAAAGATCTCGAGCCGCTCGTCGAATACGCGACGCCGACGCAATTGGCTGCCGCCGTCGACAAAATGATTTGGCCCGCGGATTGTGTTCTTGATTGGCTGGTTTCGCGCGGAAAACTCATGATTCCGCATTTGAACGTGCGGATCGATCCGTTGCTCGCGTTGGTCCGACAAGGCGAATGGCTCGAGGATGCGCAGGGCATTCAATTGGCGGCATTGGCCAAATTGCGGGCGCAGAACAAGGAAGCATGGCCGAACGCTTGGCTTGCATTGGCCAAGGGTATGCTCAGAGCCGACGCCGACGGACTTGCCGATGTATTGGCGCTCGTGGAGCCGGCAGTACGCGAAAAACTCTTGCTCGAACATTTGGCCGACGAAGACAATCGGTACGACAAACTTTGGCCGTTGGCGCAGTTTCCGACGCCAACACTCGTCGCCGCCGTGGTCGAGCTTCTCCGCACGCAGGAACGCATATTGGAAAATAGCCTCGAACGCGAGGCGCTGCTCGAGACCCTGGGTGGAATGGGTTCGTTGGGACAATCGGCGTTGCTCGAATTTTTGGACGATCCGGAAGACATTCAAACGGTATTCAAGCATTTGAAGCCGACCAAAGAGAACGCGGCCCGGACCATTCCCTATTTGACGTCGGAGGACCTCGACGATTGTTGGGAAATACGCGAGTTATGGGCGCGCCTCGATCACCACGATCGTTTGGACGTCATCGCCGCGCATCTCGACACCAGGTCGCCCTCGTTCGCGGCCCGGATGTTGGGCCAAACCCAGCACCTCGAACGAACGGTGGAGCTCGGGCGGCGTTTGCCGGATACGAAGGAAACCCATGCGTGGCGCGAATTGATTCTGCATCCGCCCGAGCCGCTGCGAATCATGCGGGAACGCATTGCGGCAACTCCCGCCGAGGACCTCGAGCGGGCGAAAGAGGCATTGGCGTACGACCGGGCGAAAAGTGATGAACGGCGGTTCGATATGGAGAAAGCATTGGCTTCATTCGGGCCCGAGGACCTTCCGGCGGTCGTGAATGCGACCGTATTTCGATGGGACGCGCATTCGGACGACATGACGGCGTTATGTCGACATTTTTGGCCCACGTGTCCGGAGGTCCCGTGGATCGCGGCATTTTGGTGGGGTTTGACCACGAACTCGTTGCTCGTCGATGCGGCGAACGTATTGGAAGCGTCATTTCTGCCGGCAATTCAGGCCCGCATCGACGCCGGGGTGATGTTGGAATCGGCGTGGTTCGAGATCTTGGAGATTTTTACGAGATGGGATCCCATCGCCGGATTTGATTACTTCACTCGTTTTGCCGGCCACGGAATGTACGAACTGCGCGTCGAATCGGGCCTATGCGCGGTGCTCGAACGCGACGACGCGCGGGTACGCGAATGGTTCGAGAAAGCGCTTTATGGGAAAACGCGCGAATTTGCATTGCGTTTTCTGGGTAAATATTTCGTCCCCGGCATCATGCCCGCTTTGCAACGTCTCGAGAACGTCAGGCTTTCCGTCAAACATCAAAACAAGTGGAGCACCGCGGTCACGACGCAAAAGGTCCTGGGAAAAACCATTCAGCCATCGAACGCGCTTTTATCTGCTCGACGTCTTCACCGCTTGCCCGGCGCGATCGAGGCATTACGCACGAGCCTCGATGGACGAACATGGCTCGCGCAGGCGGCCGGAGCCATCACGGTTTGGAAAGGTGAACAGCGGGCCGGCATCGAAAACGTCGGACGAGGTGCGGTTGAATTGTCGCTCGACGGGCGGTTTGTCTTGCTGATGCGTCGCGACGGGAGCGTGGACGTGTATGAACCGTGGACCAACGCGGTTTCACCGGTACGAACGCTGGCGGTAGGCAACGAATTGGGTTTCGTGGTGCCGCTGCCCGGACATCGACTGTGTACGGTTTGTCCTGAAGCAAAGGCTCGTCATCCTTTGATGGTGTGGGATCTCGAGACGGGCAACGGCGAGGCCCATCGGGTGGATGGTTTGCCCTCGTGCGTCACGTGGCTGGACGACCAGTCTTATGTCGTGGGCACGATGGACGCGAAAATGACCATTCGGCGATTGGATACCGGTAAGCTCGTGGGAAAACTCTACGGCTGGGAAAATCATGACGGTGGAGGCATCCGCAAGTTCGCCGTGGGGAACGAGGAAAAACTCTTCGCGGCGCTCTATGACGACGGCACGTTGATGTTTTGGGGCCTGTCGGAGGGCCGGAACCGAGGTCTTGGGCGCCATGCGCAAGCGGCTCCGCCGGCTATCGTGGCCGATCCGGGTTCGTCGTGGGTGATCACGCCTTCGCCTGAAGAAGTGTTGACGTGGAAGGAGGGTCAGCCTGCGCGATCGCTGGTCGGGTCGGGCCCCGTCGAGGTTCGTCCCGAGCAACCCGGGGATGGAACGGAACTTGGGGCGCGGATGGTCGAACAGGTCTTGGCGGTGTTCGTACGGCCAAACGTGGTGGCGATCGGAGGCGCGCATCTGGACGTGTGGGATCTCGGAACGTCGCGGCATCTGGGGCGGTGGGACAAACCCGTCACGACGCTGATCTCGGTGTGTGGGAAGGTCATCGCGGGCGACAACGAGGGAAACATCTGGGAGGTGAACGCATGATCGGCAGAGACGAACCGTAACGAAACGCAACCGACCGCGAGCATCTTTGGTTGCAGGTTTCTTGTCACAAACCTGGTGCGTCGGGTACAGAGGGGACGTCCCGATGGGCAAGGAGTCCGAGAAGATGAATCGTTGGAGTATTGTGGCCGCCTCAGGCATCGCGGCGGTCGTGGGTTGTTCCAACACGCCGACGACAACGAAGCAGAATTCGCCGATTACGACGTCGACCTCGTCAGTACAGGACAAACCTCTCGCGGAGACGACATCGACGTCGGGTTTGACTTCAGCTGAGCTCGCCGAGTATTACCACTTGCCCGAAGGTGGTGAACTGTTGCCTCTCGACCTTTTGAAGGCCATCGAGAGTGTTCGGACTTTCAAACCTTTCATGGAGAACCTCGAGCGGTTCCGTCTGATTGCGGATCCCAACGATCCCGATGGTTTGCCGGTGGGGATGTCGGCGGCCATGGTGAGCGGCAAACGCGCCGAGCCGCGAAGCGTGTTTTTCAATTGCGCCGCGTGTCATACGACCGAGGTGACGTACGCGGGCAAGACGTTGCGCGTCGAAGGAGCGGCGGCCCATTTCGATATGGCGGGGTTTGTCGCCGACCTGCTCGAATCGATGAATGCCACGATGACCGATCCGAAGAAGCTCGCCGAATTTCTCGAACGATTGGCCAAATTGAATGCGGCGCAGCTCGAGAAAGCCTACCCGGATCTGAAGCTCGACGGAAAGAAGAGTTTCCTCGAGCAGGTCAAGCAGCTGCACAAGCAGACGAAAAAGCTGGAAAAACAGATCGCCAACGTCAAGCTGCGAGCGGAAACGGCGGCTGATGCCGTGGAGCTTTTGCAGGCCAAGATCAAGTATCTGGAGGGCTTGCGCGGATTGCGTCCGACGACCATTGCCGGATTTGGACGTCTCGACGCATTCATGGGGGCCCGGAACCTTTTGTTTGGCGAGAAATACCCGCACGACCTGAATTCACCGGTCAGTCTGCCGCCGATTTTTGGTTTGTCCAAACTGTCGTGGTTCCATTACGACAACAACACGACATCGATCGTTCAGCGCAACATCGGCGAAGACTTGGGCGTCGGTGCGGTCGCCGATATGAAGACCGCCGAATCGACGATCGAATTGCGCAACCTGCTGCGACTCGAAGCGTTGGCTTCAAAAATTCCCGTGCCCAAATGGCCTGCGGAGATCTTTGGCGCGCTCGATACGGCGCGGGCGGAGCGCGGCGCCGCGATTTACAAGAAGCAATGCGCCGGTTGTCACGACTATGCAGAAGACGGTACGTTCCCCGATCGCACCGTGGACCTCGAGAAGCTCGGCACGGATCCGAATCGCGCGAAGAATTTTGCAGAAATGTTGGGAGACAAAACGTTTGCCGAGTCGCTGCACGGCGTGCTCGAATTGGTGCAGAACAAGGCGATGGGCAAGGAGAAGATCTCGGCCGAGCAGTTGGCCGCCGCCGAACCGCGAAAGGTGCAATGGCGATCGACGAACAAATACGCGTCGCGGCCCTTGGGCGGCATTTGGGCGAGCGCTCCGTATCTCCACAATGGATCGGTGCCTTCGCTGTATGACCTGTTGTTGCCTCCGGACAAACGCCCCAAGTCGTTCATGACGGGAAGCCGCGAATTCGATCCGAAGAAGGTCGGGTATATCTACGATGGGACGAACGGCGGCTCGTTCCAGCTCGACACGGCCAAGGACGGCAATCACAACACGGGCCACACGTACGGCACGGAATTGTCCGAGGAAGATCGGCTGGATTTGCTGGAGTATTTGAAGGGATTGTAATCGCTGCGTTCAGCTGCGCTTCGCGTGATTCGTTCGTCGTCCCGAACGACGGCGACAAACCATCGCCAAAACAGCCATCGATACGCCCCCCCACACGTGCGTCGGTTCGTCCGAGGACAATCGGCATCCGCATCCGCCGAATGAGATCGGTCCTTTGGTCGGCGGCTTGTCGCCTCCGGTCGAAGAGGACGAACACACGCCCGCCACACAGGTTTGTCCGTCCGCACAAACGCACGGGTTGATCAGGCGCGCACGAGCACGCGTCGTCGCGTAAGGTGCGTCCGGTACGAATCGGGAATACGCCACGAGGATTTGCCCGTCGGGACCGGTCGCGAGCGCCGGGGAATCCTCCATGCCGGCTTCCGCGGACACGACAAACTTGGGGCTCACCGCGCCCATTGCGTCGATTTCCACGCCCATCAAATCGAGATGCGCGGTATCACACGAGGACGTCTCGGCCGATTCGCTCCATACGACGTAGGTTTTTCCGTTTGTCGTGGCCAAAGCCGGATGCAACGAACGTTCGGCCGCCGTGCCGCAGCCGTCGACTTCGGGCACCAAGAACGACGCATTACCCGCCACTTCGAGCGTCGGCGAGACGGTCATGGCGTGGAGCGCCAAGGTGCGCGGAAAATTGGGCCAAACCCCGGGACCGTACTCGTCGGTGCGCCAGAGCAAGGTATGGTTTTTCCCGTCAAACGAAGCGTCGAACCATTCGAGCATGCTGTTTTTCACGGTCGTCAGCGTCTTCCAATCGGCATCCACGAGCTGCCCCAGCGGAGTCACACGCACGGCGAGCAGCGTGGATTCGTAATCGCCTCCCGGAGCGTTCCCGAGCGGCGTGGAACAGGTGACCAGATATGCGCTGCCATCAAAGGTCAAGCTATGCGGCGTGCACGGCAAGTTACCGATGGGCGTGAGCGGTTGAACTTGACCGTCGTTGTTGACGCGCAAGGAAAATGGAATCCCCGACGCTTGCGCCCCGACAAACAGAATTCCGTCGGCGTCGGCGGCCGCGAGATAATCACGATCGGCCAGGGGACCGAAGTTCGACGCAGGCAATTGGAAAGGCTGATCGTCCAAGACCTTGCCGTCCGTGGACAAACGCACGACGCGGGTCGATGCGGCCGGATCCAGCGCCGTCACGGCGATCCATGTCGGCCCTGACGAACCAGCGCTCGATTTCACGTGGGAGACGTGGTTGGATTCGAGGGATTCTTTCCCAAACGGCAAGGGGATTTCGTCGACGATCGCCCCGGCAGCGGACAAGCGCGTGGCGAAAAAGCCGGATTCATTGCGCCGAACGAGCACATAGTTTTTCCCATCAAACGCGGCTCGGGGCGCGGTCTCCGCTTCCGCGCGCACGGACATGGGCAATGCGGGAACGTCGATCATTTTGCCCGACGCATCCATTCGCGAGGCCATGGTGAAGCCGGTTTTCGTTCCGAAAGGCGCCGGTTCTTCCGTCCAAACGTACATGGCTTGGCCGCCCGGACCATGGGCGACACGCGGCGCGATGCTTTTGCCGAAGAGCAGCGGAGGAATCGGCTCGGACGTGGTTCCATCGAGGTTCACGTGCCACGAATACGTTTTTTTCTGCATGAAATCTTCGAGCGTCGCAACCAATCGATTACCGTCGAAATCCATGTCGGTAAACAATGCCGTCGCAATTCCGGTGGGCACTTCGAGCGCCACCGGATCGACCGTTCCATCGGTGGCGACGCGCCGCATTCGAAGCGTGGCGGCGTTGTCTTTGACGAGACTCGAAGCCACGACGAATTTCGTGCCGTCGAAAATCACTTTGAGGTTTTGATGATTTCCCACGAGATCGTCGATGACGATGGGCTTCGAATCGAGCAGGTCGGCCGATTTCGAGACACGCATGCCGTAAATAAAATCGAAATTGGGCGCCCAAGCGAGCAGGTATTGATTGCCGTCGAAAGCCAAGCTGGGCCGTGATGTCCACGGAATGAGATCCATCACGAGCAGACCGCCGGGATCGACGACGGTGCCGGTGGAGGTTATCCGCGCCAAACGCATGGCTCGAAATACCGTGGGAAAATTCCCATTTTCAGTCCAGACTACGATAAAGTCCTGGCCATCCGACGTGATGGTTGGAAATATGTCGATCATCGTGTTCGGATCATCGGGAGCGACGACGATACCGCCCGGATCCAAGACCTGACCCGAAGGCGAGATGCGCGTGATCCGAATATCGCCGCTGGGACTTCCGGTAATGGCGGTGGAAACAACGACGAATTGACCGTTGGAAAAAATGATATCGGAAGGATATCCCGGACCAACGTAAAACCCCGCCGGATCAAGCACTTCGCCGTTCTCGGATACGCGCGTTGCATAGATGTGCGCGGAAGGTTCGTAGGTGGGGATCGACCAGACGACGAGGTATTCTCCGGCGCCATAAGCGATTTTCGATTCGACGCTCGTTCGCCGTTCGAGCTGCGGTTGGGCGATTTCGATTTCGTCCGAGATCGCGGGATCGGAAGCATAAAGCGCCGCGGAAAGTTCGGCGGTGTTTTCGACGAAATGCGTTTCGCTGCATCCAAGTCCGAATGCACCACCTTGAACCACGAGCAAAGGAAGAAGATATCGACGCTTCATTACTTACCTCCAAGCCTATCCTTAGTTGTTGGTTGCGTGAATCGTCAATGACTTTCGACGCGCGATGAAACATGACGGATGTCGGCGGATGGGGCTTGTGTTATCGTCATAAGGCGAGTAGTGTCGCCAAACCTCGACGCCATGCCTCGAAATCGATCTTCCTCGTCTCTTGATCGCCGTCAATTCATCTCCACCACCGCCGCCGTGGGCGCCGCTTTTCTCACAGGATGCACGCGGACGGAGCGCCCTGCGCCGACGACGCCCGACGTACCGTGCGCGGATATGTCGCCGACTCCCCAGCCGGGCATCGAGCTGCTGGAGCTGACGATTTCGGATCTTCAGGGACGTTTGGGCAATGGTCAAGAGACGTCGCGATCGTTGGTCGAGAAATACATGGCGCGGATCGATGCGCTCAATTTTCGTGGGCTCGAATTACGTGCGGTGCTCGAATTGAATCCGGACGCACTCGATATCGCGGAGCAACTCGACCGCGAACGAGCGGCCAAAGGTCCGCGCGGGGCTTTGCATGGCATTCCGATTTTGCTGAAAGACAACATCGACACCGCCGATAAAACGACCACCACCGCGGGATCTTTGGCGCTTTCCGGTTCCATTGCGACGAAAGATTCGACCGTGGCCGCTCGTTTGCGGGAAGCCGGCGCCATTTTGCTGGGAAAAACCAATATGTCGGAATGGGCGAATTTCCGTTCGTCGCATTCGAGCAGCGGATGGAGCAGCCGTGGCGGGCAATGTCGCAACCCTTATGTGCTGGATCGGACGCCGAGTGGTTCGAGCTCCGGATCGGGGGTCGCCGTTGCCGCGAGTTTTGCAGCGGCGGCCATTGGCACGGAAACCGATGGTTCCATCATTTCCCCGTCGGCCTGTTGTTCGCTCGTGGGCATCAAACCGACGCTGGGCCTGGTGAGCCGCGCGGGGCTGATTCCCATATCTCCGAATCAAGATACCGCGGGGCCCATGGCCAGAACCGTCATGGATGCGGCCATTTTGCTGGGCGTGCTCGTCGGCGCGGATCCGCGCGATCCAGCGAGCGCGCAAGGGGCGCAATTCGGGCAACGCGATTACACGCGAACGCTTGGAAAACGCAGTTTGCAGGGCCTGCGTATCGGCGTGATGCGTAACGACCTTTATGGGAAAAACGGCAAGGTCGATGCGGTTTTCGATGCTGCGCTGAAGGACCTGAAGTTTCTCGGAATGGAACTCGTGGATCCGGCCGACGTGCCGTCGATCGCCGATCTTTGGCCGCTGGAAAAAGAGGCGTTGCTGCATGAATTCAAGCCGGCGCTGGAAGGGTATTTGGCATCGCTCAGCGAACGCGCCCCCATCAAAACGCTGAAAGATTTGATTGCTTGGAATGACAAACATCACGACGAAACGATGCCATTTTTCGATCAAGATCTGCTGATCGAAGCCGAAAAACGAGGGGACTTGACGAACAAGGCGTACCTCGACGTGCGCGACAAACTGCGGGATCTGGCGAGAACCCGGGGCCTCGATGCATTGCTCGATGGTCAAAAGCTGGATGCGCTGGTCGCTCCGACGGGCTGTTTGCCTTGGCCCATCGACTTGGCCGGCGGAGACAATGAAACGTTTTCCGCAGCGTCACCGCCGGCCATTGCGGGATATCCGCACATCACGGTGCCGGCGGGATATTGTCTCGGATTGCCGACGGGAATTTCGTTTATCGGGAAACCCTGGAGCGAACCGTTGCTCCTCGATATCGCTTACGCGTACGAACAAGCCACGAAGGCGCGTCGCGCACCGCGTTATTTGCCTTCGATGGAAACGACGCTCCGGCGATAACACGACTCCGCCACTTCGTGTATTGCGCTGCGATCAACCGGCGGAGTCGTGATCGCAGCCAGGCGACTTGTCAGCGCACGTTCATTCAACCGGCTGCGGGGAACATCCGGAAACACTTCGATAAGTGGCGAAGTGTGGGAGCGCGAAAAGGCCTAGCAGCCCGTTGATTTATCTGCTCGCACCCGAAATCGTCGGTCGACATCGCTCGAAA
>CAYSYX010000155.1:0-18414 GCA_964435055.1 uncultured Polyangium sp. | reverse complement strand
GTGCGGGAAAACGACGAACTTGCAGTACATCTACGAGCGCACGAATCCCGACGCGAAGGGGAAAATGATCTCCCTCGCCACCGAAACCGATCGCACGCTGTTCTTCGACTTTCTCCCGTTGGCTCTCGGAGAAATTCGCGGTTTCAAGACCAGGTTTCACCTGTACACCGTGCCCGGTCAGGTCTTCTACGACGCGAGCCGCAAGCTCATTTTGAAGGGCGTCGATGGCGTCGTCTTCGTTGCCGACTCGCAAGTCGAGCGCATGGAAGCGAACGAAGAGTCTGTCGAGAACCTCAAGACAAACCTCGAAGACCAAGGCTACAAGCTCGAAAAAATCCCGTACGTCATGCAGTACAACAAGCGTGACTTGCCGGAAGTCGCCACGGTCGAAGAGCTCCGAGCTCGACTCAATCCGCTCAACGTTCCCGACTACGAAGGCGTGGCGCGTACGGGCGTGGGCGTCTTCGACACGCTCAAAGCCGTCGCGAAACTCGTCCTCACCGAGCTGCGTAAAGGCGGCCCCTGAGATTCGATCGCCGACGTTCGTCTGAGACAAACACGCTCGATGCTTCGACCTCAAAAGGTTTGTCGCATCGAGCGTTTGTTTTTTCGAACATCTGCCCGACGCGATAGGTCACGTCAGCTGCATGTTTCGACGTGAGGATTTTCGGTGAACAAAATCCAAATGGCCGGACGAACAGAGACACTCGAACGCCTTACCGAAGTAAGAACGCCGAGTCTCCATTCCCGGCCATTGCTGGACGAACGTTATTCGTGGAACCGCTCGAGGCGATTCCTACGCGATCACGCGCGGCAATAGATGCGATTGCGGCGGGCCTTGTTCTTGGCCTTGAGCTTCGCGCGGTAGCGTTTCGTCTTCGTGCGGTTGGTCTTGCGAGGACCTTTCGAGAGCATCAGGAACATGACTGGTATCCTCTTACCGAGCAGCGCGACAGCCGGCCGCTCCATTCGAGCGCGCGCAGGGTAGAGCATGTTTGCTTCGAGATCAACCTTGTCCCGTGCATTGTCTGCCTCGAGCTTCGTCCGCAGGACACCTCGGGTCGTTCGTCAGGCTTTGACTGCCGCCTGTTTTTGCAGCCTCGCCGCGTGTGGCGCGGGCATTCACGCGTTGTACGAAGGCGACGTTCGCTTCGAACACTGCATGGCGCTCGAAGATACCGCCGATGTCAAACCCGCCATGCGCATCGCGTGTTGGGACGAATGGCTGAAGTTTTATACGTTTGGACAAACCTCGGATCGCATCGACTACGCGACCGTGCGGCTCAGAAGATTGCGTCTCGGTGACAATGCTCCCGCGGATGAGCCGGCCGGTGATTCGCGTCGAACGGACGCCGTTCCCGAACCGACGACCGCGCTGGCCCCGCCTCCCATGTTGCTCGTCGTCGACGCGGGCTTCGCAGCTCCTGAAAAGAAGGAGGACGAGCAAGCCAAACCGCCCGGCTCCGCGTGTTCTGCCAGATGCGACAACGCTTGGCTCAAGTGCAAAAAAGAATGCGTCACGCCGATGTGTGATCGGCAATCGTGCATCGCCAAGTGCGAACAGTCGTGCACCGAAGAGCATGCGACGTGCATGCGCTTCTGTTTTATGTGACAAACCTCGTGCAGCCCGAATGTCAAACGATTTTCTCAGGAATGTTGGCCCCGTCCCGAGCGTAGAGCTATCGGCAAACGACATGGCTACGCAGCTCGCGGAACAAGTGGCCTCCAGCTTGGAGCCGGGACATCACGACCATACGAATCGCGCGTCCGTACGCGTACTTCGGCCGCGACGAGCAGCTCCGGCCGATACGATTCGACCGACCCGCGCCGAAGTGAACCTCGCGCACTTGCGCCACAATTTGCGCGTCGTCGAGAAGACACTCGCCACGACAAACTCCAAGCCTCCCGCCGTCTGGGGCGTGCTCAAAGCCGATGCGTACGGTCACGGCTCCGCCGCTGTCGCCAGGACGCTGGAACGCGCGGGGATGCCGGGCCTCTGTGTCGCGCTCTTGGAAGAAGCCATCGAGCTTCGAGATGCCGGCATTCGGATCCCGATCCTCGTGATGGGCGGCTATTACGGCCCGCGTCGCGAAGGACTCGAAGAGATCCTCGCGCGCGATCTCGTCCCCGTCGTTTACGACGCCGGACACATCGAACGCTTGGGCATGCTCGCGCATTTCGATGACGACGGGCGTCGCGTCGGTGTGCACCTGAAAGTCGACACCGGCATGGGGCGGCTCGGCGTCAGCATGTCCGAACTCGACGACGTCCTCGATGCCCTCGATGCTCGGCCGCATGTTCGTCTTGACGGACTCATGACGCATCTGGCGTGTGCGGATGCCGAGGACCTCGAAGCGACACGTCACCAGCTTTCGTTGTTTCAAAAGGCGCTGGGTCGCGTGCGGGCGCGAGGGTTTGCGCCTCGATATGTGCATATAGCCAACAGCGCGGCGGTGTTGCGGATGCCGGAGACGCATTTCGATGCGGTTCGTCCGGGCATCGCCTTGTTTGGTGTTTCGCCCGTGGCTTCCGTGGGCAACGACCTCAAGCCGGTCATACGGATTCGAACGGAAATCGTTTCGACTCGTACGATCGAAGCGGGGCAGGCGATCGGTTATGGGCACTCGTGGCGAGCGACGCGACAGAGCGTGATCGCGACGGTGCCGATGGGTTATGCGGACGGACTCGATCGCAAGTTGTCGAACGCGGGACACGCGTTGATTCGTGGTCGGCGAGTTCCGATTGCGGGCACGGTGTCGATGGACATGACGATGCTCGACGTGACGGACATTCCCGGTGCGCGCATCGGAGACGAAGCGGTGTTTCTGGGCGGCCAAGAAGGTCCGCTCGGACGTGATGTGATCACCGCCGAAGAGATCGCGTCGACGACGGGGACGATTCCTTGGGAAGTGTTGACGAGCATTTCTCGACGTGTTCCGCGGTTCTATCGCGAGCCGTGAAGCGGGCTTCGAAGCCGGTCGTGAAGCGCGTCTGATAACGTTGTTCGAATGGCTTCATCGCGACGTGAGCGTGCGACATACAGGCATCGCGCGGGCATTTGGGCGGCCGTCGGGCTGGCAATGTTTGGTGCTGCAACGATTCACATCGGGTGTTCGTCCGACGAGCGTCCACGTGGTGTCGGTTCGTTGCCGGTTCCCGGTCTCGATGGCGGTGACGACTTCGAAGCGGGCTTTGGAGGAAGCGGACCTCCGCTTCCGGATGCCTCGGGGTACTGCGGAAACGAAGTGCACCAGCTGATCTTCGACGCGCCGAACCTGTACTTCGTTTTGGATGCCTCGGGGAGCATGTCCGAAGCCGCTCCGGGGGGCGGAAATCGTTACGACGCCGTACGAGTGGCGGTCGTCAACTTGGTACGCAATCTCGGACCGCGCGCGAAGGTCGGGGCTGCCGTCCTTCCGAAAAAAGGTGGAGCTGATGATTGCGTCGCCGGGGAAGAGGTTTTTCCTGTCACCCAAGGTGATCCAATCACGGGCCAGGATGGCCCTACGACGACCGGGATTCGTTTGTCCACGATCACGAACCCGAAGGGCGGCACGCCGGTATCGGCGACCATCGAAGGTCTCACACCCGGCTTGCTGGGATTGTCCGGAGAAACCTACGTCGTCATCGCGACCGACGGCGGGCCGAATTGCAACAACACGGCGAGCTGCACGGCTGCGGGTTGCATGCTCAACATCGAAGGCAATCCGGCGTGCGATCCAGCGGTGAATTGTTGTGCGCCCGGACAAGTTGGAGGTCCAAGCTTCTGCGTCGATCAAGCCGCCACCGTTGCGGCGATCGAGAAGCTCGCCGCCGCAGGATTACACGTCGTCGTGCTGGGGATTCCCGGCAGTGAGACCTACGCGAACGTGCTCGACGCTATGGCCATCGCCGGAGGGGTTCCGCGCCCCGACACGCCCAAGTACTACCGCGTCGATCAGCTCGACGAACTCGGTCCGGTCTTGGCGGAGATCGCGAAGGTCGCCGTCACGTGCGACTTCACGTTGGCCGATCCTCCACAGGAGACGGGTTTTACCAACGTGTATCTGGACGGTCAGGTGTTGACGTACAACGTTCCCGGCGGTTGGGTGTGGATGCCTCCGGCAACGGTTCGGTTGCTCGGAGATGCTTGTGATCGCGTGCTCTCAGGCAAAGTGGTCAACGTTCAGATCGTCAGCGGTTGTCCGACGGAAGTGCCGAAGTGAATGACAACGTAGAGATCGTTCGAGTTACGCGCGGAGCGCCGGAGGCGGACGAGTTGGCGGCGATTGCGCGTTCGGCCTTTGCCGGTCCGTGGTTTTCACCGATCGATGAGCTCGAGAAACCTTGGGCTCGCGTGTGGTTCGCTCGAGACAAACAGGTCGGTCGAGCGCTTGGATTTTTGGTGTCGTGGCATGTCGTCGACGAGCTGCACGTGCTTCACGTGGCCACCGCGGAAGACGTGCGTCGTCGCGGGATCGGATCGGCGCTCGTGGCGGAAGCGGTCGCGTATGCACACGCGAACGACGTGCGCTTGTGCTTGTTGGAAGTGCGTCAGTCCAACCAGCCGGCGATTCGTTTGTACGAGAAATATGGGTTCGTCGTGGAGAACGTTCGTCCGAAGTATTACGCGGACAACGACGAAGATGCGCTCGAGATGTGGCTGATGTTGAAGCCCTGAGAGCGGGCCTGCGGGATCAGAACTTGGGGATCTTGGGGAACTTGTCTTTGCTCGCCGCGACGTAGTTGCCGCCGCCCGGAGCCGCGAGGCGCGTACCGGTGATGCGCAGCGGGTTGTAGAGCAGCGGTCGCAAGAGAGCTTTCGCCTTCTCATCGAGCGGTTGCAGGAGCGCATCGACCTTCTTCGCGGCATCCGAAAGTTGCTCGCTCAAGTTGATCATGTCGGCGCCCGTGGGTTGCGGCGGGATCTGCTCCATCGTGCGTCGAAGCTCGGTGAGCAGATTGACGTACGCTTGCAACGGCGTGTCGGTGACGACCGTTTGATTCGCTTTCGTCTCCGATTGGCTGAACGAGACGAGTTTGGCGAAGGTGGGAGGCACCGTGCTCGGGCGTTCGCCGAGTTTCGTGACGTCGACATCGGTCTTGATTCGCAAACCGCCGGTGGCTTGCGCGAAACGTTGCTGAAGCTTCTGGTTGAGCATCCGGTTGGCTTCTTCTTTGTTCAGCCCCGGTTCGCCCTTCTTCGACTTCTTCCACTGCGTGTTGTCATCGACGTGGCGCAGCACTTGGAGATACGGCCACGGGGGACGAACCAGCGTGCTGTACAGATCAATCGCTTCTTTCACCGTCGCGGGAGGATTGACGGTGACGTCGGCGATGAAGTCGCTCCATTGCTCGATGTAGCGTTGATCGTAATCCTCGGACAAACGCTTCAAGTTGATCGGAATGCGGTCGCCTTGTTCTTCGGGACCAAGCGGTACGACCCACTGCTCCGATTCGAGAAGACCCGCGGCGTTGGCCACGTTGAGCACCACCATGTAGTGGCCCTTCTCGGTGTACGGACCTTCGACTTCCTTGTACCGGCCGTCCTTCTTTTGTTTCGCGCTCGTAATGTATTTCAGCGCGTCCTGTCGATCCAGGAACATGTCCTGAATGGAGAGCGGGGGGTACTTGCGGTTCTTGAACGTGTCTTCGCCGGCTTCGTCGTAACGCTCGTCGTTCAAGCTGTTGATGAAGAGCTCGTAATAACGCTCCTGCACCGGAACGGCTTTGAGCGTCTCGCGAACTTTGTTCACGAGGGCGACGTTGGCCGGGGGCGGCGTGACTTTTCCAGTTTGTACGAGCTCCAAGTAATAGCGAACGTGGGGCCGGAGTTTGTCTTTCAGTTCGAACTCGGGCATCGAGCTCGTGGCCTTGAGCAAGTCGGCCCAGAGATCGGTGAGGCGACGTGTCTCCTCGTCAATGTCGAGGTTCTTGATGTCGCTCATCATCAAGTACGTCTTCAGATCGGTGCGTTCGCGTAGGTACTGTTTTCCTTTGGCGGCGCCGAGTCGTTCTTCCAGTTTGGTCTTGCACGGAAGGACAAACCCGTGGCTCAACAGCTGCACGTACGCGGTCATCGCGGGACGACCGACGACTTCACCGCGGTACATGCCCCAGCCGTACGACAAGGGCAGAGCTTTGCGGAACTCGTCGAGCTCTTGCAGACGTTTGAGGAGCGGATCGAGGGCTTCGAGTTTCGGTCCGGGTGATTCACCGTCGGCCCAGTTGATCTTCATCGCGGTGGCGACGCGTTCGTTTGTCTCGCGATGTAGGGCTCGGTTCGCAGCGAACGATTGGATGCTGGGTATGGCCAGGATAAACCCGAGCGTGAACGCGGCGGCGCTGACGGCGATGCGCATGATGCGTTGACGCTTGAGTTCCGCAGCGCTGCGAGCGGCGACGTCACCATCGGGGAAGACGACGTTCATGAAGACGTCGTGCAGGAAGTAGCTCTTCGATTCGGTGACTTGCTGGGCGGATGCTTCGGGCGGGCGAATGCCCATGGCTTGGCCCATGCGCGCGAGCACGCGATCGAGCGGGCGACCTTCTTGCGTGCCGCTCGTGAAGTAAAACCCGCGGAAGAGCGGCGTGCCTTGGAAGGTGTTGACCGCGAAGATTGTCTGGACAAGCTCGGTCAAGTTGCGCTTGATGCCTGCGAATTCGAGCGGGAATTGGTAGATGCGTTCGCGCGCTTCGCGGTTGCGTTCTTGGCTCAGGCGCTTGAGGGAACGCGAGTGAATCTTCTGGACGAGGACGTCGAACTCGCGATCGAAGACTGCGCCGGGGTTGTTCTTGTCTTCGGCGAGCTTGAGCGTCGCGCCCCACGCTTGGGCGCGATCACTCTTGCGGATGTCCCCGAAAAACTCGATGAAGCCGGCGATGAGATCGCACTTGGTGAAGAGCAGGTAGACGGGAACGACCATCTGCAGCTGCGTCATCACTTCATCGATACGCGCGCGTAGTTTCTTCCCGGTCGACTCGATCTGCTGTTCGCTCGCGTCGATCAGCTCCGCGATGTTGATCGCGATGAGCACGCCATTGATCGGCTTGCGGGAGCGATACCGCTTGAGCATCTGCAGGAACGAGATCCACTCGTCGTGATCATCGCCTTCGGTCGTGTAGCGACCGGCGGTGTCGAGGAGGATGGCTTCGTTGGTGAACCACCAGTCGCAGTTACGCGTACCGCCGACACCACGGACGCCGCCGCCGCGTGGATCCATGAAGGGGAAGATGAGGCCGGAGTGTTTGAGGGCGGTGGTTTTACCGGCGCCGGGAGGGCCGATGATCACGTACCAAGGCAGCGAATAAAGCGCGGCTGCGCCGCCTTTTTTGCCTTTGCCGAGCTTGGAGGTCTTGAGGGCGTTGATGCCGCCTTGCACCTGCTTTTGCAGCTCTTGGATCTCCGCACGTCGCTCGGGGCGCGCGTTGTTCGCCTGCTGCATGCCTTGATGCGCAATGGCTCGTTCAAGTGCCGTTGCCGCACGACTTGCTCGAATCCGGCTCCAAAGAAGTCGAACAACACCGGCCAAAACGACCAGGATTGTCCCGACAATCGGCAGCCAGAGCGGCAGCTTGAGGATGTACCAGAGGGCCCAGACGATGAGCGCCAGCAGCGCAGAAAATACCCACCACACGCGATCACCTTATCAACGATCCGCCGCGACGTGTCAGTCGTCTCGCGTGGTGTGAGAGACCTGCTCAACTCGCGTAATCGTCGGGTTCGAGGTGGGCATCGGGAGCCATCCCCGCAGCGATTCGCTTGGCACGGATCGTCTCGACAATCAGCTCGACGACTTCGAAGTGTGTGGATGGTGCGTGGTACTGCGTCGCGGACACCGGTGGCAACGCAGCAAGATGCTCGGCGACGGCTTCACGATCGTCTTCATCGACTTCGAAAATCGCCGACCGCAGATCGTCTTGAGGATCGTTTTCGATCGGTGGATCTTTTTCGATTGAACTTTCTGCATCGTCGCGTTCGACGACCTCGTCATCGTTGTCATCGTCGTCGTCGTCATCGCTCGAACGTCGCTTCGTGATCTCGGATGTGCTTGTTTCAATGGGCAATTCGAGCGCTCGGGCGATGAGCTCGATGGGGCGCAAGATGAGGTAAACGGGTTCGAGTTCGACGCGGAACGAACGTGGATCGTCTTCGGTTCGCCAGAAGCCTCCATACGCGCGACGCGTGACTTCACCGAGGTATGCGCCGATCGCTTGTGCGGCGAGCGCAGCTGTTTCGTTGCGCTCGTGCGCGGCTTTGCGGGCGAGGTCGACGTAGTGATCGAGCACGGGAAGAGTTTCCGGTGCGAAGTCGAGCGTGAAGCCGACGCTTTGTTTGACGAAGCGAACACACGACGCGGCGAGATCCGCAATGATCGTCGGCGGTTCGTCGGATCCGTGGCTGCATCCCGCGTGAGATTGCCCGTTGCTTTTGCCGTTTGTCCCGGACACTCCTGACCTTCTTTCCATGATCCTCGACATCTGGAGGATCGATTTCTGCGTGATCTTGGTGCGAGTTTGGCGCCACGACGCTGTGAGTCACGTTGCTTTTTTGCGGCGGGAAAACGTCCCGGGAAAAACCTTTCGAGGTCGTTCGTCGGACGCAAAGACGTGCAAATGGCGCGGGATCTGCGTGGTTTTTTTTTCGTGAAAAGACTTCCGTAACGGGAGGTGCCTCATGCTACTCTGCGAACCTCACGCACATGCGGATTGGAATCTTCAGTGATACGCACGCGAACTACGAGGCGCTCAGCGCTGTTCTCGAGGCGTATCGTCGCGAGCGCATCGACGTCTATTACTGCCTGGGCGACACCGTAGGGTATGGTGGGTCCCCGAACGAATGCGCCGACTTGGTCCGAAAGATCGCGAAAAAGACGATCCTTGGCAACCACGACGCCGCAGTCGCGGGACGCATGGACTACTCGTACTACTACGAAGCGGCGCGCCAAGCGCTGGACACCCATGCATCCATGCTTTCCGCTGAAAATGCGGCTTGGTTGCGGAGTCTTCCGTATCAAGAAAAGCTTCCCGAGCTGGGCCTTGATCTGTGCCACGGCTCTCCTGTGAGGCTCGAAGAGTTCGAGTACATCTTTGCTCCCGAGCAAGCTCGGGAATGCTTGCCGATGTTCCACGAGCTCGGACACCTCACGCTGATCGGCCACTCACATCTTTGCAAAGTTTTTGCACTGACCCCGACGACGGTCGAGGAGCTGCCGGCCACGGATTTCACGCTCGAGTCGAATCGAAAGTACATCGTGAGTGTTGGTTCCGTCGGACAACCTCGCGACTACGACAATCGTGCCAGCTACACGATTTTCGACACGGATGCGAAGCGCTTCGAGTTCCGAAGGGTCGAGTACGACATCGAGACGGCTGCCGAAAAGGTTCTGAAAGCCAAACTCGAACGGAACTTCGCCCATCGCCTCTACATTGGCGTTTGATCGGCGTTTGATCGGCGTTTGATCGGCGTTTGATTCGAGTCAAAACCAAATTGCTTCACGGGTGAACGGCTTCGTTCACCCGTTTGCATTTCGAAGGCGCGCTTGAATCTCGGGGGCTCCGAGTCGCCCCAAAACCCCTCATTTTTTGCGCGAAGACCTTGCTCGCGCGTGAATCAAGAGCGTCGTCGAGTCACTCGCGACCGGTGTTCCGTTGAAGTCCCCGACAAACGTTTGGATTTCAAAACCGTTGTAGTGGAGCAGCGCTTCGAGCTCTTGCGGGTAAAACTGGCGATGCGCAAGAGGCGTCATCCACGTCTCACCTCCGCTCACCGGCGAAAATTCCATCGCCACGAAGAGCACCTGACGGAGTTTGTCGTAATCAAATCGTTCGGAATACCGAACCACCGTCTCCGTCTTGCCGTCTTCGCTCGGATACCGAAAACGCGGCGTGTGATACGCACGTCCGGGATCGCGTGCGAGCTCTTCCGGTTCGGGCATCGACACGTCGAACACGAACTCACCTCGCGGGGTCAGGTGTTCGAGCACGCGGGCGAGGAACAGTTCGACGTCCTGGCGCGTGTACAGGTGCAGGAAGGCGTTGAACGGGCAGAAAACAAGTGGAAAACGTCGGTCGAGTTTGGCGCGACGCATGTCGCCGTGTTTCAGAACGATCCGCCGTTGAACTTCGGCCTCTTCGTCCTTCAAGCGTGAGCGCAGGTCCGCGAGCATCTCGGCGGACAGGTCAACGCCGGTGACGGGCGTGCCCGTGCGGGCCATGGGGATCGTGATGCGCCCGTTGCCGCAGCCGTATTCCAGAACCGGGCCGCCTTGCGCGCGGGCCAGGTCGACGTAGTAGCGCACGTCATCCAGACGCGACTTGTACGTTCGCGTGTAATACGCGGGGTTTTCGTAGTGAGCGGAGGTGCCGGCTTCGAGTTCCGGGTCGTTTTTCCGGGAACGTTTCGTCATGACGTCCGCACACGTTGCTTCATGCGCATACGAATGTACAGCCGCAAGCACAGGCGAACGCGGGTTGGGACGACAAACCCGATGGAATTGCCGGGAATTTGGTCAGACTTCGATGAACGACGGCTGAGCGCGGAGCCATTCGAGAACGACGTCGTTCGTGCTCCGGTGGAAGTGAACCTTGCCGGCGGCGATTTCGCGCAAGCTGGTCACGGCAGCCTTGTTCTTGGTTTTCACGAGCGGATCGTTGCCCTTCATGAGCTGTCGGGTCCGGGCCGAAGCCAGGATGACCAGGGCAAAACGGTTCTCTTCTCGCTCGAGGCAATCTTCGACGGTTACGCGTGCCATAGTTGGGAGGGCGGAAGGTAGTCGGAGTTTGGCGCCGGTGCAACTCGTTCGCGCTTGGATCGCTCAGGTTTCGACGATGGTTCCGATGTTCTCGCCTTTGCACACGCGCAGGATGTTTCCGTGGGTCGTCAGCTTGAAGACGCGAATGGGCATCTTGTTTTCACGGCAAAGCGTGACCGCGGTTGAATCCATGACGCCGATGCGATCGACGAGGAAGCGATCGTAGGAGAGTTTCGCGAACATCTGCGCGTCGTCGAATCGCGTCGGATCGCGATCGTAGATGCCTTCGACCTTGGTCGCCTTGAACAGAGCTTGCGCTTGAATCTCCATGGCGCGCAGGGCCGCGGCGGTGTCTGTCGAGAAAAACGGGTTGCCGGTGCCGGCGGCGAAGATGACGACGTTGCCTTTGTCGAGGTGCCGCATGGCGCGGCGGCGAATGTACGGTTCGGCGACTTGACGAATTTCGATCGCCGTCATGACGCGTGTGGGGACGTCGTGTTTTTCGAGCGCGTCTTGGAGCGCGAGTGAGTTCATGACGGTCGCGAGCATGCCCATGTAGTCGCTTTGCGAGCGATCCATGCCTTGGGCTGCTCCTTTGAGGCCGCGGAAGATGTTTCCACCTCCAACGACCACGCCGATCTGCACACCCCAACGATGCAGTTCGGAGATCTCGGCGGCGACACGTTGAAGGGTTTGCAGGTCGATGCCGAAGTTGCCTTCGCCGCACAGGGCCTCACCGCTGATCTTCAGAACGATGCGGCGGTACTTGAGGTCGGGGGCGGGGCTGGGCGGCGGGGGAATGGTCGAGTCTTCGCGGCTCTCGGTACGCATTACCGGCGGTGTCTAGTCGCCTCGGGCGCTTGCTGCAACGTGACGTTGGGGGGTTTCTCGTGGACGGAAAGGTGTCGGCGCAAAACTGCCCACCACTTTTGAAAGGACGAGGGAATTTTCGAAAGTCGCGGCGTTTCGCGAGGCGTCCGGAGAGGTGTCGGCCACTTTTGGAAAAAGTGCCGCGTCCAAAAATGCTACACCCGCGCCGATGTTTTCGACGCTTCACAGACGCAGTGCGCTTGTCTTGACAATCTCGGCGCTGCTCGTCGGCGGGCCCGGCTGTAACGATCGCGCCATCTCGAATCCACCGCCCGTTCCTTCGGCTGCCGAAGCTCCCGCCGCGGGTTTGTCGCCGGAGCAAGCCGCACGGGTCGTTGCGAAAGTCGGCGATCGCGTCCTCACGCTGGGGGATTTCGCCGCGACGCTCGAGCGCATGGATCAATTCGATCGCCTTCGTTACCAAACGAAAGAACGACGTCGCGAGCTGCTCGACGAGATCATCAACGTGGAGCTCTTGGCCGCGGAAGCTCGAAGGCTTGGCCTGGACAAACAGCCCGAGACGCAAGACGCGATTCGTCAGATCCTGCGCGATGCGATGGTGTCCAAAGCGCGCAAAGGCTTGCCTGCGCCCGGTGACATTCCGCAAGCCGAGGTCAACGCGTATTACGAAGCGAACAAAGAGAAGTTTGACGAACCGGAACGACGTCGCGTGGCGGCGATCGTGCTGAACGACAAGAAAACCGGCGAGAAAGTGCTCGAAGAAGCGCTCAAGGTGACCACGCCAGCGGCGTGGGGAGAACTGTTCGAGAAGCACTCGACGACCGCGCCGAAGACGAAGGCGCAAGCGACGCCGGTCGAGCTTGCCGGGGACTTGGGTGTCGTCGGTTCACCCGATGATGCACGTGGGAAAAACCAGAAGGTTCCCGAGCCGGTGCGTACGGCCGTCTTCAAGATCGGCAATGTGGGCGCTGTACACGACAAACTCGTCGAAGCCGACGGCAAGTTCTTCGTAGTGCGGATGAACGGCATCACCGCGGCGCACAAACGCAGCGTGCAAGAAGCGGATCGTTCGATTCGTGTCCTGATCCTTCAGCAGAAGATGCAGGAAATGGAGAAGTCGTTCGAGGCCGAGCTGCGCAAGAAGTTTCCGGTCGAGATTGACGAAGCGGCGCTTGGCAAAGTGCAGCTTCCGGCGAACGTCAAACCGCTCGACGCCAACGCGGCGGACCCGTGGGCCTTGCCTGGATTGGGCCTCGATGTGGACGCCGGACCTCGCGACGGCGGCTGAAAATCAAGCTTTGTTTGCGCATCCATCCATCCCAAAGCACCCGCGTGAGCCGAGTCGTGATAGGCCGATTGCGCCATGTCCGACACGCAAAATGCCCGCGCAGCTCAGCTGATTGCCAAGCTCGATGAATTGAACGCTCGTGCCCTCGAAGGCGGTGGTGCGGCTCGTATCGCCAAGCAACACGAACAGGGCAAACTCACCGCGCGCGAGCGGATCGAATTGCTTCTCGATCCCGGAACGTTTGTCGAAATGGACCGGTTTGTCGTGCACCGATGCACCGACTTCGACATGGACAAATCCAAGGTCCTCGGCGATGGCGTCGTGACGGGTTGGGGCCTCGTCGATGGGCGCAAAGTCGTGGTGTTCGCCCAGGATTTCACGGTCATCGGCGGCTCGCTCTCAGGGGCGTACGCGTCGAAGATCTGCAAGGTCATGGATCTCGGCATGCGCATCGGCGCGCCGATCATCGGCCTCAATGATTCCGGCGGTGCGCGTATCCAAGAAGGCGTCGAGTCACTCGCGGGTTACGCGGACATCTTCTTGCGCAACACGTTGGCGAGCGGTGTCGTTCCGCAACTGAGCGCCGTCATGGGACCGTGTGCCGGAGGTGCTGTGTATTCGCCCGCGATCACGGACTTCATCCTGATGGTCGAGCACACGAGTTACATGTTCATCACGGGGCCCGAGGTCATCAAGACGGTCACGAATGAAGACGTGACGAAGGAAGATCTCGGAGGCGCGGCGACGCATGCGGTGAAGAGCGGGGTTTGTCACTTGACCGCGCCCGACGATCGTGTGGCGCTGGCGCGTTTGCGTGAGCTGCTCTCGTTCATCCCGTCAAACAACACGGAGGATCCGCCGCGCAAGGTTTGCTCCGATCCGATCGATCGTGAGATCCCCGAGCTCGACACGATGGTGCCGGTCGATTCTTCGAAGCCGTACGATATCAAGAACGTGATTCGCGCCGTCGTGGACGACGGCCATCTGTTCGAAGTGCACGATCGGTATGCGCAGAACATCGTGTGTGGGTTTGCCCGAATCGGAGGTCGTCCGGTGGGCATCGTGGCGAATCAGCCTGCTGTGTTGGCGGGTTGTCTGGACATACGGGCGAGCATCAAGGGCGCGCGGTTTGTCCGGTTCTGCGATTGTTTCAACATCCCGCTGGTGACGTTTGTCGACGTGCCCGGGTTCTTGCCGGGGACGGATCAGGAGTACGGCGGCATCATCACGCACGGGGCGAAGCTGCTGTACGCGTTCGCGGAAGCGACGGTCCCGAAGATCACGATCATCACGCGTAAGGCGTACGGGGGCGCGTACGACGTGATGGCGTCGAAGCACATTCGGGCGGACTACAACTTGGCGTTTCCGACGGCGGAGATCGCGGTGATGGGACCGGATGGTGCGGTGAACATCGTGTATCGGAAAGAGATCCAATCGGCGGCGGATCCTGTGGCGGCGAAGGCGCGCTTCGTCGAGGAGTACAAGGCGAAGTTTGCGAATCCGTACAAGGCGGCGGAGCTGGGATTCGTGGATGAAGTGATCAAACCGCGCACGTTGCGCACGCGTCTCGATCGCACGCTCGATTTGTTGAAAGACAAGCGCGACAAGAATCCGTCGAAGAAACACGGCAACATTCCACTGTGACCGCCCCTCGGGGCGTGTCTGGTGCGCAGCGTCTCGCCCACGTATTCTTTGTCGGACCATGTGGCGAAACGCTTTCTTTGCGGCCGTTCTCGGCCTTTTGGTCGCTTGTGCGCAGATTCAAGTCCCCCTTCCCGGCGGGCCGGATGGAGGTCAAGGCGGGGCGTCTAGTTCGTCTGGACAACCAGGCGGAACGAGTGGTGCGGCGGGTACGTCCGTTGGAACGGGGGGTACGTCGGCCGCACCTTGTGACGAGGCCGGTGTATGCGGCGATTTCGTCAGTGGTTGCACGGGGTGTGCGGTCACGACGACCTGTGCCGAGGTGTATGACGGGTGTTTCGGCGACGATGCGTGCCTCGACTACAACATGTGTCTGACATCGTGTGCGGTCGCGGATGCGGCGTGTCGTGATGGCTGTGCGGCGGCGAATCCTGTCGGAGCGGACCGGTACGGAGCGCTTCTGAGCTGCATCGTGTGCCAGGTCTGTCCGAACTCGTGCGCTAATTTCGCCGAATTTTGTCCCTGAAAACCGGCACTCGTCTCTACAAACGAGTCCTTACTTCATGGCTTGACCGTGTCGTGGTAACCCTTCCCGACCCCAAAAGGGCAATCCACTGGGCATGGGCAAGAATCTCCTCGTCATCAACGTCGACATCCGCGAAACGCGCGTCGCCCTCATCGAGAACGGCATCATTGCCGAACTGCACATCGAACGCGATGCGCAGAAGGGAACTCTCGGCAACATCTACCTCGGAAAGGTCAGTCGCGTGCTTCCGGGCATGCAGGCGGCTTTTATCGACATCGGCCTCGAGCGCGCAGCGTTTCTACATGTCGAAGATCTGATTCGCCCCGACGATTTCGACGCCTACTTATCAGGGCGTCATCAACATGGTTCGGGGTCCGAAGACGATGATCGTTCATCGTCTTCGTCGCACGAAGACTCATCACGCGTCGAACGAGACGTGACGATGTCGCTTCCTACGGCGCTGGATGTGGCCGAAGCGGAAGCCGACGCAGAAGCGGAAATCGAAGAGGAAGCGTCAAGTGATTTTGGCGATTCACGCGATGATTCGGCTGCGTACGAAGTTTCTTCGGAAGAACGAGCGGCGGAAGATCCGCCCGTCGACGAAGCACCGGTCGAAGAAGCGCGAGTCGAAGAAGCTCGCGCCGACGACGAACCGGAAGCCGCCGAAGTCGACGAACCAACCGAAATTGCAGCTGCTTCGCCGGAAGCGGTGGACGCGACAAACGACGTCAAAGACGTCGCCACGGAAGTCTCTCCCACGGCTCCTCGTGGCGGACGATCCTCGCGTGGACGAAGTCGCGGTCGCGTGCGTCGGTCCGGACGAACTGCCGATCGACGTCCATCGATCGAGACGGCCGCCGCTGCGGCACCCGCAGCGCCCGCAGCTCCGCCTCCACCACGTGAACCAGTTCCACATGTGCGTGAAGGTCGGCCGCCGCGTGAAGGTCGAGATCGCGATCGCGGACGTGGTGGTCGCGACCATCGCGAACGTCGAGAAGCTCCGCAACCGCGTGAGTCTTCCGCCGGACGTTCGGGGCGGGATCGTCACGCCAAACGGCAATCGAGTCAGCACGAGCCGCCGCGCGTTTCCAAGACGACGCCGATTCGCGAGGTCATTCGCGAAGGCCAAGAAGTGCTCGTGCAGGTTTCGAAAGAACCCATCGGCACCAAAGGCGCGCGTGTCACGAGTCACGTGTCGTTGCCCGGTCGGTACGTCGTGTACTTGCCGACGGTCGATCACGTCGGGATCTCCAAGCGCATCGGTTCCGAGAAAGAGCGCTCGCGTCTGCGTGAAGCCATCGAATCGATGAAGCCGCCGCAAGGTGGACTCATCGTTCGTACGGTCGCGGAAGGTTTGACCAAGAAGCAGATGAAGGCCGACGTGGGTTACCTCGTTCGCCTTTGGGGTGAGGTGGTCAAGAAGCGCGAGAGCGTCGCGCGAGCTCCCGCGTGCCTCTACACCGAGCTCGATCTCGTGCTCAAGACGGCGCGGGATCTGTTCACCGACGACATCGAGAAGATCGTCATCGACAGTCGGGAAGAGTTTGTCCGACTGCGACGCTTCATGGAAATGTTCATGCCCGAGCGCGTCGAAGCCGTCGAGCTTTACGAAGGGCACGAACCGATCTTCGACGCCTACGGCATCGAGGACGAGATCCACCGTGCGTTGTCACGAAAAGTGCCGCTCGCTTCCGGTGGTCATCTCATCATCGATCAAGCCGAAGCTTTGACGGCGATCGACGTGAACACGGGAAGGTTTGTCGGAAAGGGTTCGCGGGATCTGGAAGAAACGATCCTCATGACAAACCTCGAAGCGGTCGATGAAATCGCCTACCAGCTCCGATTCCGGAACATCGGCGGTTTGATCATCTTGGACCTCATCGACATGGAGCGTCCGAGCAACCGTGAAAAGGTTCGTCGGCGACTCGAAGAGCACTTGGCGCGCGACAAAGCCAAGACCACGTTCAATCGCATCTCGGAGCTCGGGCTCATCGAGATGACGCGCAAACGCACGCGGGAGAGCCTCGGGCGCATCATGCTCGAGCCGTGTTTCTATTGCGACGGCACCGGCCAGCTGCAATCGAAGCAGAGCGTGGCGTACGAGATCATTCGGCAGATACGTCGCGAGATGGCGGGCTTGCCCGGCTACAGCATCGTCGTCAATGCGCATCCGGCTGTCGTCGATCTGTTGAAGAACGAAGAACGGATTGCCGTACAGGAGGCCGAGCGTTTGTTCACTCGGCGCATCGAACTCGTTCCGCGCAAGGAATACCACCTCGAGCAGTTCGACTTGCAAGGCAGGTAAGGCAGATGAGCGCATCCGACCGTCATCCCAGTGAAGCCGATTCGCATGGCGGCATGGATGCGCGCCGTGCCGAACGCGTCACGATCAACAAGGAGTTCGAATCCTACGACGCGTTCGTTTCGGAATACGTGACCAACATCTCGCGCTCGGGAGTGTTTGTCCGGTCCAAAAACCCGCTCGAAGTCGGCACGAAAGTCAACCTGCGTTTCACCGTCATCATGGACGACGTCGAGGTCATCGACGGCGTGGGTGAAGTCGTTCGCGTGCACGACGATCCGCCCGGCATGGGCCTCGTCTTCACCGAACTTCCCGAGGCTTCGCAACAAATCATCGACCGTCTGCTCACCGCCGAAGGACGCCGCGCCGCAAACAAGTGACGCGGTTCATCCGGACGAACTTTCCCCAACTGCCATGTTTACAGGACTCGTCGAGACGATCGGCCGGCTGCGGCACAAGAGCGGTGGGGCCGTATCGCGCGTGCAGATCGAAGCGTCCTTGGGCAAACTCGATCTCGGCGAATCGATCGCGGTCAACGGGGTTTGTCTCACCGTCGATCGCATCCTGCCGTCGGGCTTCGAAGCGGACGTTTCACCCGAGACACTCGCGCGTACGACGCTCGGCGGATTGACGCTCGGAGCCGCCGTGCACCTCGAACGAGCCACGCCGCTCGGTGGACGCATGGGCGGGCACGTCGTGCTGGGGCATGTGGACGGCATCGGGCAGGTGATGGACTTGTCATCACGAGGCGATGCCAAACGTCTCGAGATCAAATTGGTCGGCTCGTTGGCGCCTTATTTGGCCGACAAAGGTTCGGTTTGTATCGACGGCGTCAGCCTCACGATCAACCGCGTCGAGGATCGCCTTACGGAACGTGTGCCGGCGGTTCACTTCGAGGTCATGCTCGTCCCGCACACTCTCGGACGTACGCTTCTGGGAAATCTTCGTCCCGGACACGGTGTGAACATTGAAGTCGACGTCCTCGCGCGCTACGTGGCGCGACAACTCGCACTTGGAGCAACTTCGGGGTTTGGGGCGACGAGCCCCGTAGGCGACTCGAAGCCCCCAATGCTCAACTTGGGGTGGGGAGAAC
>CAYSYX010000154.1:8827-18629 GCA_964435055.1 uncultured Polyangium sp. | reverse complement strand
ACGAACGACGTGGACCTCGACCGGATGAACGCAGCGCACGCGACGAACGACGTGGGCCCCCGCGTGCACGAGCGGGTGGTCAGGACGAACGACGCGGACCTCGCCCGGATGAACGCAGCGCACGCGACGAACGACGCGGACCTCCGCGCGCACGACCGGGTGGTCAGGACGAACGCCGTGGGCCTCGTGAACCTCGCCCGTATGGCCGAGACGAACGCCGGGGACGTCGTGACGAACAGGCCGATCAACGGCGAACGCGTCCGCAGAATCCCCCGCTGGAACGTCCGGAAGCGCGTCATGAACCCGCGCAGCGAGCTGCGGCAAAACCTCAACAACGCCCTGTAAGCAAAGACAAACGTCCGGCACCGGAGACGGCGGGTCCGCAACGCAGCGGTACGGTGGCGATGATCGGTCGTCCGAACGTGGGCAAATCGACTCTGCTCAACGCGGCGCTCGAACAGCAGCTGGCGATTGTCTCGCCAACCCCGCAAACGACGCGCGATGCGCTCTTGGGCGTCGTGCATCACGGCTCAGCCGAGATCGCGCTGCTCGACACGCCCGGAATTCACCGTCCGCGCACGCAGCTCGGTCGCATCATGAACGAATCCGCACGCGATGCGGCCCGTCGCGCGGATGTGGTGGTGTTTGTCACGGACATTGCTCCGAGACCTGCCGCGGCATCCAAAGACGAGGATCGCGAACCCCCGATCCTCAGACCGCATCCCGGCGATCTCGTGCTTTTCGCCGACCTTGCCGAAAACCGACCGGCGCTGCTCGTGGTCAACAAAGTCGACCTTGTCCGAGACAAACAGCGTTTGCTCCCGCTGCTCGAAGGCTACGCGAAGGCCTACAACTTCACGTCGATCGTGCCCGTCTCGGCGCTTCGCGAAGATGGCATCGGGATCATTCTCGATGAAATCGCGAAGCTTCTACCGGAAAGTCCATGGCGATACGAAGCCGATGACGTAACCGACAAACCCTCGCGGTACTTCGCCGCCGAGTACGTCCGGGAACAGATCCTCCGCGAGACGGAGAAAGAAGTGCCGCACGCAACGACGGTTTCCGTCGAACGTTATGTCGAACCTCGCGCTCCGGGTTTGGCCGTCCAAATCGACGCGACCATCCACGTCGAACGTCAGGGCCAGAAGAAGATCCTCATCGGCGCGGGCGGTTCGATGCTCAAACAGATCGGGATCGAGGCGCGTAAACGCATCGAAGAACTCGTCGGGGAAAAAGTCGTCTTGCGCCTCTGGGTGCGCGTAACGCCGGATTGGCGTGAATCCGTGGCTCGTCTTGACGAACTCGGTTACGGAAAAACGGAATCGGAAACGGGCACGACGCTGATCATGGCGATGTCCCGAGAAAATCCGGATGCGCTGACCGCGCAGATGCCCGAAGAGGCCGACGAAAGCGCCGAAGCGGAAGACGAACTCGACGATGACGAGGAAGACGTCGACGAAGACGAGTTTGACGAGGATGAAGAGGAAGACTTCGACGAAGACGATGACACCGAAGACTTCGACGAAGACGATGACGTCGACGACGACGCGGATGAAGAAGAGGAAAACGGATGACTGAAGGAAGTACCGATCACGATGATGCAGCGCCGGACATCGAGGCCGCCGAGCCTTCGAGGATGGCTGCGCCGTTGCCCATCGTTGCGATCGTAGGCCGGCCGAACGTCGGCAAAAGCACCCTCTTCAACCGACTCGTCGGCAAGAAGACGGCGATCGTCCATGACGAACCCGGGGTCACGCGCGATCGACACTACGGCGAGGTTTCGTCGTACTCGCGGAAATACATGCTCATCGACACGGGCGGGTTCGATCCCGAGAGCGATGATCCGATGCGGCAGAACATCAAGAAGCAGATCGACATCGCCATTGCGGAAGCCGATGTCGTCGTGTGCGTCTTCGATGCGAGTGAACCGCCGACGCCTGCGGATCGAGCGGAGCTGGATCTTTTGCGGCGCGCGGGCAAACCCGCGATTTACTGCGCAAACAAGGCCGATTCGAGTCGCGCGGAACTCGAGAGCAACGATCTCTACCGCTTGGGAGCGGCGACGATCATTCCGATTTCGGCGCTGCACGGACGCCGTATCGACGAGCTCGAGGACGCGATTGCCAAAGCCTTGCCGCCCGCTCCTCCCGAAGCGCCTGCCGGCGAAGTGACGGATCGGGCCATTCGCGTGGCGCTGATTGGCCGGCCAAACGCCGGTAAGTCTTCGCTCATCAACCGCTTGCTCGGCAAAGAACGCGTCATCGTCGATTCACGTCCGGGCACGACACGCGACGCGATCGACACGCGATTCGAACGCGACGGGCGGTCGTTCATGATGATCGACACGGCGGGCATTCGCCGCAAATCCAAGGTGGTGAAGGAAGACAGCGCCGTGGAAGCGACGAGCGTCATTCACGCGATTCAAGCGATGGAACGCGCCGAAGTCGTGGTGCTCATGTGTGATGCCGAGGAGGGAGTCGCGGAGCAGGATGCGAAGATCCTGGGGCTCGCCGTGGATCGCGGACGCGGTGTGGTCATCGCGCTCAACAAGAGCGATTTGCTCGACAAGGGCGGCACGAAGAAAGCGGAAGAAGGCGCCGAGGACAAACTCTCGTTCGTGCCTTGGGCCCCGGTCGTGAACATCAGTGCCAAGACGGGACGCGGCGTGGGCAAACTCGTGAGCACGATCGTCAAAGTGGCGGACGCCTATCGTGGACGTGTTTCGACGGGTGCGTTGAACCGCTTCTTCGAGCAAGTGCTGGCAAATCGGCCTCCGCCGACCTCTGGCGGCAAGGCCCCGCGCCTTTTCTACATCACGCAAGCAGAGACGTCGCCGCCGCTCTTCGTAGTCATGGCGAGTGACCCGGAAAAACTGCACTTCAGCTACCAGCGGTACGTGCAGAACCAACTGCGAAAATCGTTTGGGTTCGAAGGAGTTCCGGTGCGCGTCAAATACAAGGCGCGTCGGCGTCGCGAGCAATAGACCGCTCGTTCAAGGATTGCCGCTCATGCTCATGGGCGGCGCGTCGTGCACGACGCCGTGATTCCAAATCGGAACGGCGCGCGTGAACACTTCCAGCCGCTCGATTGCCTCATCATCGACGAGCGAACGCAGCCCGAGAACAGCCTGGTTCACCCCCGTAAAACCCAGCGCTTTGGCGCTCGCGCGAAGTTTTGCGCCTTCGTCTTCATCCGCCTCCGAGGGAATCGCCGTAACGGACTCCGGCGCTTGATCCGGATTACGAACCCCCGACTTCGCTCTACCGCAGATTTCTCGCGCCAACTGCCGCGCCGCAACTGCGCCGCGAATCATGTATTGCTCACGCAACAGCTGAGCGTTTGTCCGGCCAACCCGCGCGATGAGCAACGCTTGATCCTGCCATTCGCAGATGCGTTGCAAGCTGTAGCTCGTGTTGAAGAACAAACGTGCGGTCGGGCAAAACGCCAAGGCGTGCGTGGAATCGATTCCTTCTTCGGCGAGGCGTTCGATCTCTTCGTCGGTCATGCCGTCGATGAGGGTCATGTCGCCGCTTCGTGCAGCGGGAGCCGAAACGCCGAGCAGCGTGGCGGCGCGATCTTTCACGGCGCGCAGGATGCGTTCACCGAGCAAAGCGACAGCGACGCCGACGATGATGGCGCCTTTGTACCCTTGGAATAGGTACCCCTTGCCGTCTCCGTGTTCGTTTGAGCCCGAAAGAAATGCGACCGCGCAAAACACGGTCGAAACACTGACGAGGAGCAACGTGCGCGCCGACCACGCCATCATGCGCGCGGTCGAATCGTTGCTCGCGGAACGAAACAGGATCTGTCCGAGGTTGAGCGTGAAGGAAACGGTCGTCGCCGCACCGACGCTGAGCGCAACGAGGTGCCGCAGTTCGTCGTCGCCTTTGGCATATCGGAGCAACATCACTGCGCACGCGATCAAAAGAGCGGAACCGATGAAGCCGAAAATGGTGGCGTGGCGGGCCATGCGCTGCACCGACTCGCGCATGAGTCCCGCTTCATACGCCCACATGCGCTCGATCTTGAATTTCCACTCGCTGCGTTCGCGGAGCGGCATGGAGTTTGGAAAAGAAAACTCGAGCGAGAACTCTCCGCGGGCAAACCTACGCTCGACGAGCATGGACGAACAGATCGCCAAGATCGCGGGCATCGCGACCGCACCGAGCACTCGGAAACGGGCGACGGGAGACGGATCCCACAAGGCCAAGTCGTAATACGCCACGACAAACATACCGGCCAAGCAGCCCAAAATGACCCATCGAACGACGGACGGAGCGACCAAGGCGATAAGGCGTAACGTCGCGCGAAATGCTTCTTCAGCACGCAGCGTGTTGTCGGACATCGTGCCGCTCATGAAGGAGTGAAAGAAAAACACGACGATCAAGACGGCGACGCCGCCGCCCACCTGACCCACGATGCTGGGCGCGTTTGGCATAACAAACTGAAAAAACGCGATCGCGGCGACGTAGGCGATGAGCACGCCGAGCGTGGCGAACAGAGCCCCTGGCACTTTGGAACGAGTGGAAACGGGCTCATCGGGCGGTGGCGGAACCTCGGTGACTCGCGGTGTCGGCACGGCTGCGCTGGGAACAGCCTCGGAGACCGGTCGGATGCCGGCACGACGAAGTTTTGCCGAGGTCGTGTTGGCCGGAGGTTCGGCCCGAGAAACACCATCGCGTTCGGGGGAAACAGACATCGTT
The DNA here is from genome assembly GCA_964435055.1 of uncultured Polyangium sp. GTDB lineage: Bacteria > Myxococcota_A > Polyangia > Polyangiales > Polyangiaceae > Polyangium. Next base: position 13,926 of record CAYSYX010000154.1, on the reverse strand, counting down.
ACGGCCATCGTATCGTCGCGACCACGATCACGCGCCTGAACAATGGCGGTGAACGGACGTTTCGTGTCCGATCACGAGGGGGAGAAATGTCACGCGTTTGAGACGGGGTTTTATGGGGCTTTCCGCTTCTTGGCCGCGCGCTCCATTTCGCACATCAGATCACAAGCCTGAGCGGGCGCTTTTTCTTCCACCGGACGTTTGGTGACCGGCGCATCACGCCCGGCTCGTTCTCGCGATGTCGCCGTGACCGCTGCTTGGCGACTTACTTGCGGCGCTCCGCTCGCGCGCGTGTCCACGGGTGCAGGCGGCTTTGTCTCGGGTCGAGGCTGCGCTTCGACAGGCTGCTTTGCCTCGACAAACTTCGGCGAGACGGATTCGTTTGAAGGCAAAACAATACCGGCCTGAGCTACCTGCGGCGGCGATGGCTCACGCTTCTGCACGATCGCGACACCTCCCACGATCAGCATGATCGCTACGGATACCACGGCGAACCATTTCGCGCGGGATGTGGAGGGTGCCGCGGTTTCATCGGCCAAACTCGACGACGGTACGGGCGCGGGCATGGCATTCGGGGCGGGCACCGCAAACAACCCCGCTTCCTGCGGAGCCAATACGGGCGGCAAGGCATCCGAGGAAGGCGGTGCCGTCGCCATCAGTTTCTTCAGATCGATGAGGCCCGAATCCTCCGTCGTCGCCGCACGACGTGCAGACAACGTTGGATCCGTTCGCGAAACCAACGCCTTCAACGAAACGACTGAACTATCATCGTTCGACTTCGACAAACCAACGGCGGACGTCGACGATGGACCAAGGCGATCGCTCTTCATGAAAGCACCTCTCCCGTTCGAGGACGTTCATGAGACCCGGCCCGTTTGAAATCTTTTGGTCCTACAAGAAAAATTCAGGATCAATTGAATCCAGGGCGGCAACGAGCTTGGACCTCGGGAAGGCTCATGCTACCGAGCGCAGCTGGAGTTTCAGCCTTTTGTGTCGATGCGGATACGACGACCTGCTCTTTATGTCCTGTTGAATCTGGCGCCGGCGAGCGTCGTGTCGTGTCGACCTCCGGCGGAGCACGGTGTCGAGCATCGTCCTTTGGGTCCCGCGGGCGTTGGAGCAGCCGACGACGCGAAAGATGCGTCTGCGAGCGATGCGGCGACGTCGGCAGCTGCCGGCTGTACGTCGGCTGAGGAGCGATGCGTTTCAGACGCAGTGGCGCTCGTTTGCGAAGACGGAAAGCGCCTCGTCGAGCACACGTGCGGTGCCGATGCAGTTTGTCTTGGAACATCATGCTTGGCGCTCAAAACATCCACAGGGGAAGCGATCGCTCCGGATGCGTTGCTTGCTCCACGTGGTGAAGGTTGGTTGAACGCCTGGACGTCGATCGGTCCGATTTCCGGAGCGATGGGGGAAGCCGGTGCACCGGCGATCGCGGATGCCGGGCCGAACGCCACACCGAAACGTTTGTGTGCAAAAGATGGTCGCGTCGATGTTCATGACAAACTCGAGGGTAAGAAGAACGCCCGCGGGACGACGCACCAACGTTTGTCGGGGTACTTGATCGCCGGGCGTACCGGACCGACGGTTTTGACCACGGGGTTTGCCGGGAACATCCGGATCGTCCTGGATGGCAAGCGCGAGTTCGACGGAACGAGCGACGTGGATCCGCCTCCGTTTCGTGATGAAAAGCGGGTCACCGTGGACCTCGAACGCGGAGTGCATCGACTGGAAGTGCTGGTCGAGCAAGCGACAAACGCCCCGACGTTCTTTTGGCTTCGCGCGCGAGCGCCGAACGGCGGGCCGGCGCGGGACGTGTTGTTTGCGCAGGACTCCGCGGCAAAGTGTTCCGCGACAGACCTCATGCACGCGGAAGCGAATCTACGCCCCACCGCGGAGGGGTTTGTCACGGATGTGAAGGCGTCGTGGATCGGACTTGGACCCAGACAAACGCAGGATGTGCCCTACGTCGTCGAGATGGACGTCAAGAAGGGGGAAACGAAGAAGCTGGCGGAAGGGACGTTGGCGAAAACGACGTTGGGTTCGTCCGGAAGCACCATTTCGTTTGTCGCGCCGCTCGACCCCGGAGGAACACACGACGTTCACGTGCGTTGGGGTACCGATGCCTCCGGCGAATTCGTCGTGCCTATCGTGGCGCGTCAAAACCTGCATCGACGCATCGTGGCGCTCGACGCAAAGCGTTCGGCGATTGAAAACGCCAAAGCGACACGCGGCGAAAAGGACAGCGTTCTGTTTATCATCGACGATTTACTGGACGAACTTCGGCGTGGAGATCCCGATTCGCCATGGATGAAGCGGCGCACGGAAGAAGCCGAAGAGCTCGTCCAGGCGTTGGAACAGGGCAAACCTCCTTATGAAGGACGTTTCGGCGTGGTTCGTCGCGCGTATCGATCGCCGCTCGATGGGAATTTGCAGCCTTATGCGCTTTTCGTTCCTCGCGGATATCGACCCGACGGCAAACCATTGCCGCTGGTTGTCGCGGCGCATGGTTTGGGGAATCGGCCCGAGGTTGCATTGCGGGTCGTGGTGGGAGAAGCTCCGGAGGGTGGGTTTCAAGGGACGCACGAAGCGCGACATTTCGGCGGGTTGCCCGATTTTGGAGCGTTTGTCGTGGCTCCGTGGCAGTTTGGCAATTCGGGGCAGCGGCATTTGGGCGAAGCGGATTTGCTGCGCGTGATTGAAGAAGTGCGCGCGCATTATCCGATCAACGACAAGCGGATTTCGATCACCGGTTATTCGCTCGGCGGAACCGTATCGTTTGTCCTACCGTTACATTATCCGGATGTGTTTTCCGTTTCCGGCCCGCTTTGTGGATATCCCGATCTGCTCAATTGGGGCAGCATTCGCACGCCTGCGCACAAGCCTTGGGAAGATGTTTTGCTGTCCAAACGGTACATCGTCAATTGGGCTGAAAACGGGCTGCACGTGCCGATGCTGATGATTCACGGCGGCAAAGACGAACCTCGGCGTTCGGAGGTCGTGGCGAAGCGATATCAAGCGCTGGGGTATTCGTATGATCTCGATGTGCAGGAGGACCTCGACCACAACGTTTGGGATTACGGCTACGGGACCGAAAAGAAAAACAAGGACGGCGACAAGGAAGCGGATCTGACGCGGCGCCTCATCGGTCGCAAAAAGCCGGACGTCCCCGAGCACGTGCGGTTTGTCACGGGTGAATGGCGATATGATCGCGCGTATTGGGTGCGGGTGCTCGGGTTGAGCGCTCAGGACAAGTTCGCGGATATCGATGCGCGGTACTCCAAACGCGATTCGACGATCACGGTGCAGGCGAAGTACGTCGAAGCGTTTGCTTTGGATCTGAAACAATTGGCGCTGAAAAATGAACCGACGATCACGGTGAACGGCAAAGCGGTGGCCGGACCTTTCGCAATGGAAACGGCGTATTTCGTTCGGCAGGGAAACGAGTTTGTCTTGGCAACCGCCGAGCCGTCGTTTGTCGGAAAGAAACGCGCGGGAGTTTCCGGGCCGCTCGACGATATCGATCGGCATCCGCGGGTGATCGTGTACGGGACGCAGGATCCCGAACAAACCGAGGAAAACCGCATGGTTGCCGAGCATTTCGCAGCATTCGATACGTTCGCGGCGCGGTATCCGGTGAAGAGCGACGCGGAGATCACGGAAACCGAGATCAATGCCGGCAGCGTGGTGCTGATTGGAAATGCGAAATCGAATCGGTGGACGGCGTTGTTCGAGTCGTCATTGCCGGTGAAATTCGAGCCTGCGGCGATTACGTTCCGGGGCAAACGGTACGAAGGAACAAACGTTGGGGTGTCGTTCATCTATCCGCATCCGCGTAATGCGCAGGAGTACGTGGTGGTGCATGCGGGCGCGGGCGTGGCGGGGACGCTCGCGAGTCGTCATTTGCCGAGGTTTTCGCCGGATTTTTTGGTGTACGACGAACGCATGACGGCGCAACGCGGGGGGCACCTTCTGGATCAGCGTCAGGTGCTCGAGGGCGGGTTTTTCGATTTGGAATGGAAGTAGGCGGGACAAACGTCAGCCGAGTTTGGCGAGACGATCAGTAGCAGGACGGGTTAAAGGGTGCTTCGAGTTGCACGCCGACGGTTCGGAATTGGTAGATCGTCGAAGCGAGTCCTGGTTTGCACTTCCAATACTCGGACGTCGAGCCTTGAACGCATCCACCCAAAGAACCAAGCGCGGTGGGATCGCACGGGCCTATATCGACGAGGCCGCAAAGGGAGGGAACGTCGTCGCAAATGCGTCGATTGATGTATGCCTGACCGCCGCTGAAGTTGCTGCACTTCGTGACCAGAGCATTGTCGCGACACACGTACAGGTTGAACGCGGGCGCGGAACCGGTGGGTTTGATGGAATCGAACATGTTTCCGAAAACAGTCGACTCGTTCTCACTGAAGGTCGACTCGAAGGCGGCGTTTGTCTGAATGGCGGAGGTATCGCCTTCGAGCAGAATGTCGACGGATTGGCCCCAGAAATTGAGTCGCGCACCCATGCAGCCGGTGACCCATTCTTGCAGGTCGAAGCGCGTATCGATGGGCATGTCCATCCATTCCGGCGCCAAGCCAAACCAGCCGGGGATGTCTTCTTCGGTGCCGTCGGGATGCGTGAAATGCACGACCTGCGTTTCACTCAAGGCACATTCGATGAGGTATTTCGCGGCCGTGGGGTACGTCGTGATCAATTGGTGGAAGGGCGATCCCGACGGAGCATTGAGGACGGGGATCCAGTCCGCGCCGTTGAAGAACGAGCCGTTTTTCAGGGGTTGGTGCTGGATGTCGCGATAGGCGTTTTGCGCGGTCGCGCTCCAGAATTCCGAGGGCTTGAGGCCGTTGCGCCCGCGAGGGGGTTCGTAGATAGTTCCGCCGGCCTGTGGTTCGAGCGACATTTCAAGATCCCGCCCACCAAGATCTTGGTCATCGGACGACACGCAACCGAAAGAGCCCAGAACGCACGCACCAACCGGCATGATCAGGTGACGAAGAGATTTCATTGAATGCTCCTTGAACAGCTAATTGTCCACATCGGACTGCTAGATTCGATAATACCATGGAGGTGGGACCCTATGGAGGTACACGTAACGC
>CAYSYX010000154.1:8061-8817 GCA_964435055.1 uncultured Polyangium sp. | reverse complement strand
AGCGACTCATTTCTCCCATTGCCGTGACTCCTTAACCCATGGCTCGAGTTCGATTCGCAGCAGCGGATTCTGTGCCACCGCCACGTCGAGCGCGGCCTTCGCGCTCAATGCAAGTTCGCGACGCGCCGTTGTGTCACGAGTATTTCGAGCCTGAATCAACAATAAACGACCTTTGGCAACATGAATCGCCGACATTCGCGGGTTTATTGTCAATGCTCGCTCGATGGATGCCATTCCTGCACGAATCTCGGCTTCGGGATTGGCTTTACTCTCAATACGCCATGCAGCTTTAATCACAAGAACTTCTGCATGTAGCGCCTCAAGAAGCGGATCTGCCTCCGAAGCCTCAATGAGGGGTTTCGCAAATTCGAGCGCCTCTGAAAAATCAGCTTCAATCAATTTGCCAGAACGCTGAAGGGCACGCAGAGCCACCAATTCGATCTGACCGGATAATTGGCGAATCTCAAGCGGTGTAGCATTCTTGAGTTTTATGCATTTCCTGATATGTGTTCGGGCCTCTGCAATGATGGGGTCGACGTTGCGACCCATACGTAACGCGTATCGCCCCTCAATCCAACGCAGTTCAACAAGCGCCAACAAAAACCAATAATCATCCGGCGAATTTCCAGCGTATGATTGTATCGTTTCTTGCGCAATTTTCAGCGAAGCCTCCGGCGATCGTCCAAAGGTATCCTCATACGCGGCGTGCAACACATACGCCCGCACCTTCCAATACGCAACGAGCCAAGCCCCTGG
>CAYSYX010000154.1:0-8051 GCA_964435055.1 uncultured Polyangium sp. | reverse complement strand
TCGTATTCCGCGGCTCCCTGCAACAAAGCTTTCATAACATCAGGGGCCTCGCGACCGCGCTCCATTTCGCGCTCCAAGAGTTTGCGATAGGCAATCAGGCGCCGCCCAGCAGCAAGAGTAAACATTGGGTCAATCTGTAATGCGACATCAAAGCTGTGGATGGCGTCCTCTTGAAGAGTATTGCTGTCGCGACCGTGGAGCTGCTCATTGTATGCTTCTGTTAGATACGCATCCCCCATTTCACTGAGCGCCCACGTAAAACGCGGATCAATCTCCAACGCCCTTTGAAACGACGCAATCGCGTCTTTCATGGACGCGTCTTTGCCCAACGTCTGCATCGTGTATGCGCGCATCTGGAGCGCTCCGGCCAATGCGTAATGCGCCATCGCATCGTCGGGCGATAATTCCACCGCTTGTCGCGCCGTTTTTACCGTCTCCTCCGCAAAACCCAATCGCTCCTCGGCGGGAGCTTCTTCATCCGCTTTGTTGAGCAAAAACGATTGCATGACCTGCGCGTGTTGGATTCGCGCTTTTTTCTCTCGCGAGCTCAATTGGACGGCTCGAGCGCAGGCGGCGTTCGCCGTTTCAAATGCATCTTTGGCCGGTGAGCCTTTGGTTCCCAAGGCCAAACCCATTTTCTCCCACAAATCGCATTCCGCGCGGTGCGTCTCGGGATCACTGCGGCCCATGTCCGCCGCCATTCGATACGCCTCCGCCGCCGGATCGAAATACGATTTCATCTTGTCGTAATCAAATGCCGCATCGTGGCGATACTTGCTGCCCTCGGCATACAAGGCATCGCCCTCGAGCTTTTTCGCTTCATACATCCACGGGGCTTTTTCGAATGCCAGTTTGGCTTTCGCCAAGGCTTCGTCGTTTTTCCCTTCGTACAACGCAATGAGCCCCTCGGCGTATTCGGGCACTTCAATGCGCGCCGAAAGGGCCGCTCGCAAATGCAGCAACGCCGGATCCCGGAATTGCTTCTCCAATTCGGCGATCTTCTTTTTCTTTTCGTCTTCGTTCGTGATGCGTTTCGTTTCATCCACGGCGCGTCGAAACAGTTCGCCGTAGGCAAGACCGAGCGCATATTCGAGGTCCGCGCCCGAATATCCCGCCACCGCCGCTTTTTCCAAATGCGTGCGCGCCATTTCGGGATTCCCCAGCGCCATGTACCCTCGACCAATGGCGTAATTACCCGGGCCCTCGCCCGCTTTACCGGCCAAACCCATGCGCGATTCGATGTCTTTTAATCGATCGCGAACGACATCGCGCTCCCGCTCGACGTCATGCACGGGCAATTCATACGCCGCCCGCAAAAAGAGCTCCATCTCCTTGACGCCTTCGCCCAATTGCTGAGCCAATCGCGCCTGCTCCGCCGCTTGCTTACGCGCTCGCACCCACACGCCCGCGAGCACGACCGCGCTCGCGAGGAGCGTCACGGCCAATGCGGTAAGCCATTTGTTTTTCTTGGCCTTTTTCCAAACGACGTATCCCAATGACGAACGCCGCGCCAATATGGGATCGCCGTCCAAATAACGCTGCAAGTCCTCCGCCAGAGCCTTCGCGGATTCATAACGACGCCCGGGTTCGCGCTCGATAGCTTTGGTTACGATCGTTTCGAGGTCAATGGGAACGCCGATTTTGACTTTACCGAGGGCCGGGGGTTCTTCATACGCGACGGCCATCAGCAGCGACCAGGAATTCTCCGCGACAAACGGGGGACGACCGGCGATGACGTCGTACAAGGTGGCTCCGAGCGAATACACGTCGGAGCGTCGATCCATGGCGCGAACGTCGCCTTTGGCTTGTTCGGGCGGCATATACGCGGGTGTGCCGATGACGGCGCCCGTTTGGGTTTGTCCTTTTCCTTCGACCTCACGCGCCAAACCAAAATCCATGATGTAGGGCTTGTACGTGCCGTCCGGGAGTTTTTCACAGAGAACATTGCCGGGTTTGATATCGCGATGAATGATACCCAGACGATGCGCTTCGTGGACGGCCAATGAAATTTGCCGCATCATGCGGATCAATTGTTCGAGCGTGAGTTTGTCTTTCAATTTCGAGAGCGGTTCGCCGTCGATGTATTGCATCGCGATGAACGGTTCGCCGTCGAATTCACCCGCATCATAAATATGGCAAACATTTTCGTGTTGAATGCTCGCTTGCGCCCGAGCTTCCGCGACAAACCTTTGCCAGAGATCCGCATTGTCCCCTTTGAGAAGTTTGACGGCGACGACGCGTCCGAGGCGTGGATCACGAGCGCGATAGACGGTGCCCATGCCGCCTTCACCCAAAAATCGTATGTCCTCATAACGACCTGCGAGCGCGGGCGGAACGCGACGACGAGACATCGGCGCCGGTTCCATGTCACCCAGGGACGGCAACGAGACGCGTAGGATGGGTTTGACTTCCTCAGTGGACATTCGAAGCTCGTGAAGTTTGTACTCGGGCCGCGTAACGATACCCGATTCCACAGCGGGCGTGAGGAAAACTTTTCGATGGCTTGGACGAACCAGTTGCCAAGACAAGGGCGATTGCGTTAGTGTCGGCGAGCTTGATAGGCCAAAAGATTCTCGACAAGTACGAAGTGGTTCGCCTGATTGGGCACGGCGGAATGGGATCGGTTTATGAAGCGATCGATGTTCCGACGGGTCATCACGTCGCGCTCAAGTGGATGCATGCGCAGGAGTTTGCCGCGGATGATCCAGGGCTGGCGCGGTTTACTCAGGAGGCACGAATTACGGGGAAACTCGATTCACCGCATGTAGTGACGGTGTATGAGTTGGCGCGGGATCCCCAAACGAATGTGCCGTTTCACGTGATGGAACTGCTCGAAGGGGAATCCGTGAGCGGCTTGATTTCTCGGCTCGGCGCGATTGAACCCAACGTCGCGTTACGCATTGCTGCGCAAGCGAGCGCCGGGGTGGCCGCGGCGCATGCGGCGGGCGTGGTGCATCGGGACATCAAGCCGGATAATTTGTTTTTGGCCCGAGTCGATGATGAAATCGTCGTCAAAGTGTTGGATTTCGGCATTGCCAAGATTCGCGAAGCGGGGCCCATGTCGGGGAGCTTGACGGTGCCGGCGACGCCGATGACGCAAACGGGGCAAGTGATTGGAACGCCGCTTTTCATGGCGCCGGAGCAAATTCGCGGCGCAAAACATGTCGATACGCGTTGTGATGTGTACGCGCTCGGCGTGACGCTTTTTGCAATGCTTGCGGGGTCGCCCCCTTATACGAATATCAAATCGGTGGCGCAATTGCTCCATACATTGTCGAATGCGCCGACGGTTCCCATCCGACAACTGGCTCCGTGGGTCCCGGAAAATATCGCGGCGGTGGTGGACAAAGCTCGAGCGAAAAACGTCGACGATCGATATGCCGACGCCAATGCTTTGCATGCGGCGCTCGTTGCGCTCCTGCCGGAAGGCACGAAAATCCGCGACGAAATGGTGGTGGGCGTGCCCGAGCAGGTTCGTCGCGTCGTACCCGTGGACGCGAATACGGTGGTCGATGCTCGGGGCGCGATGCAAAATGTGAATACGCCGGAAACAATCGCGCCGACGCTCATCGCGGGACCTCAGCCGGCCGCGGCACCGAGTTCGTCCAACAAAACGTTTGTCGTGGGCATTGTGGTTGTCGTGCTCGTCGTCATTGCCGGGATCCTGGCGATGCGTTGATCCACGTTTTTTGCGGCAACGAAAAATCGCTTGATTTTGGCAGCTTATACGATAAAGTCGCCGGCATGCGTTTTCTCCAAACCTTTGCGATCTTTTCGTGCGTAGCGGGTCTTTTGGCCTGCGGTTCCACGCCGCCTCCGGGCGCGGCGACTGCCGACAAACCGGCCGCGACCAAAGCATCGGAAAAACCGGCCGCAACCGATGCTTCGTCGAACCTTCAAGTGCCCGCCGAAATTGCGGCAATCGTGGCAGCGGCGGACAGAAGCGACGACGACAAGGCGCTCGATGCCGGACGATATCCGGACAAGACGCTGGCATTTTTCGGCATCAAATCCGGCATGAACGTGGCCGATTTGGCGGCGGGATTCGGCTACACGACGGAGCTTCTGGCCCGCACGGTGGGACCAAACGGCAAAGTGTACGGGCAAAACAACAAGTTTGTCTTGGAAAAATTTGCGGAGAAAGGCTGGACCGATCGCCTGGCCAAACCGGTCAACAAAAACGTGATTCGTGTCAATCGGGAATTCGACGAGCCATTGCCGCCGGAAGTGCGCGATTTGGACGCGGTGATCATGGTGCTGTTTTACCACGATACGGTTTGGCAAAAAACGGATCGGGAGAAGATGAATCGGTCGATCTTTGCGGCGCTGAAATCGGGTGGTGTTTACGGCATCATCGATCACAGCGGCCGTGATGGCACGGGAACGACGGAAGCGCAGACCTTGCACCGAATCGAAGAAAAAGTCGTTCGGGAAGAAGTGGAAAAAGCGGGCTTCAAGTTGGCGGCGGCTGCGGATTTCATGAAAAACGCCGCCGACACGCGGGATTGGAATGCATCACCTCGCGCAGCCGCTGAAAAACGCGGCACGAGCGATCGGTTCGTGCTCAAGTTTGTCAAGCCTTAACAGCGTGCTTCACGTCGACGGGCGTTTGTAATACCAAACGCCCGTGCATTCGGGGACGATGACCGACCCCTGATCCAAAACCCGTTGCGCGCGGGAATCACCGAAAAAGAAGCGAAATAATCGCACGGCTTCATCGAGCGACGCGAATTCGTAGTCGGTGCGAATCCAGGTTTTCTGAAAACCGCGCTCCTGCTCCAGCCATTCATAATACGCGGCAAGTGTTTCGTTCGGCGGCGCAGGGTCACTCACCCCGGTACCCAGCGTTTCGAGAATGATGGCGGTACCTCCGGGACGCAATACGCGCAGCATTTCATTCACGGCGGCGCCGATGGCTTGTCGCCAATCATTCGCCCATGCTGTTTGATGCCCAAAGGACCAACCCGCAATCGATACATCGGCACTCGCATCGGTGGCGGGCAAAGACGCGTTGTCGGCGACTTCGAGCGACCAATTCGTGCAGTTCTGTTTTTCGAGGCGCATACGCGCGACGCCAAGCATGTGCGCCGATCCATCGAAAGCGCGAATGGTCTTGACAAACGGCGCGATTTGCCGCGTAATGCGGCCGGTGCCCGCGCCCAATTCAATCACGTTCGCCGCATCGAGCGGGTGGATTTTTTGAATGGCAGCCAGGACTTGGTGATTGCGATCTTCCCGTTCCACGAGTTTGTCGTAATCGTCGGCGTGGGCGGCGTAGATTTCTTCGAATGTCGGCATAGGAGTTTTCTCGATGGGGAGCGGCACACCCTAACGCGATTTGCGAGGATCGGGGAGAGAAAGTTCCGGCGGTCGAATCCGCGCCCGAACAAGACGCAAACCGATTCCGCGCGCCGATGGATGGCCGGAAAATGACGTGCATTCGGGGTAGACGCGGGCTCGAGATCTTTGGTAAGATGCCCGGGCACCCATGTCCGACCTCACCCTGGCTCAAAAACTTCTCGTCCGAATCGGCCAAATCTCGCAACGTAGCGACGTCATCGTGCAGTTACAGAGTTCGTCTCGGCCGGGAGGTAAACGCATCAACAAGTGGCAAAGCAAGCTGCCTGCGGATATGTACGCATTTTATCAGGCCGTCAACGGACTGAAGTTTTGTTATAGCTTCGCGGGCGTTCCGGACAGTTGGAATAGCCTTGAATTCATTGCGCTCGAGGAAGACGGGCGCAAAATGATCGATACGTATCGCAATATATATCGCGTACCGCATCAAGCGGCGAAGCGATACCCGAATTATTTCTTTCAAGACGGCGAAATCGATCCGGACACGCAGGTGCTCTTCTTTTTTGGGGATGATGGCGCTTGGGGCCTCATCATGAAAGGTGAAGGCGAAAACGCGTCGTTTCACCATTGGGACAACGATGGATTTGTCAAATATCGGGGCAAGTCATTCACGGAGCTGTTGGAAAAACTGATCGACCGCGGGTTTGCGCATACGTGGGCGTATGCGGATGATCATCCGGACACGGCGGAAGTGGTCAAACGTCTGGCCACTCCGGTTCCGCCCAGAAAAACCTTCGAAGTGACGGTCGAATCGCTGACGACTCGGTCGGCGGAAGACATGCGTACGGCCGTGATCGCTTCGTGGACGGACCAAGTGCGCGACAAAGTGCTGCGGGCCTTGGGAATGACGAAAGACGCCAAGGGGCTCTCGGCTGCGGAGAAAACTGCGCTGATTGAAAAGACGTGCCGCTCGACGGATACTTTGTCGGAAAAAGTCGCGGCGTCGGTAATGAGCGCGCTGGGATATCGCAAAGCCGGCGTCGCCGATTTCAATTCGTATTTCCGTTGCGGAAAAGGCGCCGTGGCTTCCGTTCGTTTGCGCGTGGAATACATCGACGGTCCCATTCCGTTGCAACCGTACGAGGACACCTTGCGCCGCGTGCTCCATCATGTCGAAGGGTTTCACGTGACAGACGGCATTCCATACCCGCCCGAGCTTCTGAGCTACACGAACCCGCAGCGACATGGTTTGTCATGGTCACCCTTTATTTCGTGCTCGTGGGATTACGAGTTCAAAGGGGAGAAGAACAAAGTCGCCACGTTCGACATCATGCTCGACGCGGAACGAGCCGAAGGCATGGAGGTTGGCAAGACGTACGATTCGACCGCCTTACCAAGTGTCGAAGGACGTATTGAGGGGAGGTAAGCATGAGCGACGAATCCGAACACGAATCGAGTGGCAAAAAGTCAATCGGCGGGCACCTTGCCGTGGCACTCGCCGGCCTTGGAGCGTTATTTGCCCGAACCGCCGATGATTGCGGACGCGTCGCGATCAAAGGCGCATCGCTGAGCGACGATGCATTACGCGGTGGCGCCAAAGTAGGAGCGCTCGCGGATGACGGCTTGCGTGGAGGCAGCAAATTAGGGTCGCTCGCGGACGATGGTCTGCGCGCGGGCAAATATGCGCCTCTTGCCGAAGACGGTCTGCGTAATGGTTCAAAATTGGCGCCGCATGGCGATGTCGCGGGGAGTTTGGCCGAAGAAGCGGCCATGGCCGGAGCCAAGTCGTCGGAATCCCACCTGGGCGACGTCGTCGATTTTTCGCTCGAAGTCGTTTCCAATCTGCCGACAGATGACACCGACGATTCGACGCCACCAACGCCGGGCGTAACCAATGGCAGCATCGGCGGCACGGGACGCGGAAATGACGACGGCCCCAGCGTGAGCGCGAAAGTCAGCACGTTGCCGCTGCTTCGCGCTCGCAGCCGTTTGTCACAACCGGCGCTGCTGCCCGTGATGCCGTCATCACCCAAAGCGCTGCAAGCCGTTTTGGGGCGTCCCGCCAAACCCGGCGATGACAAAGCCTTTCTGTCGCTTCAACCCGTCCCCGATGATGGCCAACCCATCCTCGATCCGATTCGTTGGCTCAAAGGTCGATTGACGCATAATCCCATTACGTTCGTGTTTTACACGACGGACTCGACGGGACAACAAAAACCAATCCCGCTGGTTCTTCCCAACGGAGAAACCATCGACGATTCCACCTTGCATCGAGCCTGCATCGAACATTTTTCCCATTGTATCGTGCTGGTTTGTCCCCCCGAAAAAGCCGGCGCCAAAGAGCCGTGTGGCAAAGCCGTGGTGCGCGGCTGGCAATCCATCACGACGAGCGACGATACGCAGCTCAAAACGTTCATCGAACAGCTCCTCGCCAAGCGCGCCAATACGCCCGCGCTGCGCGATGTGACGATATCGCGCACCGACGTGTCGCAAGACGCTCCGCGTATCGTGCGCAGTCACCTCAAAGCCAAAACACCGTAACCATTGCCCTTGCCGTTGCACTGGGCTTCGCCCAGACCCAGCAGGGGCTCCGCGCCCCTGCACCCGCGCAAGGGGCCAGCCCCTTGACCCTTGTATTGGTTTGTCCACTACGTGGCCAAACCAAATAGGTTTCAACAGGCAATGGCCGATTTTGCCGTTTATTGGTTTGTCCACTACGTGGCCAAACCAAACAGGTATCAGAAGGCTATAGC
>CAYSYX010000153.1:0-18690 GCA_964435055.1 uncultured Polyangium sp. | reverse complement strand
TGGCTCGGGCGACAGGGTACTTCCAGCGTCGGCACCCCCGGATTGAGCGCGTGCAGATCACGGAGCGTCATGGAGCAGCCGAGCATGGTAGTTGCGGTCAATAAAGGCACAATGAAACGGCGCAATGAGGTCAACATACGTCGAGAACATCACGAGGCGCCAGGTGCGTCAACTTGTTTGCACCTTACACGTGTGCACAGTGGCTTTGGGGTGGAAATCCGCCACGACAAAAGCGAATCGACGTGTCTGCAAGGTGGCGGCAGGATGTTGAGACGCGCATCAAACAAGGCAAATCACGTAGCTGCAACAAACGCTTGACGGTCGACCCGCGGGGTGGATAACATCGGTTTGGAAGGAGAAAGGTATCATGGGTGACGTGATTCGCAGTAGCGCGGCGCGTGAAGAGATCTTCAAGGATGGTCGGACATCTTTGACGAATGCGCGTGCACGCGGAGGTGGCTTACAAGAGCGAGCGGAGATCGGTTTGGGGCCCGCTATGGCGCTTGTGGAGGCAACGGAGCAGGAGTTGGCAACAGCTGCGGCCGAATTGGCGACGTTGAAGGCGGCGCTGGCTGCGGAGAACGATCGAGCTGATGCGCTTCTTGATCGCACGTATGATGATACGTGGAACGATATCGGTCGTCCGGCGAATGATCGATTTCTGACGCTGATGTACCCCGGTGGTGCCGGATATTATACGGACGGCGATTTGCCCGGCCAACCGACACGCATGGAGCTGCTGGCCAAACTGTACGAAAAGTCAATTCATCCGAAATTGACGTCGGTGCAAGCACAGCAGTACGCGCAACGTATTCGCCACGCGGCGGCAGATCTCAAGGCTGATATCGACGCGGCTGCGGCACCTACGGCGAATGTGATGTTGCTCGAACGAACCCTGACGGCCATGGCGCGCGTGGTCCAATTCGAATTGGCGAATTTGAAGCGACTATACAAGATCGATGGCCTGAGCGAAGCGGAGATTCACGTCATCATTCCGGATCGCCCCGTGGCAAAGAAAACGCAGAATACGCCGTAATCGCTTGCCATGGGCAGGTCGGCCGATACGTTCAAGGCAGATTCACCGTTACGTTATGCATGCCCGCCGGGACTTTCACGTAAATCGTTCCTCCCGTGCCGGTCACGTGCGTCCACCCCGAAGGCGCCGCTTTTAATGCATCGAGCGACGCAACTTCGGTCAGCGCAGTGCCGGAATCGTCAACGGAAGCGGGTTTTGCGCCCGCCGCAATCACCTCGAAAAGCACGCCTTCTTTGAATTCGGTGCCGTCTTTCGTCAGCAACGTAATGGTTTTTCCGGACCTTTCCTGCGTGATTTCCGCGCCGTCGAAAACCGAAAACGATGTTTTCGCGCCCGCCGCCACGCGCGCCCACAAAACGCCCGGTGTCGTTGCATAAGAATCGACCTCGGCCGGCACTTTCGTCGGCGACAACGTGTCGATCGTGTCGCGAAGCATGGGAATGATCGCGCCTTCACGCACGAACAAGGGCAGCTTTTCCAGCGGCGCCGCGACGTCTTCGGTTTTTCCTCCCGCATGCACCGAACCATCCCACCAATCAATCCACGTGCCCGGCGGGAATGGAATGGATCGCGTCGTTGCGCCTTCCGTAACGACCGGCGCGACGAGCAAATCATCTCCGAACATATACGTATCCATCGGGTGCACACCCAGCTCCGGATAAGCAAGCCCCAGCGGACGCGTAATCGTGCGGCCATCCATTGCAATGCGCTGGGCGTATGTCCATTCGTACGGGAAGAGGCGCAAATGCAGGCGCGTGTATCGGCGATACAGGTCCAGCTTCGAGCCGTCGGGATCGTTTGCGGCATTAAAGAATTCCCAAGCCACCGTATTGACGCTCGTGCCGATTTGCATGACCGACGATAACGAGGTTTGCTCGAACCAGCGGATGAAGTTTTCGACCGTCGGCGGCGTGTGGCGATATCCGCCCGTATCGGACCCGTAAAACGGATATCCGGACACGGCCAAGTTCAAACCATACGCAACGGTTGCGGGCAATCCCCCCACGGCGACATAACTTTCTCCGTCGGGCGTGGTCACTTTGTCTCGATGCAAGGCAAATCCCGCATCGGCGTCTCCGGGCCAGAAAATGACGCCATTTTTTTGATCTCCGTACACGCCGTGCCGCACGAGCAAAAACCCTCCGTCGGGCGGGAGCATTTTGGCATAAGTCTGATGGTAAAGATCCGTATACGTATCATGGCGCGTGCGTTCGTCGGTTCCGTCGTGGAATCGCCAAATGCTGAGGCGATTACTCGACACGCCGACGACGATGTCTTCGCCATAATCGAGTTTGTAGCCTTCGATGCCCATATTTTTGTAGTTCTCGAGATGCGATTGCCACCATTGCATCGCCTCGGGAACCGTGAAATCGATGGGCGTTCCCCATTTGTTGAGCAACAAGCCCGTTTGCAGAGGATAATACCCTTTTTGCGTGGCTTCATCGATCAGTGATTTCGTCGCCGCCGCCTTGCTGTCCAAATAAGGAGTATGCCACAAAGCCGTGCGAAAACCGAGGTCGTGAATCTTGGTGATCATGGCCGTGGGATCGGGGAATTGCACGGGATTGAAATCGAAGGTATTGACCTCGGTGGCATAAGGTCGATCGATCCAATACCCCGTCGTCGCCAGATCCAGCTCCCGAATTTTGGCGATGTCGTTTTCGACCTGAGCTTGATCATCATTTTCGTCACGCCAAACCCACGGCCCGAGCGCCCAGCGTGCGGGTAATTTCGGATATCCCGTGACCTCGTAATAATGGCGCGTAATGTCGAGCGGATGTTGTGCCGCAAAAAGATGAAATGCGAGCCCCTCGGTGACCGACGCCGTTCCCGTACCCCACGTCGATTCGATCCAATCGGGCTTCGTCGTCGCGACGGCAAAACTGCCCGGTCTGTGCGAAGCCACGAAAAGCCCCCACCCGCGCGTGCCCACGAGCAAGGGAATCGGCGCATGCGCTTCGTTGTACCCGCTTTCGATCGCTCCATCGATTTCGATCTGCATCGCTCGCAACTTGCCGCGATGATTCACGTCGTCGAAATACGCGCCGAGGCCATAAAGCCCTTCGACCTTGTCCACGACCGCGCCGAGCCGGAAAAATGCGACTTGATCGTCGGTCGTCAGCAATTTCCAATTTGCCGCAAACCGCCCCGAATCCGTCCGCTCGAACGTCACTTGCGCCCGCGCCCCATTCTTGTACGAAAGCAGCACGTCGACGTGTTTGCCATCCGGCGATGGTTGCGGCTCGAATGTCGTCGGCGCCGAATACGCCAAACCATCGGCAACGTACGCAGGCGTCACTTCGTACGCATAAGGATCGTAATTGACCTTGTCGTCGACCGCCGTGACCGTACCCAGCAAAAAACCGCTCGAAGGAAGCACCAAAAGCGGCGGAGTTTCGCCGGTTCGTCCAAGTGAAACACCGTCACGATTCACGTGCAGCGTATACACGTCGTCACCAATGTCGACTTGAATGCCCGGGTCTTCCGGAGGATCACCGCACGAGGGCAGCAAACAAGCCGAAAGAAGGAAGCCGAAACCGATTCGTCGTAATGCGGACATGCGATTCCTCACGGGGCGTTGCGAACGCGGCGAACGGAGTGGATAAGCGCGCATTGCGTCTGCGCACCGGGAGAATGCCACATTTGGAAGTTCGACGTCAATGCCGGTTCGACGGGGGGCGCGAATATCCGGGCCAAGTGATCGGTTGACTTTTGGCGAACGCCCTTGAATTCGCCCGACACTCCGTGTTACGAGAGCAAACCATGTCCAAGCCCTTTCGTAAACGTTTGGAATCAATGGTCGCCGAGCTTCGCGCGCACCCGCGGATCGAGGTCTACGATTTCGTCGTGCAACCTCCGGCCGGAAAAGACGACATCGCCGCTGCCGAAGAAGCCGTCGGTATGCGCCTTCCCGCCGATGTGCGTGAGTTTTACCGCGCGCACAACGGTATCTTTTTGCTGTGGGGTCTTCGCGGTGTCGAATATGACGATCGTCCGGATCCGTTCAGCTATCCCGATTACGGGGCTCCGCCGGGATGTATCAACATGCTCTCGATCGGCGAAGCCATGTCGTCGCATTGGATCGAAGAGTCCCACGTCAATGAAATCGGCTCCGACCATTACGAGATTCTCTTCGGCGAGGATTTGGATCCAAAACCCGATGTCGAGGCGGTTTGTATCGACAATTTTTCCAAATACCGCCATGGCGATATGATTTTCGGTCCCGACCCGGTGATGGTGGTCTCGACCGATCATGGCGCCGATATGGAGGCCTCGGATTTTTGTTCCTTTTCGGTGTATTTGGACCTCATGCTGGCTCGATACGGCATCTGTCGTTATCAAAATGCCTTGGGCATCGGTTGGTCGCGAAAACCCCAGCGCGTCACGTCGTGGACGCGCAAGAGCTCGCTCGAGGACATCATCGCGGAGCTGGACAACGACGGAAAGCAGCAGGACGAGGACGACGAAGACGACGAGTGATGCGCTCGTCGAATGGTGCGTCGAAATGGAACGCGGGAAAAACCGACGGCGCCTGTCGATATTTGTTCCTGAAGATCACCCGACCACGGGCAGGCGCACGCGCGTCGCAGCGCTCGATTCGGCCAAACCTTTTTTGTCCTTGACAAACGGTTCCTCCACCAATTTGAAATAGCCGAAATCGTAGGGCTCGTTGGGCGCTCGTTCCACAAGCTCCAAACGTTCGCGGATACCTTGCTTTTCCAACGTTGTCACACGGTGATAACAAAACGGATTGTTGCCGCGACGTCCGAGCGTACAATGCGCCGTCCAGGAACAACCTCCACGGCAGTTTTCCGCGTAATAACACGTTTTGCAAAAACCCCACAATTCATCGGTAGACAGTTCGCGGTTGAAACGCATGGCTTCACTGTTCAGCCAAATATCCGCCAACGCGGTATCGCGAACGTTTCCTCCGACATAAGGCGCAGTGGGCAACGACGGACAAGCTTTCACCGTGCCGTCCGATTCAATGCCGATCGTATTGATTCCGGCGCGACATCCGGCCCAATGGGCTTGGGCGCCTCCCGGATGAGAACGCAAGAGCATTTCGTGCGGGCCATAATACCCGAGGTTGTTTGCGGCAATGACATCGAACGACGGGCCGAGTTCGTACCGCCATTTCGTAATGGCTCGGTTTTGAATGGCGGCCAGCATATCTATCACCGGAACGATTTCCCACGGTTCCAGGATCCAGTCGGGCCGATCGGCGGCTCGACCCATGGGCACCGTGATTTGCACTTGCCAAGCCGTGACGCCACGTTTGCTTAGCTCGTCGGCCAATTCGGTCAATTGATGGCGATTCAATCGATTGACTTGCGTATTCGCCGCGATCACGAGGCGCGCGGCCGCCGCTGCTTCGAGCGCTCGCATGGCTGCCGCATAGCTGCCTTGATTGCCTCGCAAAACATCATGCGTGTCCGCCAGTCCATCGATGGAAACGCCAACGGACCACAATCCCGCGGCTTTTAGACTTTGGGCTCGTTCGAGCGTCATCGCGCGACCGCCCGTTTGCATACTGACGCGAATACCCTGATCGGCCAAAAAACGCACAATCGTCAAAATATCGTTGCGCAAATACGCTTCGCCGCCGATCAAGGCCACTTCGCGACAACCAAGGCGCGCCAATCCCTCCGCAACGCTCAACACTTCATCCGTCGAAAGCTCGACCGGGCGCGCTCGGCCCGCGCGTGAACCGCAATGCTGACAAGGCTGATCGCATTTCATCGTCAGTTCCCAAACGGCATACAAAGGTTTGGGGGCCGAACCATCGTCGGGACGTCGCGCGCGAGGTGCCTGGGAGCTTTGCCATTCTTCGGTCATGACGTGACGATACTGGTTTCCCAACAAAATGTCGTGAAATTTTTTGCTTGACGAATCGGTCCTGTTGCGATGATGATGAATTTCATGGCGCCTCAACTTATCAGCTGTCCCTCGTGTGAATGTCATGCTCGAGCCACCGAAGCGGTTTGTCCGCATTGTGGTGCTCGTTTACAAGTGGATGGCAATCGCCTCCTTTCACGAAGTGCGACGGCCGTAGCCTTGGGCTTGAGCGCGGTTTTGTCGGCGGCCGGTTGCGAGGAGCCCGTGCCGGAGCCGGTGTATGGTGTCGCGGTGACCGGCGGCGCGGGCGGCGAAGCCGGTACGGGTGGAGCCGGTGGAGCTCAAGGCGGAATGGGCGGTGCCGGTGGAGCTCAAGGCGGAATGGCCGGCGCCGGCGGAAAATAATCGCCGTCATTCGCCGCTGGCGATTACAAATTCGTGACGGCTCTTTACGCTTCGGTGCGAGGCGAATAAACGTCGTATTTGCAGTATCCTCGCGTTCGGCTTTCCGCCGTGGTGAACATTGCGCATGACGAAATGGTTTTCGGCATCGGTTGTCTTGACAATCCTGGCGCTTGCCGGCTGTTCTTCCGCGCCCAAACCAACGATCGTTCACACCGACGCTCCGGTTCAAAATAATGCGTCCGCGACAAACCAGGCGGATTCCGCAGCAACCGAGCCGGCCGAGACGGCGCCACCGCCGATTGTCGCGAAAAACGACGCTGAAGAATCGGATGAAGCCGGGGGGATTGAAGGCGGCGTCGAAGGTGGGGTCTATGGCGGCGTCGTCGTCGGCGTGCCGGGAGGCGTGGTCGGTGGCGTCCAAGGTGGCGTGCCGGGTGGCGTTGGGAGCGCAAAACTCGGCCCGGATTTGCCCGGTGATGTATATCGAGTGGGCAATCCATTGCTTGTTCAAACGCGTTGTCCACATCCGGGCGCGCCGCAGTATCCTCAAGCCGCGAAGGATGCCAAAGTCGAAACGAGGATTATTGCGCAATGCATTCTCGAGACGAACGGCTCCTTATCGTCGTGCAGATTGGTCGTGTCGCATCCGATGTTCGAAAAAGCCATGATGGATCATTTGAATAAGTCGAAATTGACTCCGATGACCACGACGGATGGCAAACCGGCGCGTGTGTTATGCAATTACGCGTATCGATTCCAGGTGGAGTAATTCGGCGACGAATGCGACGTCGAGCACGAAATTCCGCGGACTCGATGACGCACATTGTTCCCAAGGATTGAATCGGTCATTCGTTCAAGCCTCATGGCGAATTCGTTTCCCCGTTGGATCACGACGTGCTTCGCGGTCTTGGTCGCTGTTTTCTGCACACCGGTCGCCCGCGCGGACAAGCCCAAACGAGAGGCGCTCGTCGAGCGCGCAAACGCAAATCCCACCTATTGGCGCGAATTAACTGCGGTAACGCTCGAGATTGCTTTGCAGGTACCGGCGACCGATACCGGACGTGATGCCGTACGGCTCTATATCGATACGCTCACTGCGCTTCAATACGCCGAAAATCCGCCCGTTGAAATATACGATCAGCTCACCAAGGCTATTCCGGAGCTCGTCGCCGGGTATTGCCGTTCGGACGATATACCGAAACATCCCGAACCGTGCGGCACATTGATGCAGATTCAATTGGACGTCACACGATATGCGGAATGGCCGACATCATCGCCCGAGGCTCATTCGCCGGAGGAATATCGAGCATTCGCAGTGCGGGAAGCCGAATCTCTCGTCAAGCTCTGGCACGATATCGGCGAACCGCTTTGTGCTGCAAAAAGCCCATCGTGTCCGCGGATGGCCGTGCTTCTTGGTTCCGCGGTAGACTATTTTCGAGCTGCCCACCAAATGGGACGCGCCATGGATGTTCGGCGCATTCTCGTCGATCCGCAATATGGAATGACCGAGACGAGGACCGCGCAATTCGCGCTCTGCCAAGGGGCGGACGATCTGGCCGAGTCATTTCTCGATTTTGACGAAGCGATTCGTTGGTACGAACGTTGTGCTCGAGAAACATTTCCGTTCACTTATCAATCGCATGCCTTGAAACAAGCCGTCAAGTTGCGCCTTTTGCTGGGCGACGAACCTGCTGCGCGACGGGCCATGATTGCGCTCACGCACGCACAGGGGCTGCTTGGGTATGGCGAAATGGAACGGACGGCCTCGAGCATCGCCGAATACTCGGTGCGGTTGGGGAACTGGGCGGATGCCGACCAATGGCTCGAGCAGAAAAAATCGATGTTCGCGGCGGCTACGGAGATTGACGTGAAAATCAATTATCACGCAACGTTGGCGCGAATCGCCGTAGCTCGAGGTCGAAACGAAAAAGCGTTTGCCGAATACGGTGTCGTGCGGCAATTGTGGAAGGCGGCTCCGCCCGACGTCAAAACGCTCGACGTGAAGAACCTGTACCTTCAACAAATGGAAACGATGCTGGATGCCGTGGGGGAAGCCGAGTTCTATTTCGCCAAACGTGCCGAGAAAGCAGTCGACGAGGTTCAATTTCCCGCGTATCGCGGACCGATGGTCGAAAAGTCCGTGAATCGATACATTCTCGAGCATCGAAAAATAGAAATCGCCAAGCTCCGGGCGATTGAACATGCCCGTGACGCATACGAGAAAGTGCTGCTAATCGAGCCGGTGGCACCTCCACGTTGGGCCATTGCCGCCGCGCACCGAGTTGGCAATCTTTGGGCCCAATTCGCAAAAGATGTCGAAAATATTCCGAGGCTCTCGGGGCCCATTGCCGGACGCACGGGTATCACGTACGAAGATTTACGACAAAGTTATGCCGCACTCGTAGGGCCGTCGCCCTGGCCCAATAACGCGAAAGAGGCGTTCAAGGTTTGCGTCGAGCGGGCCATACGATCGAAGTATTTCGACGAGAATGCTCGTCAATGCGCAGCGGCGCTGGGCCGGTATGAATCAAGGAGTCCCGTGGTCGTGGAAGAACTGCACGATGCTCCGGGCCATTCGTGGTTCGGCGTTCCGGCACGTCCGATTCTCGACGTGAAACACTGAAAGCGTGTGTATTGGGTTTGTCTTTTGTGTGCGCACGGAACCAAATTTCAGATGAAGCGTCGAGCTTATCAACATCTTCGCGACACGGCGATCGCCTATTCTCTGTATAGGGGCCGCGGTTCAAGAGTCCATCACGTTTTCTTCGACCAACGCAGACGTGGTCAAACCTCTTGCTTTCTCACCATGCGCCATGTAGCGTCCTTTCCAAACATCCATGCGCACTGTTCTGTCCATTTCATTACTCGCCGGATTGTTCTCTCTTGCCACGGGTTGTACGCATCGCGAACACCCTTACTTGGCGTTTGACAAGGCCGACATTCCAAGCCTACGTGAACGCGCGCTGCACAGGCCCTACATTCGTTGGATGGCTGCGGTCGAGGCCAATGCTCAGTGCGGACTCAAATTCACGCCCGGACAAGCGAATTCTCCCTGTCCTTCGACATCGACGGTTCCTCCGGGACTGACATGTCCGTGGGCCAACGGCGCGACGAATGAAGCATGTCAATCGGGTTATGCCTTTAATTTGGCCCTGGCCAATACCATCAAACCCAATTCGGATTATGTGCAAAAAGCCGTCGAATTGCTCTCGAATGCGGGCAAATACGAGCAGAATTGGCAAAGGAACACCGGGGCGGCATGGTATTGGGGGGGCGATCTCCAAGGGTACGCATTTGCGTACGATATGGTGCAACCATACCTCACGGCGCAGCAAGACCGCACAATCGTCGCGGCGCTCACGCGCATGGTGCGCGATACGATGGCTCAATTCGTCAATCCATTCAATACTGCAATCGTGACCAACATTCGTTTACGCGTGGGAAGCGGCGCAGCCACGCTCGCGATTGCCCTCGACCATCACGAAATGACCGCGCTATGGGCCAAGAAAATCGAAGAGAGCTTTTTCACCGACGGCAGCAAATTGAGGCCGCTGTTCAATAAATATGTCGCCTCGCTGGTGACCGAACAAGGCACGATGAACGAAGGCCCGAGTTATCAAAACGATGCCTTCGTGATTATGCTCCCGTACCTGTACGTGCTCAACCGCGTTCATGGTCGTGACTACATCAATGGGAAAAACACGCTGCCCGGTTGGAATGGCGACAATCGTCTGGCCTTCATGTTCGAACGCAATGCCGCGTTGTCAATGCCGGATAAAAATTCGGCGACCGTGACCACAGGGTGGCGAAATGGTTTTACCCTGGCTAACATCTCCGCGCCTGGTATAGTCCCTCCAGGCAATGAGCAAATGCAATGGTTTTTCGCCTGGCAAGAGGGCTCCGGAGCCATCAACCAAGTCATTCCTGGTTTTTCGTTTCTCTATGTCGACTCGCAGATCCCCAAAGACGAACCGACGTACTTGTCGCTCGTCACGCCCGACTGGACTTCGTTTCGTAATGGTTGGAATTACGATTCGCTGTATTTCCTCATGCAAAGCGAATATTGGCCCGAAGCCTCCGCCCACGGGCAACCCGATCAAACGAGTTTCATACTTTATGCCAAAGATCGGTATTTGCTCATCGATCCCGGAGACGGCCGAAACTACTGCGTGAACATGAACAACGGGTGCACGGCGCATTCGCAGATCAGCCGCAGTCCCGAAGCCCATAATTTGGTGATCGTCGACGATAAACGTGGTTGTGACGATGATAATCAAACACCGGCGCGGCTTCTCGGCAGCTACACCAGAACACGAGATCCCGTGACTCTACTCGCCGGGTTTGTCTCGCCCGAACTGAGTTCGTCCATGATTACGCTGCAAAAATATCACAATTCGCCCGACGTATCCACCTATCGGACAGCCATGATGGCCCGCGGGCGATATGTCGTCGTTTTCGACGGTATGGTGAGCAGCAGCCGCGGAACGGCGCATACCTACGACGCGAAGCTGCATTTCGGCGGCCCCGTGTCGAACACGGATGCGACGTGCCAGGCGGCTCAATCCGGAGCCAGTGAAAGCTGTGGTCCGAACGATTCCGACAACCTTTGCTGGGCAGAACCGCTCAGAGATGAAACGGCGGGCCCGGATCCCGATACCTACGTGAGCTCGGGGGATGAAGGTAATGAACCTGCTCCAAAATCCTGCATCAAAACGCAACCCCCTTCGCTTCCTCCCGGGGTTGTCGATTGCGGCTCGACCGTCGGGACGCTCGATTTGGGCGCTGCCGGCTCGGATCGCCTCAAATGGCTGACGAAATCAAACAAAGGTGACGATATCGAATTGTCCGCCGTTTTTGCACCGGCTCCCGCATCGTTCGCGAAGGGGTTGTTCCCGACGAACTTTTATGGCAACGCCGTCTTTACGCATCCGTTCGCGACGGCGCGGTATTCGGGATACACGACACAATGGCTCAATGTTCTCTTTCCGCGCAATCTGACGACAAAGGAATCCCCCGCCGTGATTACGCCCGTGCCGATCACGGGTGGAAATGGCGCGGCGTCGGCGGTGAAATTCGATGCGGAAACGATGGATGATCTCGCGCTCGTTTCCGATGGTGCGGCGGTTATTTCGGCCGGTGACGAAGTATCCTTTCAAGGAAGAGCCGCGCTGCTTCTACGCACGGCGGGTCAATGGACAAACGCCAATGTTCATGCCGCGTCGTCGTTGTCCATCAAAGGCGCGGTCGTTTATTCCGCCAATCCAGCCGGTCATGCCATGCTCGCCTGGACAAACCGCGATGTGCACGCCCAAGTCCAGGTCTCCGAGTCGACTCGAGTTTGTCTTGCCGCTCGATCCGCGTCGCAAGTCTTGGCTGTCGACAATCGAGTTGTCGAATCAATACGTGAAGGGCTGTTGTTGTGTGCGCCCGTATCGGCGGGCAAACACGAGCTCCTGATTCGAGATTGACGTGTAGCACCGTGGGGCGAAATCGGCGCGAAATGGCGCAGGCGCGCTAAAACGCATATCCAAGCGTGGTATGCGCAGCAGGCAAAATACCTTTCGAGCCTTGATTGTCCACCGTGTAATGCAAGTACTGCACGCCCGCGCCCAGCGAGATGACGAATCCGCGATCGAAAATCCACGTATACCCTCCGAGCAGACTGACATAACCCCCGATGTCCGTCGGATGCGAGCCATCGGGCTCGGTGCGTCGGTAGCTGGTTAAATGCGCCAATACGCCGCGGGTTTGGATCCAAAAGCCACGAGGTGCGGTTGGTCGGAAAAACACGCGCAAGCCCATTTCGCCACCCAGGCCCACATAGTTGTCGTTCGGTTCCGAAATCAAACCATTAAAAAGGCGTAAACTCGGACCGGCGTACACCGATACATGCGGGTGAAGCGCTCGTTCGACCTGCACATGCACGAATCCGAGCGCCGTCGTCAATGGATCGACTTGCAAGGTCCACTTACGCGCCGGAGGTTCCGGCGCGGTGGCAGGCGCCTCGGCGTATGCGGGCAATGAGATGAACAAGGCGGCCGACGCAAGCAGATTCGAGCAAGAAAGGCGAGTTTTCATGGGATACCTGTCATTTCCGGGTCTCGAGAAAGAGCGCATTGTGCACGATTGATTTGGACTTGTCGATACTCGAAGAGCGATTTCTCCGTGCATTGAAATCCCCGCGTCGTTGCGGATGAATCGGAGATCGTCCCATCGCTGCGGCTGAAATTGGATTCGCCAGGACAAACGCGTCGCAATATGCCTTCCGCGGCAGCTCGCCAAGCGGCGGCTCTTTCTGCTTGACTGTGCGTCGAATTGCTCGGACGATGAATATTCATTGTCGGAGGGCTCCTTCATGATTCACCCCCGTGCACGTTATCTATTCTCGAGCGCCGTCGTTGCGTTGCTGGTCGCCGGCTGTTCCGGCGACCCAAAGCCGGCTCCGGTCAAGTGCGTCGGCACCGAGGTTTATTTTCGCGATACCGCGTGGCCGCAGGTCTTCAGCGCGTGCGCTCAATGCCACGTCGCCGGAGGACAAGCGAGCGGCACGCGGTTTACGCTGAAAACCCCGGCGGTCACCGATTACATTTCGCAAAACGTCCAAGCCGTACGCTACATGATGGCTTTTGAGCAGGACGGCAAACCGCTGCTCGTTCTCAAACCCACCATGGCCGTTCCGCATGGCGGCGGATTGCAAATACCGGTCGGTAGTGACAAACAGACCATTCTCGAAGAAACCATCGAACGCCTGAAAAATCCGGTCATTTGTCCCGGCGACGGTCCCAAACCCGTGACGGAAGGCGTCACCTTTGCCGATGCTTACGGCACCTTGCGCAAAGCTTCGTGGCAACTCGTGGGGCGTCCGTCGACGCCGGCCGAAGTCACGGCGATCGATGCCGATGGTTTGGCCGGGCTTGATGACATCATCAAAGCGCAGATGAAGGAGCCCGCATTCGAAGAACGATTGCGGGAAATATTCTCCGACGTATTGCTCACCGATGGTTTCCGGGCGGGCAATACAATCAACAGTACGAGCATCGTGGCCGGCGAGTATTACCCGCCGGGCAGCGTCGATCATTGGGGTGGCGCCGATTGGGACACGCGCAGTTGGCCCAATGGAGAAGGCATTCGTTTGGTCGAGGCTTTGGCGCGCGAGCCCGTCGAATTCGTCGTGCAAGCGGTCAGGGCAAACCGTCCCATGAGCGACATTCTCACGGCGAAACATCGCTTGCTGAATGCATATTCCGCGCGGTTCTTCAAGGTCCCATACAAAGGTTTCGCTCCGGGAACCAATTTCGACATGATCCCGAATCCGCAGGAATACGTGCCGGTCACCAGCGTCCCGGGCATCAACGAAGCCGCGGGAAGCGGCGAATACGCAGGCATTTTCACGACCAGCGCGTTTCTGCTCCGATACCCCAGTTCCCCGACGAACTTCAATCGCAAACGGGCTCGGTTCACCTACAAATACTTCCTCAACTTCGACATCATGCAACAAGCTCCCCGCATCGATGCGAGCGCGGTCGACTTGAACGATTTTCCCACCCGGAAAAATCCGCAATGCACCGGCTGTCACGAAAAACTCGATCCTGTGGCCGGCATGTTCATGAATCAAGACGAATGCGGTTATGACGCCGCCGTCTTTTATCAACCTCCAGGCTCGCCCAAAGACAATGCGTGCTCGGACCAAGGTTGGGCGCCCTCCGATCATGTTTTTCCTCCCGGAGTCGCTCCCGGCGATTCGAATGTGCTCGCGGCCGCCGATCGTCCCAAAGCCCTGGAAAAACTCGCCGCGTATATCGTGACCCAACCTGGGTTTGTCGAGGCAATGGTTTCGCACGTATACGTGGGGCTCATGGGCAGACCGCTGCTCAAAGCGCCGAGCGATCCCAATATGCCGAATTTCGCGACGCTCGACGCTGCGTACAATGCCGAGCAAACGGCACTGGCCGGTTTTGCCAAAACGTTCTCCGACGGTGGATTGATGCTCGAACCCTTGGTCATTGCCATCGTGAAATCGGATGCGTTTCGAGCCATCCGCGCGGACGATCCGACGCGTATGGAGCTTCTGGGGTTGGGCGGAGGAAAACTCACCACGACGGAAATACTCAATCGGAAAATCCAGTCCGTTACGGGTATCACCTGGCGTCATCACCTGGCGGACGTCCCGCAAAATTCGGGGTATCAGCCGGTTGGACCGCATGACGGCAGCGGCGAAGCGTATTTGTTGCTCCGCACCGAAATGAAAACGCTGTATGGCGGCATCGACGGATCCTTCGACGGCGTCAAGGTCAGGTCACGATTGCCGAGCACTTTGACGGCGGCGATCGTCGAGAACATGGCGCTCGGCGCGAGTTGCGAATCGGTGACGCGGGACTTCGACAAACCCGTTGCCAATCGAAAACTATTCCCGCACGTCGCCCCGTCGCTCGTGCCGAATGGGAACGCCGCTTCGCCCGAGCAAGCGCCGATCATCGACAACATTCGATACTTGCACGAAATGATCTTGGGTGAGCGTCTTGCGGCGAACGACCCCGAAATTCTGGCCACGTATCAATTGCTCGTCGACGCGCACAACGACGGCGTCGCGGCTTCAGTGCCTGCGGCACTCGAAAGACCCTGCGCCAATGATATGAACTTGGCGACGGGAGAAATCGTCAATGGCGGAACCACCGAGGATCCGCAATACGTCATTCGAGCGTGGCAAGCGGTCGTCGCGTACATGCTCATGGATTACCGATTCGTGTTCGAGCAATGAGAGTGGAGGCCATCATGAAACGTGACGATTCTCGATTGGTTTGTTCGCGCCGCGGCCTCCTCAAAGGAGCCGTTGCCGCCGGCCTGTTCGCCGCTTTGCGTGGCGATGAAGTCCACGCTGCGCCAGGCGCGGTACCGCCGGTGTTTTGGGTGCAGCTATTCGCCACGGGAGGCTGGGATCAGATGCTCTTCTGCGATCCCAAATTCGGCCCGCGGGTCAGCTCGAACGGCGGGTTTTTCGACGTTTCGCAATTGAAGCAAGTCGCTTCGATTCCGTACGTCGACGCTTATGACGCGCAAAATCCCGGCATTCGACCGGTCGATCCATTCTTTCAAGAATTCGGGTCGCAGCTTCTGGTCATCAATGGCGTCGATACGACGACGAACAACCACGACGTGGGAACTCGGTATTGGATGAGCGGCAGTTTGCTCGAGGGTTTTCCCATCTTTGCGGGGCAGGTGGCCGGCGTTTTGGGCCAAGGCAAGGTCATGCCGCTCGTCGATATTTCCGGATACGACGATTGCGGAGGACTTGTCGCGCCCGTGCGACTCGATTACATCGGCGTGCCCAAGATTTCGCAATTGCGTAATCCGAATGAACCGACCGGATTATGGTCGCAGCAATCCATGCAATCGACCGTGACGGCCACGGAATTATTGGCCAATGGTCCGCGTGCGCGCATTCATGCGGCGCAAGCCGCGCGATTGCAACGTTTGCGTGCGAGCATGGGGTTGCCTTCGCATGCCGCCGCGCTCGCCGCGTGGGAGAAAGCTCGAGCTGCCGTGCCGGGTTTGGCGAACCTGGACATTCCGGCGTTGGGCAACAGCAGCGTCGAAAGTGCAAAAGCCTTGGCGACCATGGGCATTCGATCGTATGCCGCGGGGCTCGCGACGAGCATGACGGTGGCGGCAGGCAGTCCCGATTTGGATTCACACGGCATTGCCGATTATCAGCACCTCGAGCAGCTCGAAGTCATATTCGATCTGGCGCGCCATATCGTCAATACGGCGGATGCCGAGCCCATGCCCGTGCCGACGATCGTGGTGATGACCTCGGACTTTGGTCGAACGCCGGTGCGCGAACCGCCGGGCAGCGGTCATTGGCCGATTGCGAGCATGATGATTTTGCAAAACAAGGCGGCCCAGGCATTGAACATTTTGCCTGCGGGCAAAGTCATTGGCGGAACCACGGGAACACCCGAAGGCCCCAATGATGTGCAAACCGTGCTCCAAGCCCGCAAAATCAATCCCAAGACGCACGCCTTCGACGATACCGGTGTCGTGTTATCCCCGGCGCATGTATTCCGAGCGTTGCGGCGCGTCGCCGGCATCGCCGAAGACAGCCTCTTGAGCCCCTTCCCGATCAACGTCGACGGCGGCGAGCTCGAATTGGCGGTCTGAACCGTTTTTCCCGCCAACACCCCTACAAAAGCGCCATCGCGTACAAGAAATGGCCGTCGAAATACACGAGCCGGTTTCCGAGGATCCCCAAAATCGTCTTCATCGGACGAACGTCGAACGCCGCCGTTCCTCCCGGTGTGCCGTCCGTCAGCCATAATCCCGAATGGGAAGCGCCATCATCCGCCGAGAAAAACACCATCCCATTCCATTCGTGAAAATACGCCGGATTCGTCGATGCCGTCGAGCTGCCCGACGTACCGACGTGAATGTCGCGAAGCATGTTCGTGCCCGCCGTCGTGCCATCGGAGACCCACGGTTCACGCCCCGCGGTATCGGATGTGGCCAAGAAATACAGCTTTGCGCCCAATGACGATATCGTTCCAATCGCCCCATTACCCACGACACTGGTGACTGGAATCGTCTTGACGATATTCGTTCCGGCCGTCGTTCCGTCGCTCGACCACAATGATTTTCGGTGGGCGAAATAAAGCTTGTTGCCGAATGCCACCGGGCTGAAAATGTCGAACTCCAAAATCGCCGTTTCGATCGTTTTGATGTTTGTCGTGCCCACGGGCGTTCCGTCGGTGGCCCACAAATCGATTTGCGTTTGGCCGCCCACGGTCGTGCGCGTCTGGAAAAACAGTTTTCCGCCCGCCACCACCATCCAGTCGGTCGGAGCCGCATTACCCAAATCTTTGACCAAGACGAGCGGCGAGCCATCGAGCGGCACGCGCATGAGTTTCGATCCGACAAACATGTATTGCGCGTTCGCAAGCGTTCCAAAACCCCGGCAGGAACCCTGGACTACGCCGATATCCTGCACGAGCTGCATTACATACGTGCCCGCATTGATTTTCCAAACTTGACAAACGTTGTCGGTTGCATTGATGGGCCAGCTGATCGGCACATACGCGGCATTCGCCCCGACAAACGCCTCGCCAATGGAGGGTTCGTTGTTGATGTCGGTATTGGGCGGCGGAATGTCCGCCAATACATCGAGCTTCATTCCGGAGGTCTGGTAAAACCGCATAGCTTGAGTTGCAATGGTCGATGTCGTGAAAAACATCCAGCCATCGAATTGGAAGTACGTCGTCCGGTGTACGTCGCCGACACCGTTGTCGAAACCTCGCGTACTGTCGTCACTGGCGAACCCCACGTTCGTTCCGATCAATGACCCGTTTGTCATGCCGAGGATTTGCGTGAGTATTGGGGTCCAGGTATGGCGAAAATAGATCAGCGAGCCGTCCGAGGCGGCTGGGAAGACTTCCTGCACCGGACCGTTGAATAACAACGTGCTCGGGTGCGCTCCCGGACCTATCTCGAGTTTTACCGTGGCAATGGCTGAAAAGTCGATGCCATCATCGATCCGATACGTGAAGACATCCTGACCTTGGGTCACGCCCGCATTGGGAACATACACGAAATGAGGTGCCGTACCGACGATGCTCCCCAACGTGGGCATTGTCATCCACGAATAATTCAATGAAGACGCCGGGGTTTCCTTGTCGAATACTTGCAGCGTAATGGGCGTCGCGCTTTCGCTCGTCACGACAACCGTTTGATCCACCGCCGTCGGCGGATCGTTGATCTCACTCACGAAGACCTGAATGACGGCCGCAGGCGATTTCGTCATTCCGTCGTCGACGCGATATTGAAAGCTATCTTCGCCCGAAAAATCCGCATCGGGCGTGTACGTGACATTCATCCCTTCGACGGTGGCTTGACCGTGTTTCGGTTGCGACAAAAGCTCGAGCTTCAATACGTCACCGTCGGGATCAACGGCATCCGGCGTCATGACGAAAGGTTTGTCTTCCTCAACGACGAAAAACGATGTATGGGCGAGAGGCGGATCCGGTGTATTCGCGAAGGTAATGCCCACGGGAACGTCCGCGGAGGGCGTGTTTCCTTCCGACACGAAAAATCGAAATTCGTCGCGCCCACGAAAATTGGGATTGGGTGCAATTCGGAATCGACCCGTTGCGGTATCGAAAACCTCCACAGCGCCGAACGCAGGTGCGTACAGGAGCATATACGTGATGTCCGTCTCGGGCAGCGTGGCCGCATGCGCCCAACCGCTCGCTGGTTGGTCCTCGACCCCCGACCATTCCATCGATATGGGCACTGGGTTCGTGTTTGGTCGTGATTCGAGTTTGGCCAGGTACAAAGTGGACGTCGAGCCGGACTTGACCAATTCGCGCCAGGGTCCGTCCTGACGATCCAAATTCAACGAAATGGTTCGCGCGCCTGTTGGC
>CAYSYX010000152.1:0-18725 GCA_964435055.1 uncultured Polyangium sp. | reverse complement strand
TTCGATCGGAGAAGGGCCGTGGCTGATTTCAAACACGACAAGCCACCCAAGCGCGGCTTTCACTATACGGTTTCTCCGGAACAACTCCGTGTCTTCGCTTCGTTGACCCCCGACCAACGCCTCGATTGGCTCGAAGAAATGCGTGAATTTACGATAAGTGTCGCGCCGCCCGAAGCCCAAGCCTGGTGGCGTCGATTTCGCGAAGGTCGATAAACCTCGCTCAAGCCGCGCGTTCTTTGGCTTCCTCGCGCACCGTCAAACCGAGTGCCCCGACAAACGCCGCCCCGATCAGCGCAAACATCGCCCATATCGGCAAACTGAAGTGTTCGCCCGCGAGCTCCCGCGTCACGGCCGACTCGAGCCCCTCCGCGTTCGCCCCCATGACCACGCGTTTGCCCACGAACGTAAACGGCAATCCGCGTCCGCCGAGCTCGTCGAACAGCTTCTTGTCCGCATCGAGTTTCGCCTTCGTTTCGGCTGATTTCGTGCACTCCGCGACAACCCCGGCGTCCGCGCCCGCTTCCGCCGCGAGGATGATGGCGCCCTCCGGCGTGAGTTTGTCCGGGGTCGCCGCGTAAAGTTTGTCCGCTACCGCTTCGCGTAAAGGCTCGGGCGTGCACAGATACGCAAGCGCCGCAGGCTCGGCGCCCGGATGGCCCGAAAGAGGCATCATTTTTCGCGTAAAATGAATCTTTCCGTCGTGCTGCTCGAGCACCTTGTGCAACACCGGATGCAGCCGCCGACAAAACGGACACTCGAAATCCGTAAAGGCGACGATCGTGAGTTTGCCCGGAACTTGTTCTTTTTGAATCACCGGCGACATCGGCGGTTCGGTGGGAAATCGTCCCCAGACAAACGGCGCCACGATGCCCACGAGCGCTGCGCCGAGCCAAGCCGGCGGCACCGACGGAGCCTTGGGCATCTGCACCAAAGCCTCGTCTTTCATGGCGATCCACAACGTCCACAACGACGCGCCCGCCGCGACGATCGCCGACGTATCCACCGCGACGCACCACGGACACATCGCGCCGATCACAGAATGTTGCAGGTAAAGCAGATACGCCGCGAACAAGCCGCCCAGCGTCGCCATCCCGGCCAGAGAACCGTACGTGACGCGGTTTTTAGCGACAAACGCGAAGCCGAACAGCGTCGAATACGCGACAAGCCCTACGTACGGCAGTTGGATCGTGCCGAAGAGGTACGCGTAACCCGAGGTTCGTACGGCAAAACATCCCGACGTCACGCCGCAAAACGCCGGATCTCCAGCGTTTGCGTAGTCGACGACGAGCGCCGCCGACGCGGACAGCGCCACGAGCAGCGCCAATCGAAGCAAAAGAACGGGGAGCAGACGCATCGCGCCTCATCTTTCGCACAATCACGGGCCTTTCGCAGCCCACTTGGTGCATTACGTGCTACGAGCCCACATCACACTGCACGCGGGGGTTCTTCTCGTCCCCGCAATTTCGTTGGCTCTGGCGAAGTCGTTTCTCGGAATCTTCGAGAACGCACGTATTTTTTCATGACCCAGCTCGGACGCGCGGCCGTCGTCGATGTGCTCGCCGAACAAAATCAACCCGTCCACATCCACGAGATCGCCGAACGACTCGGTTTGACCGAGGGAGCGTACGAAGCCTTGCGCCGCGTGCTCGACGACCTGTGTTGGGATGGGACCGTCCTTGCGCAGTCAGGTCAACGATTTCGCTTGGCCAAAGCTGCTCGTCAAACGCCGCGACATACCGAACACCTGGGCATTTTCAGCGCCAACCCGCGTGGGTTCGGGTTTGTCGCTACCGCGGGTTTGTCTGACGATACCTTCATTCCGGCCGAAAGCATCGCGGGAGCCATGCACGGCGATACCGTCGCCTTCCGCATCGTGACGCGTTCCCGTCGCGGCGCCGAAGGTGAAGTGTTGCGGATCGTCAAACGCCGCAGTCCACGTATCGCCGGGATCGTGCGCAAACGCGGGCGAAGCTTGTGGCTCGAGCCCGACGACAATCGCATCCGCGGACCGATTGTCCTGGCCAAAGAATCGATGATCCGCATCGAAGACGGAAACGCCGCCGTCATCACGATCACGCGTTTTCCCGAGCTGAAAGACGAAAATCCCGAGGGCAAACTCGAAGCGGTCCTCGGTGCGCCCGGGGATCCCAACGTCGAAGTCGCCAAGATCTTGATGCGCGAAGGGATCGAAGAACCGCACTCGGACAAGGTCGTGGCCGAAGCGGAATCGTACGGGAATGAAGTATCTGCCGAGGCTCTCGTCGGGCGCGAAGACCTGACGCACTTGCCGCTGCCGACGATCGATCCCGAAGATGCTCGCGATCATGACGATGCCGTGTGGGTCGTACGCAACGACGACGGGACGTATCGCGTTTGGGTCGCGATCGCCGATGTGTCGTATTACGTTCGTCCGGGTACGGCGCTCGATGAAAGCTCGATGTTACGCGGCAATTCCATCTACTTGCCCGATCGCGCGATCCCGATGCTTCCTCGCGCGTTGTCATCGAACCTGTGTTCGCTTTTGCCCGATGTCGTGCGTCTTTGCCAATGCGTCGAGATCGACCTCGATGCGACCGCGCATGTAACGAATGCCCGTCTTTTTGAAGGCTTCATGCGTTCACGCGCGAAGCTCACGTACGGGGGCGTCGCGCGAACGCTGGGGCTCGTGAAGGAAGGTCCGACAAACCCGCAGGCCGAAGCGGTGCGTGACGATCTCCAAGTGATGTACGAGCTCACGCGGCTCTTGCGGGCGCAGCGTTTGCGCCGTGGGGCCCTGGATTTCGACTTGCCCGAAGCCAAGGTCGTGCTCGATGCCAACACGGGTGAACCGACGGATGTCGTCAAACGAGCCCAGGATCCAGGCATCAAGAAGGCGTATCAAATCGTCGAAGAGCTGATGCTGTTGGCCAATGAAACCGTGGCGCAGCAGCTCACGGCCAAGACCATTCCCACGATCTTTCGTTGTCACGCGCCGCCGGATCCCGCGCGACTCGAACGGTTTGTCGGAATGTGCACCGCGCTCGATGTGGCCTTCGAACCCGAAGATGCTTTGGACCCCAAGCGTTTGTCCACGTTCCTCAAGCGCATCAGCGTTCATCCGCGCAAACAGGTCCTCCATTCGCTGCTGCTGCGGGCGATGAAACAAGCGCAATACGACGTCGTGAACGTCGGGCACTTCGGCCTCGCGTCGAGCGCCTACCTGCACTTCACGTCACCGATTCGGCGTTACCCGGACCTCATCGTGCATCGCGCCGTGCGGGCCATGCTCCGCAACGAACCCATCGATCAGAGCGACGAAGCCGGCGAAAGGCTGCGGCTTGCCGCCACGACCGCTTCGGATTGCGAACGCAAAGGCATGGAGATCGAGCGTGAAGTCGTCGACCTCTACCGCGCGCTCTACATGCGGGCGTTTATCGGGACAATTTACGAAGGCGTCGTCACGAGCCTCGTCGGCTCCGGTCTGTTTGTCAGTATCGAACACCCGTACGTGGATGTGCTGGTGCGTTTCGAGTCGCTCGGCAGCGACAGCTACACGCTGGATGAAACGGGCTTGTACGTCGTCGGAGCGCGCAGCGGCGAGCGGATCACGTTCGGCGACACGATGCTCGTGCAGATCGAAGATGTGGCCATCACCCGGCGCATGGTCTTGGCCAAGCGTTTGCCTCGCGACGAGGACGCGCTCGAGCAAGAGTCCACCGGCGGCGAAGAAGGGTTCACGCAAGACAAACCCAAACGTCGGACCAAGAAAACCAAGGCCACCTTGCAAGACAAACCTTCGCGTAAGGGGCGGGATACGAAGCCGGCGAAGTCGCCCAAGTCCCTCAAATCGAAGAAGAGCGACAAACCGAAGACCAAAACAAAGACCAAGAAAAAGCGCTGATTCGGGCGGCTATCGCTGCAACAGCCAAACAAAGCCCAAGACGCTCGCCAAAAGCACGACGGCCGCGAAGAGAAAAACCATCCCGTCCGCGAAGCTCCAGCCCGATTCGTTCGATGTCCCTCGTCGTCGCGACGGCGGGCTGCTCGCAATGGGCAAGGGGATGGATTCTTCGGCCGGGGCGGGGGGCTCGTCGTTCGCCGATCTCGGCTTCGGCGGCACATCGCCGGGCTGCATCACTTCGTCCGCGCAGCGCGAGAGTTCGGCGAGCGCCACTGCGGCTGGATACTCGAACACGAGCGAATTTTTGCCGAGCGTGAGGGTTTGTCCGACCCGCCAAGGCGTATCGTTGCGTCCCAGCGCGGTTCCTTCGAGGTTTGCCGCATTGGAACCCAAATCTTTGACCACCAACGAATCGCCCTTGACCCCCAGCTCGACATGTCGCCGCGCCGCCGTTTCATCGTCCAGCACGAGGTCCACATCCGGCGCACGCCCGACGACGTAGCGCCGCGAAACATCCTGCAAATCGAGGGATTTTCCGGCATCAGGACCGTTTTTCACGACAAGCTTCGGACCACCGTCTTCGCCTTGTGTCGCCAGAGCCTGCGTGATGAGGTTCAACGCCAGCGCCTTGGCCGATGTTGGATTCGCGTTGGCGATGAGCAACGGATCGATACGAATCTCGAGCCACACACGCCCCACGCGCACGAGATCACCCGAGCGCACGACACGCGGCGACTGCGGCGAGAGCAACACGGCATCGAGCGCCGTGCCGTTGGTGCTGCCTTCGTCGATGAGGACGACTTCGTTTCCGCGTTGTCGGAGGGATGCATGACGAGCGCTCACGCTGGGATCGGGCAGTCGGAGATCGGAACTTTCACCACGACCGATGAAGAGGCGCGGCATGTCGAAGATGAGCGACGCTTCGTTGGTTTGCGCGGCATCGGATGCGGCGGGTTTGTCCTCGGCTTCGAGGGGGTCGGCTTGCCGCACCGTGATCTTGACTGCCATGGGATCTCGAGGGGCGCGGAGCTGGTTTGTCCGCGCCGAGGTTAGGCCGCGATGCTTCGACGCAGTCGCTCGATTGCGTTGCCAAGCTGGCGAATCGTTTGCTCTTGGGCCCGTGCGGCTTCTTCGATCTTCTTCGCCGCATCGAGGATCTGTTCGCCCTTGTGACTCCAGTTGCGTTGCGAGGCGTTGAGGTTGTTCACCATCGCCGAGATCTGCTCGATCGAGCTCGTCATCTGTCGACCACCGCGGGCCTGCTCTTGGCTCGAGCGTTCGACGTGTTGCGTAATGGTGCGCATCTTCTCGGCGCTCTTCATGATGAGCTCCGAACCTCGCGCCTGTTCCGCCGTTGCCGCCGCGATTTGCTGCACGGTCTCCGCGATACGACCGATCGCATCCGTGACCTGCTTCGAGCCCTTTGCTTGCTCGACCGTCGCGCGGGCGATGGCGCGAACCATGTTCGTCGACTTCTGCGAGCTCTCGGTGATCTTCTTCAGAGCACGTTCGGCTTCGTTGGAAACTTCGACGCCGCGATCGACGTTGTGCGCGCCGCGTTCGACGGCGGCGATCGCGTTCTTGGACTCTTGCTGAATCGTCTTGATGAGGTCCGAGATGTCTTTCGTCGAGGCGCTGGAACGATCGGCGAGTTCTTTGATTTGCTCGGCGACGACTTGGAAGCCTTTGCCGTGTTCACCCGCTTGCGCGGAGAGAATGGCGGCGTTGAGGGCCAAGAGGTTTGTCTGTTCGGCGACTTCGTCGATCGTGTCGAGGATTTGACCGATGGCTTCGATGCGGAAGTTCAGGTTCGAAATAACGCTGACGGCTTCCTGGCTCGATTCCTTGATGCGGTAAATCTCGCTGATCGTCTTGAGGATCGCTTCGGCGCCTTTTTCGGCGTCCATGGCGACCTCTTCGGACAAACGCGCTGTTTCGTTCGCGTTCGATTGCACTTGGTCGATCGAGACGTCCATCTGATTCATCGAGGACGACGTCTCTTCGGCTGTCAGCGACAAACCGTCGACGTTCTTGGCGACCTCGCGAATCGAGTACGCCATCTCTTCGATCGACGACACCGTCTCGCGCACGCTTGCCGCAAGTTCACCGACGTTTTCGGCAACTTCGTCGCTCGTCGCCGTCATCTCGAGGATGCTCGAGCTCGACTCTTCCGCGCTCGTCGCGAGCATCTCGATGGACTGCGCAAAGCCACTGAGCGAATTGTGGATTTCGCGCGAATTTGCCGAGGTTTGTTCCACGGAAGCCATCACGGTTCCGAGGCCGTCACCGAGGCGCGGCAAGTAATCTTCGACTACGCCGAGCACTTCGCCGAGGTCCGAACGACGCTTCTGATCACGTTGCTCCGAACCGATGAGCCGCTCGCTGATGCCGCTCAACTCCATGAAAATCCGAGCAACTTCGGGGCGGGCACCCGCCGGCGGTCGAACGCGTTCACCCGATGCTGCGCGTTGCACCGCATCGACCACTTCGCCTTCGAGCATGCGCATCGTATCGGCGAGCTCGACTTTGCGTTGGTTGTCGCGTTGTTCGGAAGCGACGAGGCGTTCTCCGATGTTCGAGATTTCCATGAAAATCCGCGAGATTTCGGGTTTGGCGCCGGACGGCGGACGAACCCGCTCACCTGCGAGCGCGCGTTGAATGCCTTCGACGATGTCCATCTCGAACGACGCGAGCAACTCGGCGACATCACCGCGATTTTGCGATTCGCGTTGCTCGGCCGAAGCCGCGCGTTGTTCCGCTTGCTGCAAGCGTTGATCGGCCGACACGAGCGATTGCTCGGCCACCAGCGCGCGTTGTTCGGCGCTCGAAATTCGCTGCTCCAACGAAGCGAGACGTTGTTCGGCGGCTTGGGCCTTTTGCTCGGCCGAACGGGCTCGTTCTTCCGCGACAAACGTCTTCTTCTCGGCGTTGTTCGAAGCATCGCGCACGGCTTCCGAAACGCCGGAGAGCTCCGCGTAGATCCGCGCCATCTCGGGCTTCGTTCCCGCAGGGGCGCGCACGCGTTCCCCGTTCGACGCTCGTTGCAAAGCTTCGAGCACTTCGTCGATGTTCACGCTGCTCGCGCCGCCACCTTCCTCGAGCTTTTTGACTTCGGCATCGAGTTCGTTGGTGCGTTTGGCGAGACGAGCGACTTCATCGTAGACATCAGCGAGTTCACCGCTGACACCTTCGGGAATGCTTGGTTTTTTACCTCGCGCGGCGGCTTTGAGTGCATCGACCAGTCCGCCAAGACGAACCGATGCACCTTGCGACGAACTCGCGACGAAGATCGCGATCGCGGCGCCAAGACCCACGAGGTAGAAAAGTTCGGACGTGTAGTCTCGAAGCAGGGACTTCGAGCCCATTCCGAAGACGACGGCGGCGATGAGGACGACGGCGGGAGGGCCGAACTGCCTTGAGTTCATGATGGACGCGGCCTGAGGGTGAGGCACGACGCGTCTCGACTCCACCCATGATGAGTGGCGTTTCCAAACGAAACGCGAGTGCTCGGCGAGGTTAGAAGCCCAGAGGGGGCACGTGCAAGGAGCGCCTTCACTTCCGGCACGATCGCGCTGACTTCAGGCACCAACCATGAACGGACTGTCAGCATTCGTGACGCACAAGTCAGTGTGATTTCGGACACGAATGGCGAGGAGCCCGCCGAAATAGCCCCCGGACCAGGCTGATTTGAAGGCTCGGACGAGAAAAGGTCTCTTCTGACAAACGCCCTCGGGTCTGGGCACGCGCCGGACCTGCGGGTTGTTCTTGACGAGACTCTCGCAAGGGAAGCGCATCCGGGTCATCGTCGTTGCACCGTTGTGAGTCTTGCCACGCGATTGATGCTCGCTTTCACGTTCGTTGCCGTTCTCGCCACGGCGCTCGTCGGTTTTTCCCTGCATCGTTCGACACGACAAACCATCGAAAAAGACTACGAAAATAGGGTCGAAACCGCCGCGTCGCGGGTGCAGAAAGAGATGGGCCGCGAAGTCAAAGCGCTCGAGCAGCTCTTCAAGCCGCTGTGCACGCACGACACGTTCGTGGACGACGTGCTCACGACCATGAGCAAAGGTCGTGGAGATCCCAAGAAGGTCGACGATACCCATCGGCTGCGTTGGAACATCTTCGTGCCGAATCAAGCGCCCGCGTTGGGCCTCGATGCCTTGGCGCTCATCACGGACAAGGGGTACGTCCTGGCCGCTTCCGACAAAGCACGCACCGGAACCACCGACGTTCGTTTGGCCAAACTCATCCATGCCGCGGGCGCTTCGAGTGTGTCATGGCGAACCGAAGGCGCGAATGATGCTGGATCGCTCGAGGCCTTTTGCACGCACGGCGAAGCGGGCGTCGAGGTCGGCCTCGTGGGATCGCGACGTGTCGATACGATCCTGGAGCGAATCGGAGCCTCGCATGCGGTGAAACTCGAGGTTGGGCGAGACAATCATCAGCCGTCAACTTCGCCCGACATCGTCGAGCGCACGGTGGAAATCAAAGACGTCGCGGGCATGCGCGTCGTCGTGACGACGACGAAAGAAGGCCAGCGAGCCGCGTTGAAAGCGTTGGACGAATCCGTGATGATCGCAGGTGCCGCGGCGGTGCTCGTGGGTTTGGCGTTTGCGATTCTCTTGGCGCGTAGTTTGTCTCGGCCGATCGTCGAGTTAGCGCGGGAAACACGCGAAGTCGTGGTCGGTGAACCGAAGACGATCACCAGTCGCGGCAGTCGCGAGCTGACGCAGTTGGCGGATGCGTACAATCGAACGATTGCCGAATTGGCATCGATGCGACGGCGTTTGGCCGCTACGGAGCGCATATCCGCGCGGCGCGAAGTGGCCCGACAAGTCGCCCACGAAATCAAAAATCCGCTCGCTCCCATTCGAGCCGCCGTGGAGACGTTGCGGCGTTTGCGAGCTCGTGATGATCCGGCGTTCGACGAATACTTCGAAGAAGCCACGGCGACGGTGCTGCAAGAAGTGCATCGCATCGCGAACATCGTTTCGGAATTCACGAAGTTTGCCCGGCTTCCGCCGCCAAAACCGGAACCCATCGATCTTGTCGAAGTGGCTCGAGGCGTCGTCACGTTGCATGCGTCCGCGGGCGAAGGTGTCGAGAAAACCGGGACGAAACGCGTCGAGCTCAAGGCCGACGTGATCCCCAGCGTGATGGCCGATCGCGATCAGATGGTGCAGGTCCTGACAAACCTCATCCAAAATGGCCTCGATGCGGCGAGCGTCATGCGCCCGGATCCGCGGGTGGTCGTGACGATCGATCTGGCCGCCGAGGACAAAGTGCGCATCGTCGTTCGGGACAATGGCCCGGGTGTTCCGCCGGAGATTTTGCCGCGTTTGTTCGAGCCGTATGCAACGAGCAAAGAGAAGGGCACGGGGCTCGGATTGGCGATCGTGCATCGCATGGTGTTCGAACACGGCGGGGAGATCGCGTATCGCGAAGCCACCAAAGGCGGCGCGGTTTTCGAGATTTTGTTGCCCGTTGCCGGTCCCGCGCTCCTCGACAAACCCCCGCCCGTCGATACGACATTTCGTCAAGAGAGGCCGTCGCCGACACCGACTTCGTGACACGTTGTCCAAGAGGTGGCCCGGATCGAGCGGCTCTGGCATGGTCCGGCCATGCGAAGTTTTCCGGCACGTGTCGGGTTGTTCATGACGGTCGTCGCGGCCTCGTTGGCCACGTTCGGGTGCGGAGGTTCGTCGATCAAAACGACGCCGCGAACACGTCCCAAAATCGTTCGCGCTCCGGTCGAAAAGGTCGCTCCGAAGGTGATTTTACCCGACCAACCAGCGATGTTGCCGGCGCATGTCATCGCTCGTTTCGAAGACGAATCATCGGTGCCTTACGTCGCGCGGCGTGGCGACGAGATGCTCCTCGTGTTCAACGCCAAAGGTCGGCTTTTCTCGCGGTTGCTCGGCGTTGATGGAACTCCCAAGGCGGACAACGTCGATCTTGGCACGAGCGTCGGCGAAGTGGCGCATGTCGCGATCACGCCTGTCGGCGATGGATGGATCGTGGCTTGGGTGGAAGGGCTTCGCGGCAATGCGACGGTTCGGTCGTTGACGCTCGATGCGGCGGGCCGTGTGCGTGGTGCCGCGTCAAACCTCGCGCAATCCGCCGAAGACGTGGCGTTTGTCGAAGTGATTGCCGGGACGAACGCCGCGCTTGTCGTGTGGGAGATCCCGCGCGACGCGTATGTCGACGTGATCGCCGTGCCGCTGAAGCCGGGACAAACTCCCGGGGCGGGCGTCGTGTTGGCTCGGCGTGTGCTTGGTTGGGGCATCACGCAGACCGATGGTGGGGCGGCGATCGCGACGTTGGTGGATGCATCGACCGACGCAACGGAACCGGGACGAACGGGTCGTGTGCTCTACGCCGACGTGGATCTCGACGGCAAAGTGTCGCCGCCCGTGACGGTGAGTGCCGAAGCCACGGCGCAAGGGGATCTCGTCGTGACGCGCGCGGGAGCGCAAACGCTGCTCGCGTGGACGGATGTGCGCGAGATCGATTCGAGCGTGTATGTCGCGACGATCGAACGAGGCGGCCGTGTCGTGACCGCGC
This sequence comes from uncultured Polyangium sp., assembly GCA_964435055.1. Classification (GTDB taxonomy): domain Bacteria; phylum Myxococcota_A; class Polyangia; order Polyangiales; family Polyangiaceae; genus Polyangium. The sequence goes on along the minus strand of CAYSYX010000152.1, from coordinate 8,281 downwards.
CTCATCGCGCCACGCCGCCGCTGGGTGAACAAGCGCTGGTTTCGGTGGTGGGTGGAAATGGGACAAACCCGCGCACGTTGCTGGCTTGGGAAGACCTGATGCGTTCGCCGCGTGAAGGGCGCCTCATTCATCTGGGCCTTTTGGATGGCAGCGCGGTTCTTCGAAACGAACGGGCGACGCTCACGTTCAGCGCGAGCGGTCCGCCGGACATCGTCGCCGATGGCGATGGGTTTGCCGTGACAACCTTGGCGCCGATGGGATCGTCGTCCCGTCCCGTGACGGCCGATACGCCGATCTGGCCGGCATTCGTCCGCTTCGGCCCTGATCTTACCGTTCGAGCTTCCGAACCTTTGCGAGCCGAACCGTTTGCCGCGACAGACGGCATCCCGGACCTGACCCGTAGTTTGTCTTGTCAATCCGGGACGTGCACGACGCTCGCTTCGGGACCCGGTTCACCTGCGACCGTGGCGATGCTCGACTTGCCCGTGCGAAAAACATCCTGGCTTGCACCGGCTTCTCGCGATCCGGATGATGCGCCGCCTTTCGCCCGTTCCGTCACGAGCATCTACGACGGCGAGCATTTGGCGAAAGTCGCGGCGACGGAGCTCGTTGGTGGCACCTCGCTTGCCGCGTGGGTGACGTATTTCGTTGAGGGAAACGACGTTGCGCAGGGCAAACCCAGCAAGAAGGGAGAACCTCTGGCGACCGTTGGTGTACGAACGATTTCGCCGTCGGGAACCTTGGGAAAGCCGCTGGTCGTTTCCAATCGTGCCGTCTCGATCGGTGGTGTTGCTCTGGCGCGTACACCGAACGCGGAAGAGGCGGCGTTGGCGTGGGTTTCTCGGGACAAAGCCGAGACGCAGGTTCAACTGGCCAAACTCGGCACGGATCTGTCGAAAATGACGCAAAAGCCGCTGACGACGATCAAGCGCAAAGCGGCCAAAGGCGGCGTGCCGAGCGAAGCGAGCGATGTGGCGATCGCGTATGCGCCCGCGTCGGATCCTCAAGGTGGCGCGGATGATGGTTGGATCGTGGCTTGGGTCGACACGCGTGACGGCAATGCCGAGGTGTATGCAGCGCGTGTCGATCGGAATTTGCGCAAGGTCGTCGCGGATCGGCGCATCACGGAAGCTCCCGGGGATTCCGCGGAGGTCCAGGTCGTTTTGCGGGGCAAGGAGGTGTATGTCGTTTGGAGTGACGCACGGCAGAACCCCGATGAAGGAACGGGCGATATCTACGCCGTTCGTCTCGACGCACGGACGTTGCGGGAAGTCGGTCCCCCGATGCGCCTTTTTGCGTCGCCCGGGCATTCACGATCTCCCACGGCGGCAGTTGCGGGGGACAACGTCATCGTGGCTTGGATCGAAGATGCGGCATCGGAGACGGCCAACGCGGATGCCGGCGTGCGGATCGCGACGCTCGACGGACGCGGAGCGCTCGTAGGTGCGCCGATCCTGGTGCACGGTGACGACACGAGCACGATCAGCTCGGTGGCCATGACGTGCGCGGCAGCGCGTTGTCGCGGGGTTACGGCGGCGGCGATTCGCGAGAGCATGCAAATCGACGCTTTCGACTTGAACCCGGGGGCTCCGCCTGGTCCGCGAAAAACCGTGGTCACGTTGTCCGGGGGCGCCAACGCCGATGTTTCACCGACGTTTGCCGGGCCTTCGGCGAACAATTTGTTTTTCGGGGATGATTCCGTCGGAGGCAGCGGACGCGTTCGTCATTTGTCGATTGCTTGGACGTCCAAGTAAAAATCGTTTGATCACCAATCATCGTGACGCGGTCGAGGCTCACCGCGCAGCTCGCTCAGAGCATCGTCGACGGACAAGAGCACTTGTTCCACTTCGTCGGCGTTGTTTTCCCAGTGCGGACTGAGGCGCAGGGCACCGTCGGGCGTTGCGGTCATGACTCCACGCGCCGCCAACGTTCGGTGCACGTCGACGACGGACAGATTCGCCGGAGGCAAAACGCTCAAGATCGCGCTTCGACGATGCACGTCCGGCGCGCGTAACGACGTAAAGCCTCGCTCGACCAGGCCGGGTTCGACGCCGTCGGCCCAGCGTTGCGCGTGGGTCAGAATGTTTTGAGGTCCAAGGGAAAGCAGGAGATCCAACGCGGCTTCGAGGCCCACGAAACCGATGGTATTGAGCCCGCCGGGTTCGAATATCGGGGCGCCTTGTTTGAAGGGCGCGCCGTAACGCATCAGGTTCGGACCTTCGAGCAAGAAGCGCAGCGCGTCTTCTTGACTGAGCCAGCTCGCGAGGTTTGGCACGACAGACCCGCCGAGTTCTTTTCGTACGTACAAAAGGCCCGTGCCTTCGGGGCCCATGAGCCATTTGTGTCCGCCGGATGCGAGGTAATCGATGCCGATGGATCGGACGTCGATGGGCACGATGCCGAGCGCTTGAATGGCATCGACGAAGAGCTCGGCGCCATAGGCGTGACAAACCTTGGCCATAACTTCGAGCGGCATGCGCAGGCCCGATTGAAACTGCACGGCGCTGACGGCCACGAGGCGCACGCCTTGTTTCAATGTTTCTTCGAGTCGCGTGAGGCCCTGCTCGTCGCTTTCGAGAAAATCGCGCACCGAAAGCATGACGGGCGTCAAATCGAAGTGTTTTGCGGCTTGGAGCCAAGGCGTCACGTTGGCCGGAAATTCGCCTTCGAATAAGACGACGCGATCCTTTGTGCGCCAAGGAATACAATTCGCGATCGCCGTCACGCCGTACGACGTGTTGGGAATGAACGCGATTTCTTCGGCGGATGCGCCGATCAATTGAGCGAGTTTTCCGCGCAAACGATTGCGTTGGCTGATATGCGCGCCATACGCCCCCGCGCCTCGACGCCCGAATTCCACGAGCGCGTTTTGCATCGCGCGTCGTACCGGCCATGAAGGCGGCGATAACGCGGCGTGATTGCAATAAACGAGCGGCTCGAGGTCCGGGAACAACTCCCGACTGCCAAGCGTTGGCGTAAATGAAATGTCACTCGTGCGACTCATCATGCATCCGTTTCGTGAACGCTCCTCATCATCGAGACGCCGCAGAATGAGCACGCGAGGAGGTACGTGGCAAGACGTCTCCAATCGCCGCGCGCGATTTTTGATGCGTCACGATCGCCGTCGTATCCAGTTTCAAAGGCGCCATGGGCAATCGTTGCCGAATGTCAATGACGAGGCATGACCGACAAGCGTTTGTCTTGCCATTTCCCTAGATAAAGAGCGGCGCGGTTCGTCCGGGCGAGGGATTTCCTCGCCTTCCGGGGACGAACCCGTTTGTCTGTTACAAGCCCGTTCTGGTTTGGCGTGCGAAATTTTCTCGCGCGTACGTGATTTCGCGGAAATCGGAAAGCGTTTTACGCGTCTGTGCATTTCCGTGAACGAATGTAGCGTGGTTGTCATGGTTGAGCTGTTCACCGTGACGAACGGCTCGCTTACGTCACCGTTTGGCGTGCCTGTATGTCGACCGGCGTGCGCGGCTGGAAATCCGCGTCGGCTCATTTTCCTTGGATTTCTTGGAAGGAAATAGAAAGGCTCGGGCGTTCTCGTGATCGACAGCGGGGACTGCTTTCTTTGGATCTGTGGTCGCAACAACTGTTGCAAAAGTTCGACAAACGGATTCCGAGTCGTCGGGACTCGTCTGCAAATTGGTTCGTTTTTCTAGTACACAGGTTCGTCGGAGTCGTGCATCATGACTCCAATGCTGCCCAAGCAGTCGTGGGGGACGCCGGGCCCGTCGCTCATGAAAATTGTATCGGTCCGACAAACAAAACTCGACCACCGGCCAGAGGAGGGCCAACGGGTTTGTCAAGCCACCATGATTGACATCCCGAAAGAAATCACATGCCGCGACGAACTGTTCCGGATCCTTTCGCCAGTCAGGTAGGTACTCGTATTCGTGAGCTTCGCGCCGAGCGAGGCATGTCTCTCGCCGAACTCGCCGATGCGAGCGAATTGTCGAAGGGGCATCTTTCGAGCGTCGAGCACGGCCTTGCCGCAATCACGATTCAGACGATTTCGCGTCTCGCCAAGGGCCTCGAAGTCCCGGCTTTGTATCTGTTGACCTTCAAAGCTGACGACGAGCGCGCCCACGCCGCGGAGCTCGTGCGTCATCTTTCGAAGGATGAGGTGCGCAAGTTGCGCCGTCAGTTGCAGCAACAAGTGGGCGGTAAAAAGCGCTCGTAAGCGCTGAATACAGGCCGCCCCGAGGGTTTGTCCCCGGGGCGGTTTGCTTTTTGTGGTGTCCGATCAATTCGCCAAGATAGGTTCGACACACCCTTCGCCGTACAGCTCCACTTCCACGTGCCGCACGCCAAAACACGACGCGCGCACGGCACATCGATCACACGCCGGCACGTACCTTCGGAAATCCACCGGCGATGAAATGGGTTTGCCCGAGACCACACGTTTGTCTCCTCCAAACGCACACAACGGCGGACCACATGGCCCGTCCAAACCCCGCACCGTAAGACCCAACGCCAAGGCACGATCGAGCGTCGCCCGCAGGGACCTCCGCACGTGCGCGGGATCCGGAACGACCGTCGGCAACAACGATCGATCGAATGGCTCGGTGGGCTGCGAAATCATCAGACTCGAAAGCAGCGGATGTTTTCCAAATGAGTCGTGAATGAAATCCGGCAACGAAGGCAATTGATCGATACCTTCCGCCGTCATCACTGCATTGAGCACCACGGGAATGCCGGCCCCGAGCAGCGCGTGAATGCCACGCACCGTGCGTTCGTGCGTGCCCGGCGCGCGGGTAATGGCATCGGAAATAGCCGGATCGGCGCTGTGCAAAGAAACAAACGCATGCGTAATGCCCGCTTTGGCCAATTTTGCGGCTTGCCCCGGCTTCGCCGCCTGAATGGCATTCGTTTCCAATGTGATATCGGTAAAACCCAGCTGCGTGGCGTGTTCGATGTACCGGACGAGCTCCGGATCGAGCGTGGGTTCGCCGCCGGAGATAATGAGGGACCGAGCGCCTGCGCGGCGTAAATCTTCAATCCACGCCAGGATTTGATCCGCGCCAAACCGTCCCCAATCTCGACCTTGCCAACACATGCCGCAATCCTGATTGCATAAAAATCCCGTACGAATCAGACCTTGCGGTTCGTCGAGGCCCGCCACCAATTGTCGGAAAAAACCGAGCGGTATGTTCACGGGCAGCCGAATCAATTCTTTTGCGTGCACCATCGCCTGCTCGAATCGTTCGGCCGTGACGGCTTTTTCGAGGCGGGAAATCATGACCTCGAACACTCGCGCGAAACGTTGCTGTTCGGCGACGATCGGCACCAGGGTCATTTTGATCCGGTTTGCAGGTTTGTCCCATTCGAAGCGTAAGCGTGAAATGGGGTCACGCAGCCCGAAGATCAATTCGATGCCGCGTTTGTCCGCTTGAACGTCCAATAACGACAAACCAAACGCGGGAAGAGCCACCGGAATTTGCGGCGCATTGACGAGCACCTTGGCAATGAGGCGTTTTTTCTCCGCGGCTTCCGCGTCGACGCTCGGGGGATCGCGAAACAACGTTCCCGGGGTTTGTCCCGCATCCTGATTCGTATTGCGGCGAATCTCCATGGCGCGACGCACGTCTTGCACCGTAACGAGCTGCGCATCGGCGGCTTTTTCGACGAGACCGAGCAATACTTCGAGCAGGCGCTGTTCGTCCCGACCACCCAATTGCGAAATGTATTCCGTGGCGAGTTCCGCGATACGCGCGACGTTGGGTTCGCGAAAACGATAAGGTTTGGCCGGCAAATATCCATAACGCGTGCTCGCGTCGTCTTCCGGTCGGGCGTAATCGTCCACCAGCAGACCGTCGCGTTTGGCGAGCCAATACAATGCCGTGTCGGGGTAAAGACGCACACGCGACAACAACAAATGCCCGCGAAATCGATCCATGCCGGTTTGTCGAATGCACTCCAAATTCGTGCGTAAATCGTCGATGGTGGTCCACGGCGTGAACAGGATGAACCCGAACGCCGCATGGGACAGATCCATCGCGGGCGCATAATCGGCATGCCAACGATGTAATGCTCCGAGGAATTTTATCAGCGTTTCCGATGTTTCGCCTTTGTTGAAGCGATCCAATTCAGGCTGCGAAAAGTTCTCGATACCCACCAAAAATGGCGCCAGCTTGATGGCCGAACGTTTGGCTGCTTCGAGCGCGCGAACGAATCGCCCCGAGTTTTGCAGCCACCAATCGGCGCGCGATTCAATGAGCAGCGTAAATGGCCCGAGCTTCTCCTTTTCCGCGGCTTCGATGAATTCGGTCAAATAATAAAATGGATTCTGGTCGCGCAATACGAGCGTTTGCAGCTCCGGTGCGTGCGTTCGCAAATATCGCAATTGGACAAGGGCCCAATCGAGCGCCTCGTCTTTGGGTTTGTATTCGTAATGATTCCCCGTCGTACAAAATCCACAGCCGCGACCAAAGTCGTTCGGAATATCCACGCCGGCATAGATCGGATTCGTCCGCGCATCGGTTTGATAAGGACAACCGATGTTGCCCGTAATCGGAAACGAAGGCGCCGTCGGTCGAGCGTCTTTCGTGACGTACAGCGGCTGCACATTGGGTGCATATCGCGGCAATTCCCCGACAAACGTCGGGCGATCGGCGAGGCGATTCAGCAAATGCACGACCGCCAATGGATCGGCTGGACAAACATGATGCGCAGGAGCGCGGGACAAATCGTGTTCCCCAATCAAGCGCACGAGCGTCGCTTCGGGGAGTTCCCGGGCCAAACGTTCGACGATCGCGGTATCCCAAAGCCGTTCGTAGACGATCGTCGGATACCCGCGAAGCGTGTTGATCAGCGCCGACCAAGCCGATTCGTCACCGGGCGGCAAAAGGGCGACGATAAGGTCGTTTTCAATGCTCGCAAAATGCAACGCGCCGGAAATATGATGCAGAATGACGTCGTCGAGAAAGGACCGATCACGATGACTGTGGAGGCTCAAAATGGCCGCCGGAAGAATGGCCCCGGGCGCCGGGGTTGGTCGCGGAGGGAGATTCGCGGAAAATTCGGATTCGCGATAGATCGGAAGGGAACGCATGAAGGTTTCGATGCAAATGTGTCGCGTTGAGAAGCGATACGTTGTACGTTACACGAAATGCGTCCGCCCGTCATCATTCTCGGATCCAATCCCGTGCAGTTCGGCGAAGATGCGCTTTTCGAGCGGGAAAACGCGAGATTCGAGGACCTGGAAAAACTGCTGGACGCCGGGCCTCGGGCCGCTGTCGTGACGTCCGGCGGCGAGGCGGGTTTTTTTCGGGCTAGTTTATGTTTGGAGCGAGGTGTTTCGCGCGTTGTCGTGCGTCGAGGTTTGTTCGAGGAAGCGTGGGAGCGAGAACTTGCCGCGCGGGCGGCGACGTTTGGCGCGGAACTTTATGTGCACGATGACGTGCGAGGGTATGGACGCGTAAAACCCGGCGCTCGTACGAACGTGGGCGCTCCTGTCGCGGACGCTTGGACACGTGACCCTCGGGCGATTTTTCAAGACGAACCCTTGGGCCATGCCGAGCCTTCGGAGCCGCTTTTGCCGATGGATCCCGACATTGCGGGGTTGCCATCGAATCTCGAAGAAACGGCTTTTGCGATCGGCGACAAACCCGTGCTGTATTTGGTGTTGCCGGCGACGGAACTGCCGGCATTGCGGGAAAAGTACGTAGGCGCAACGATGGTTTTACGCGAAATACCAATCGAGGTCGAAGGCGCGACGGGGCGACGCGTGTATGCCTCGCCCTCGGGGCGGAGCAACGCGCATCTGTTCATCTCGAAAAACGCGGATTCAGCAGAAAAAGCGGCGCGGTTGTGGGATGAAGGCTCGAGCCGGCATGCGCAGGCGATGGGCGAATTGCTGGGGTATCCGCGGTGTTGTGCGGCGGCATTTGCGGCGCTTGCGGAACGTGGGAACAATGCGGCGCTCGTCTATGCAACGGCCGCGCGCACGCGGGCGCTCGGGGCGCACTTTCACGGAGTGCTCAATTCGGCGGTGCGGCACGTCGTTCCGTATACGCCGTGTTCGTTTGGATGTCCGCGGGCCATTGGTTTGGCCGAGCGGGTCATTGCAGCATTACCGGCGGATGTGGCGGATGCATTGCGGAGAGCGCTGTCGCGTCCGGTGTTTTACTTGGATGAATCCCGGGCGGTCGTATTCAATCAGGCGCGTATGCGGGGACAAACGATCGAGTACGAATCGGCGGCGTTTTTGCAGGCATCGGCGCCCTTGCGTTCGGAAGTGGAAACGGCTGTGCGGCTCAGGTTGGGCGCGTTGTTT
>CAYSYX010000151.1:0-18740 GCA_964435055.1 uncultured Polyangium sp. | reverse complement strand
CCTCGAGGACTCGCCGCGCTCGAAGCCGGAACCTTCGATGTCGTATTGCTGGATTTGATGATGCCCGGCATGGATGGCATCGAGGTTTGTCGCAGAATTCGTCAAAAAAGCAATATCCCCGTCCTCATGTTGACCGCGCGCGGTGACGAAACCGATCGCGTCGTGGGCCTCGAAATGGGCGCCGACGATTATATCGCCAAACCTTTCAGCCCCCGGGAACTCGTCGCGCGAATCAAAGCCGTATTGCGGCGAACGCGTCCCGACGTCGTCGGAGAACGACTCATTGCCGGCGATATCATCGTGGACCTCGGGCAGCGTATCGTGACGAAAGCAGGCGAAACCGTGGATCTCACGGGCCTCGAATTCGATTTGTTGTGCGCTCTGGCCAAACGCCCCGGGCGCGTCGTCGCGCGTGATGCCTTGTTGTCCGAAGCCGGCCGAGGTGATGTCACCGTCGGCGAAAGGACGGTCGACGTGCATGTCTCGCATTTGCGCCAAAAACTCGGTGACGATCCCCGATCGCCGAAACTCATCAAAACCGTTCGCGGTATCGGGTACGTCTTGGCGAAAGAATAACCGTGAATCGACTTTCGTGTTACGTCCGAGCTCGTCTTCAACGCCGCCTTTTTGCGTGGTTTGGCGTGGCCATTCTTCTGTCGGGCGTCGTCTTTTCACTCGTGACATACGTATTTTCCGCATCCAACGGTTCGGGTTGGTCGAATGAAACTGCCCGCGCTCGCGTATTCGTGGGCGGTCGCTTTGCGGAAGTGTGGGAACAGCCTCCGGCTCGCGAATCCTTGGGGCGCGCATTCGCGCACGATCTCGATGTCACGGTGACGCTCGTCGATTCGCAAGGAGAAATCCTGGGCGCTTATGGCAAACCCTGCGATCGAAACTTCTTCACGGCTCCCGTCGTAAAGGCCGGACAAACCACCGGATCGGTGCTCGTGTGCGCCGAACGATTGCGACACGGCGCGGCCATTCGTTGGATGGCTCCCTTATTTGCCGCCGGCGTCTTGTTGTGGGCCCTCTCCGGAATGGTCTCGAGGCGTTTGTCTCGGCCGCTCGAAGATCTGGCGCGCATGGCCGTGGAGATCGGCCGCGGAAAATACGCTTCACGCGCGCGTATGGGCAGGCACGCGCATGGCGAAGTCGTGCTTTTGGCCGATGCCATGAACGATATGGCCAAGCGTATCGAACGGCAAATGAGCGATCAGCGTGAGCTTCTCGCCGCCGTTTCCCACGAAATGCGGACACCCCTCGGTCGTATTCGTATTCTCACGGAATTGGCGCGCGACGGCGTCAATATCGATAAATACCTGGACGACCTCGATCGCGAAGTCGTCGAAATGGATGCGCTGGTCGGCGATTTGCTGGCCTCGAGTCGCCTCGACTTCACGGCATTATCCAAAGAATCGATCGATCCCGTCGATGCTGCCCGTCGGGCCCTCGAACGAGCTGGTCTCTCTAAGGACAAACTCGTCGTCGAAGGTCAATCTCGTGAATGCTCGGCCGATCCGACGTTGCTATCGCGGGCGCTCGCGAATTTGCTCGACAACGCCAAAAAACATGGCGGCGGGGCATCGTGCTTGCGCGTCACGTTTGAAAAAAACGAAGTGTCCTTCGATGTGGAAGACGGTGGTCGAGGTCTCGCTCCGGGCGAAGAAACGCGAATTTTCGAGCCGTTTTATCGGCGATCGGATGAAAAAGCCCGCGAACAAGGTTCGTTGGGTCTGGGGTTGTCGCTCGTTTCACGTATCGCCGAAGCGCATGGCGGGCGAACGCGAGCTCAGAATCGAGCCGAAGGTGGGGCATGTATTGGATTTGTTTTTCCGATTGCGCAGGCCGAATCGGAGAGCGCCTGAAATCAGGCTGCGGCGGGAGGAGCTTCGTCTTTGACCGCCGGAGCAGGCGTTTCGTCATCGGGTTTGGCGCGGAAGACCAACCATAACGCTGCCGGCAATGCGGTGAAGTCCGCGATCATCGACAACACGAACGCGAGCGCCGACAGAATGCCGAATTGACGAATCGGCGGCAGATCCGCCATTCCAAACGCCACGAATCCACCCGCATTGATGAGCGTGGCAAAGAATATCGCGCGGCCCGATACGAACAACGTGTGTTGCAAAGCTTGTTCGACCGAACCGCTCTTTCGCCCCTCTTGGAAGTGGTAGAAAAAGTGGATTTGGTCGTTTTCGCTGGTTCCGAGCACCGTCGACGCAATCAAAATCGTCGCGACATTGAGCGTCATGCCCGTGATTCGCATGACGCCGAACATCACGAGAATCGCAAACAGCGATGGAATCATGGCCATGATACGCGCCGCGCCGCTGCGGAACACGACCAGGAAGGTGACGAAAATAATCGCCACCGTCAGCTCGAAGCTCTCCACCAGCGTCGGGACGAAGCTGAGCGACACCTTGACTTGCAATGGCGCCATTCCGACGATGTTCATCTCGAACTTGGAAAGCGCCTTGTGTTTGGCCGATGCCGCCGCCCAATGCTGCTTGATGACCGATTCGAGTTTCTCGAATTGTTCCGGTTCGGTCGCCCGCGACAGAATCGTGAAATGCGTTTGTCCGAGGCCATTCTTTTGGACAAACTTTTGAATCAGCGGATCGGTTGGCGCGAGGCCCTCGAGATCCCCGGCGAGTGTGTCGAGTTTTTCCGGGTCGGTGGGGAATTCGTCGCCTTCGCCACCCAAATACTGCATCAGACGAATGAGCGTTGCCGGGCCGAGGATCGTGCCGACTTGCGGCTCTTTCGCCATTGCCGTCTGAAATTCTTGGAATCCCACCAGAGCTTCAGGTTCGGAGACGCTCCCGACGCCGCCTTTGAGCCACACTTCGGTGAGCGACAAACCCGGCAATTTCTGCTCGATACGTCGCGTGTTTTGGTACAGCGAGCTCTTCGCGTTGATGTATTCGACCGGGTCGACGAGGATTTTCATCGGCGATACGACGCCCGGCAATCCGAAGAGCGCCACGCCGCCCGCGGCCGATAACAACAACGCCGAAATGACCAGCGGCCAACGATATCGATAACTCCAGCGCGGAATCGACGCCGTCAGGCGCAAAAACCAAGGAGCCGCGACTTTTTGCTCAATGCCCGTCGGGGTCTTGAGGATTTTTTCGAGCACCGGAAAGAGCGTGAAAATCGCGAAGTACGTGAGGACCAAACCGGCCGCGACCCAAATGCCCATCTGCCGAATCGGATCAATCGGTGAAACCACGAGCGCCGCGAAACCTACCGCCGTCGCGAAAATCGACGCCGTGCACGCGAGCCACTTGTTGGCGAGCGAAAAGACGAGGTGCTCGTCCACGCCGCGTCCTTCGGGTCGATCGACGTAACGCGAATGCAGGTAGACCAGCGTCGCCGTCGCCGTGACGAGAATCGTCATGGGAACCATCGGCGAGACGATGGTCAGAACTCCGCCCGTCACGCCGATGTAGGCCATCGAGAGCGCAACGCACGCGCCCAACGTGACGAGAAACGCGATGAGCGTTCGCACCGACTTGTAGAGGACCAAGTTCAAGATGACGACGAACGCCATGAACAGAGCGAAATACTTCGGCGCCGAATTTTTCGTGTCGTCGTCGAGGTACAGATTGACAAACGGTTGACCGACTTCACGCAGCGCTTTCAGCGGAGGTTTGTCTGCGCCGGTCTCTGCGATGACGCGCTTGATCGCGGTCAGTGCCTCGCGCCTCGTTTCGCTCGTGTGCACGTCGAGGACCAGACCGACGGTCAGGTAGTCGTCGCCGATGAGCCCCTGCTCTTTCAGCAACGTGGTGCCCGTAGCGAATTTGTGCAGCGCCTCGGATTTTTCCGGTGTGGCCTCGAAGTCGCCTTTCGCTCGACGGTACACACTGACGATCGACTTGGGTTCGACGTTGGGAATTTTGGCCAGCTCTTTTTCGAGTTTGTCAATCCGATCGAGCACCGCGGGGGCATAAGGATCGTCGACCTCGGCAAACAGCACCGCGAACTCGCTCGAGCCGAACACCTTTTCGAACTCGCGTGTCTTGAGGAGATCGGTGTTGTTGGTCGAGATGATGCGATCGATGGCGTTGTCTTGCTGTACGCGCGCGGCAAACCATCCTGCGGGAGGCAGGATCAGCGCGTAAAACGCGAGGATGAGAAAACGTCGAGCCAGGATGGCGGCAAAGAACTTTTGCAACCATGCCGGTGCATCGTGTGTACGAGACGAACTCGGTGCGTTTTCGTTGGTATTTTCGGGCGAAGCGTTCTTCGACGGGGTGGCCACGGAACGCTGCTATCACGATCGCGTGCGCGCTGCCCGCGCCTCGATGTGCGTACGCGTGTGAGTGCTTCCCCGCCGCTTACTCGGACGCCGGTGGGCTTGCCGTTGGGCTTGCCGGAGGAGCGCACTTGGGTTGCCCGGCGTCTTTCATCAACTGAGCGAGCAGTTGGCGATCATCTCCACGCAGACGCGCTTGATCCAGTTGGCACTTGCAGAGGTGTTCCTTGGCCGGCTCGGGATCACCCAGCGCGATGTACGCTTCCGCGACACGCAAGTGATTCTCCAGTGTTTCGGGATGCGCCTGCACCAGCCCTTCGAGAAGCTCGAGGCCGGTTTCCGAATCGCCATGTTTGAGGAGGGCCGGGGGAGCGATGACGTAGAGCGTACCGAGCATGCGGGTAGCAGCGCCCGTGCGAAACTTCGGATCGAGCTCACGACTGCGTCGTGCGTAGTGTTCGACTTCGGGCACGAGATCCGCTCCGAGCAGCCCTCGTTGTTGCACCAATCGTCCGGTGACTACGGCGCGAGCGTACGTGTAATCGGGTGTATCGAGGGGTTTGGCGCGAACAACATCGTACGCGAATTGTCGATCTTCGGCGCGATCGTTGCCGGAAGCGATCAAGTCTTCGAGAGCGTCGGCGACGGCAAGCGCGTCGTGTTTGTCTCGGGCGGCGGTGAGTGCGGGACTGATGCCGGCGTTGGACGAGCCGCTGGATGTGCCAAGGCATGCGGTGCACGCTTGTGCGGCCAGGAAAAACAGTACCGTCCAACGATTCACGGGGCAGGAATATCACTTTCGGGCCGGGAAGAAGAAGACTCCCGGCTCCGACGATGACGCGTTACTTGTCGTAAGCGGTGGTGACCGACGCGTAATCCGATGCGCCGGCGGACTTGAGCGAGTTGATGCCGACCTCTTTGCAGGCAGCTGCGCCGTCGCCTTCGCACAGTTTGCCAAGGCTCGATTGGAACGCCTTCTTTTCAGCGGCGGGGGCCGAGGGGAACGCGACGACGACCATGGGGGGGAGTTTGTCGCCGGACCACACGGACTTGACTGCACTGCCGCCTTCGAGCTTGCCGAGTTCGGCGTATTGCGCATCGTCGATCAAGGCGCAGACGGCCTCGTCGCTGATGACTTTCTTCAAGGTCTGAACGGGACGCGTGGTGTTGACGAGCGTGAAGTCGCCCAACTTGAAGGCGCCCTTGGAGACGACCTTTTCGATGAACTTGGGATCATCGGCGTGATCGCTGGCGAGCGTCTTGCCTTTGCAGCCGCCGAGGTCCGACGATGTTTTGCTGACGATGTGGTACTGCTGGCCGCCGGCTCGAGCGACTTGCGCCTGCCCGATGACCTCGACGCTGTGCTTGCCTTTGTAGTCGAGGAACGCGGCGAGAGAGAGGATACCGTAGTGGGGTTTCTCTGCTGAGATGAAGGCGTCCGCGTTTTTGCGCGTCGTGTGATACTGGCCTTTACCGGCTGCCCAACCGTTTTGCGACGCAGCCATGGACACGAACTTATCGAGGTAGGGTTGCGCTTGCGCTGCGCTTCCAACCCCGTGCTCCTTGAGGACGAGAACGCCAACCGTGTCTCCGGCTCCGGCATGCGAAGCGGTCAAGCCAACGGCACCCGTGATGGCGGCGGCAACAAGGAAGCGGAAATCGTACTTTCGCACTGAGAGACCTCCTGAAAGGGCTTGGACGAATCTGCTTCCAACGTATGCACGGCGAACTGCATTCGCCTGCGGAAATAAAATATTTGGTGGTTTCATGTGCGCACAGGTGCGCCGGCTCGAGACGCGTTACCCGCCGAGAACGGTCCAAATCGTTGATATTTCGTGAAGTGCGAAGCCACGTTTGCACTTCTTCGAACGTGCCGTGAGGGCACGAATGCATCGCGAGCGTCAAGACAAACCTTGTCGGATGTCCGCGAGGGGGCGTTGTCGAACGGACGCGAAAATGGTTTGAGGACAAATGAATCGTCGATGTGCACGGTGTCGAGGTCGTCGACGATGAGCGTAACGTTTGTCCCAGCAGTCGGCCGCGAGGCGAGCTGTCCTGATGCGGGCAAACGATCGATCGCCTTTCGATGGTTTGTCCAAAGACTCGGGCCGGGTTTCGAGATGCTTCGCGCGTGTGGGAATTTTCGAGAAAACCGGTTCGTCGTGGACGTCTTTTCCGAAGGATCGCGATCCTTCGCATTTCACCCTTGCACGAGGGGCCCGGCCCGGTCTATCCATACGGCCCCGTTGACAACATAGTCGAGCAGCGATGCTCACGAGGACCTCGTTCAACAGGTCTTCTCGCGAGGATGGCGGAATTGGCAGACGCGCTGGATTCAGGTTCCAGTGGGGAAACCCGTGAAGGTTCAAGTCCTTTTCCTCGCACCACCAACAAACGAAGAGCCGGTAGGAATCGATGACGGAGCGTTTCTCTGTGAACGATTCCTACTTGCTCATCGATGTTGAAGCGATTGTCACTGACGAGGACGAAAAGGAATGTCGCAAGGCGCGTCAGGGGGCTCGGGGAGAACAATGAAGGGGCGCTCCCCGTGCGTCGTGCTCGCGACGATCGGAGTCGTCGGGGTGGTGTTGGGTGCCGGTGCCCTCGGGTGCGGCAATGACAAGAAGACGCCGCCTCCGCCCGGCCCGAGTCCTCAAACGTCGACAACGGTTTCGCCGGCGGCGTCGTCGGCGACCGCAACTGCGGCTCCTCGAGCGAGTGCTTCGGCGTCCGCGAGCGCGATGGCGAGCGCATCGTCTTCAGCGGCGGCTCCGCCCGTTCCCGCCGAACCGATCGGCACGGGGGTTTCCGGCTTCGTTGCAGCAGGACAAACCGATGCTTGCAAGGCGCAAACTTCGCAAGTCGCCGACTACTTGCAACGGGGTGAAGTGGCTCTCGCGGGGCACGATGGATCGATGGCTGCCGCGTGGCTCATCAAGCTTTCGGCAAGTCGTCCCGATGCGCAGCTGGCGTTCGCCGGGTTTTCCCTCGACGCAAAGCAAGTGGCTCGCGCGCGTGGTGTCGGCATGTCGAACGAGATCGTTCCGCGCTTGTTTTCGAGCGGTGCGGGATGGACGCTCGTGTGGTTCGATTCCGAAGGTCTTGCCTACGCCAAACCGCGTTGGGAGACGGGACCGGTTCAAACAGATCGTCTTCGTGCCGTGGGCAGCGCGGATGCCGAGCATGTTTCGCTTGCGGCGACCCCGACCGGCGCGATCATCGCCGTGGCGCCGTTCGGCACGGGGAACTCGCAGTTCGGAATGTTCCTGTTTGCCCCGTTGGAACCTGATGCTCCGGCCGTGCAAGCTCTCGGCGCCACGCATCACGCGAAGAAACCAAGGTGGCCCGCAGTCATCGCCGACAAACGTGGCTACACGTTGGCGTGGCATGAAGAAGGCGATCAAATCGTCGTGTCGCGCTTCGACTTGAAGGGCAAGGAACTTGGCGAAGCGGTTACGCTCGCGGAAGCGGCGACAGGTCGTGGTCGCGTCGTGTTGACGGCAACGACGAACGGCGCCGTCGCTTTGTGGTCCGAAGGCGACAAACTCTTGGCTCGATCGCTCGATGGCGATGCGCATCCCGCCGCGGAAACGTTTGTCGTGGGTTACGGAAAAACCCCGGTGTTGACGTCCCTCGGCGACGGCGCTTTGGCCGTGTTCACCGGACAAGACGGCACCGCATCGAATCAGGTTCTCGCGGTCAAACTCGGCGCCAACGGTGCCCCCTCCGCGAAAGGCGTGCGTCTGACCGATACCGGGCCGGTGAAAGATCCTCCCGCCGCGGTCGTCGTGGGATCCAGGGCCGGCTTCTTGTGGACCGAGCCGATGACTCAAGGTGTCGGAACCAAGCGCGCCCTCTTGCGAACCGTCGAAACCGCTTGCATGCCCTGAATCGTTGGTCCTGAAACTGTTCGGACTGACGAACCTGCACCGACGAACTCGGGTCGATAGATTCGTCAGCCAAGTCCGAAGAGCGAAGACACTTTGCCGCCGCTCTGCACGTGGGTGGAGGCTTTGGGCAGTTCGACGTCATCGAGGCTTCGGGCGCTGCACGCACGATCGCGTGCACCTTCGACGATGCGCACCTCATCGGGAGCCGCCCAGTCGATGACGGCCGCCGCTTTCGTGGCCACGACAA
Source organism: uncultured Polyangium sp. (assembly GCA_964435055.1). GTDB lineage: Bacteria > Myxococcota_A > Polyangia > Polyangiales > Polyangiaceae > Polyangium. The sequence goes on along the minus strand of CAYSYX010000151.1, from coordinate 10,342 downwards.
ACTGTTGATGCTTCGAAGACGTGTCGAGCGTTTCGAGGAGTCGGCCGATCATGCCCGGCACGGCCAGTGATTCCGGTTCTTCGATGAAGATGGTCGTCGGGTTTGGATCGACAAGCGCAACCACGAGCTCCAAGCGGCGCAAGACGGCATCGGACAAGTGACCGAAGTCGACACCATCGAGCGAGATGGAGGCTTGTTGTTGAGGTCCCACATCGGCGGCGTGAGACGCCGATGCTTCGCGGATGTCCACCTTCAACGCACCTCGTCCGCCGAGTTGTTCCAAGAGTTTCACGACGCGTGCGTGGCGATCCGGATACTTCTCCGACCACAGCGCCAACGTGGATGCGAGCGTGACCAGACGCGGATCGAGCCCTCGAGTTGTCCAAAGCAAACTCGAGTGTCCGGTGAGAACCACGTTCTGACGCAGACGTTCGGGTGGACGGGCAAGCGTTGCGCTCAAGTAACAAACGCTCTCGAGGTAGCTGCGAATGCGTCGGACATCGAGGTGGATGTGATCGCCCGCATCGCCGGCGATCGCGAGCGCGCCCGTTCCCGACGGAAGTGACACGCGTGTGCCGTCGTTGAAGGTCAAACGGCGATCACGAACGGTCCACAAATCGACGTGTCCTTCGTCGGTACGTGCTGCACGTTCTTCCCAGCGCACCGACGGAGGAAAGGGATCGTCATCATCGTCGTCGAACCCTTGAAAGCGACGATCGTAGCCATACGAAAAACATTCGCCGTGATCGCTGAGCAGTTCACAACGGAAATGACGTGGTTTGTCCGGGTCGCTCAACGCATGCAAAGCCATGCGTGCGCCTTCGGCGATGCCCTGGACGATGAGCGAAGCGTTGGCTCCTCCTTTGCCCACGAGAACGGTTCGTCGTGGTGAAACGCCGACCTCGATGTTTCGTTGCAGAGGCGCCCAATCTCCGACGGTTGCTCGGACCAGCCGAACAGCGGGGGCATCCATGATGACGACGGGACGAGCCGATTCGTTCATGCCGATTTACTCCTCCTATCACGCGACGAACGCGCGTGCGTCGTTCGTCGCAACCTTCTCCGTTCAGAACGTTTGACCAGATGTTTTTCCGGGGAATGTGAGCCTCCATGGTGAGAAGGCGCTAGGTTTCAACGGTGGCTGAGAGGATCTCGCAGCGAACGACGGTACGAACTGTCGACGGGGGCCGCGGTGAGAAAGCAACTCGATGCATCGTTTGCAACGCCAAACCTACCGCAAGTCAAGCGACGCGCGGCTTCTCTGGGTACGGCGCTCATGGTGATGTCGCTCGTGGCTCCGATGCTCGGTGGTCCTTTGGGATCGCTGGCGGCGATCGTATTCGGTTGGGCTGCGCGCTGGGAGTTTGCAGAAAATTCGACGCGTCGGCAGCGAGTTCTCGCCGTCGTCGGTTTGAGCGCGGGGTTTGTCTTCACGTCCGTATGGGCGGCTCTCATCGCGCACGTAGCGCTGTCGCTCGAGAAAAATTCTCGCGGTTTGTCCGACAGCGAGTTCGTCGGAGCAGATGTGTCCGCGTCCGGGGATGACGTACCGGCTCGAGCGACATCCGATCCGAAGAGTCGAGACGTATTGCAGCAAGCTCCCACGAAGACGATGGTTCGACGCGAAGGACGCGTCGTGGTCGTGGACATCGGAACGCTCGTTCCTTCGTTGGCGGAAGAAGTTGCCAAAGAACGTGTCGAAGCTGCTCGTGCGGGGGATCGGTTGGTGTTGATGACGACGCGAAGCGAGTGTCCGTCGTGTCGGTATTTCGTGGACAACCTTCGCCACCCGATGATGCAAAACGCGCTCGCTCATGTGCGTCTGGTACGGATCGACGTCGAAGCCTTCGAAGAAGATCTTTCGACATTGAAGATTCAGCGTGAACGAATTCCAGGGTTTTTCCTGCTTGCGCCGGACTTGTATCCCGCCGATGGCATCGACGTCGGCGAGTGGAAATCGGATCAGGTGCCGAACATCGCACCTGTCGTCGGGGCTTTCGTTCAAGGGCAGTACGCATCGCGTCAGCGTGTGTGGCAGTCGGTGTCGGAGAATCGTCTTCGTCTGTGATGTCTTCGTTCGCGATCTCTGCGCGATGGACGAAGTGTCTCTGCTAGAGTGCTCGATCTATGAAGCGCGCCGGGCAAACCATCATCTTTCTTCTCTGCGTAGGCTTCAGCGTTGCTTCCGGATACAACGTCTTCTCCGACAACAGCGAAGTCGAGCGCATGGCGGCAGCCGTTGCATGTGGCGAACAAGGTCCGAGCTGTCGGGCGCAAGTGACGCGTATCGAGCGTTCACCGTTCGGACAAACCTTCGGCATGACGACGCCCAAACGCACCGTGGATGTCATCTGTCGAAGGTCCGCGTTGATGGTCGGCGACTACAGCTGCAAGCTCAGGTAACGGCATGAACCGACGGGGATGTGGAGCGCCGTGAGCAGGTCATCGTCGACGAGTCTCGTTTGCCCGCGTTGCCGTCACCAGACCTTTGAAGAGCACGTGCCTTTTGCGGTTTGTCCCGTCGATCATTACGCGCTCGTACCAACCGCCGTCCTGGCGAACGCCGACGGGGATCCGCTCCTCGGCATGACTGTCGCCGATCGCTACGTGGTGCTTGGAAAAATTGGTCGAGGAGCCACGGGCGTCGTGTATCGCTCGTTCGATACGCGCGAGCGGCGCGTGATCGCGCTCAAGGTACTGCGCGGTGATGCACCCGGGGACACGTGTCGACGTGAACGCATCGAGTGTGAAGCGCGGGCGCTGGCGATGTTGCACTCGCCGTACGTCGTACGGCTTCTCGATGTGGGCGAGTTTGTCTTCGAGAACGACGATGAACTTTCCGCCCCCGTGCAGGCGTTTTTTCTCGCCATGGAGATGCTCGAAGGAGAGCCGTTGTCGAAGCGTTTGTCGCGCGTCGGAAAACTACCCGTCGCCGAGGCGATTCGCTGGGCGTCGCATGTTCTGCATGCGCTCGTCGAAGTGCACGATCACGGCATCGTTCATCGTGATTTGACTCCCAGTAACCTGTTTTTGTGGACCTCCGAGCACAACGAAGAGATCGCCAAGCTGGTTGATTTCGGTCTTGCCGTGTTTGTCCACGAGGTTTTACCGGGCAGCGGTGCTTTTGTGGCGATTGGTACGCCGAGATACATGTCGCCGGAGCAAGTGCGCGGAGAAGTGCTTGATCAACGGAGCGATTTGTATTCGGTGGGACTGCTTCTTTACGAGATGGTGACCGGGTCTTGTCCGTTTGCGGACGCTGATGCAGCGCGTGTCATGGTGCGTCATCAGCATGAAGTGCCCCGTTCACTTGGTGTCATGGCGTCGACGCCGCGCGTTTCACCAGGGTTTTCCGACATCGTCGATCGGGCGCTGGCCAAGGATCCAAGGGATCGACCACAGAGTGCACGCGAATTCCTGATGGCGCTGGGACACGTGTCGAGGGGTTAGCAGCTGTTCGGTAGCGTCGACTTCGAACGCGTGTTTCCAAGCGATTCGCATGACGCCGCTGTACGGCGCGGAAGGACACGTGTACCTTCGCGCGCTGAAAACGATGGATCCTCGCGAACTCGAAATGGTCGTCCAGCGCCTCATCGCGAACCCTCACGATCAGGAGGCGCTCGCGTATGCACATCGCGCAGGTCAGCAGGACCCGCGCATTTACGCGCATGTGCTCGAACGCGTCGGTACGCAGACGCCGGATCCTGCGTACGGCGCGCATTGGCTCTCCGAAGCGGCCAACGTGTGGCAGCAGGCGATGGGCGACTTGAGCAACACGGTGCGCACGTTGATGCTTGCTGTGGATCGCGATCCGATGGGTCGTTCCGCGGAGCGTCTGGCGCAAATGTTTCGCGAGAAAGGCGATGCGATGTCGCTCGTGCAACTGTACGAACGACAAACCGCCGCGTTGGCGCCTTCGGCAGCGAAACCCGAGGTTCGTGCGGCTTTGCTGAAGCTTCACGAAGACCTGGGTCGCGCATGGAGTGAGCCGCAATTGGGTCGTCCCGAGCGCGCAGCGGAAAACTGGCGTCGCGTTGCGGAACTCGATCCGCGCAACGTGTATGCGATCTACGCCGCGCGAGAGATTTACAAAGCGCAAAACATGTTTGCCGAAGCCCTACCGTTTTTCGGAATGGAACAGGCGATCGCCGAGGATCCCGAACGCAAACTCGCGCTGTACCGAGACGAAGCCGACATCCGCAAACGCGCGGGCGACAACGCCGGCAGCACGCAAGCTCTACGCAACGCACGTGCTCTTCGACCGACCGACGTGGCCCTCACGCAAGAACTCGGCGTGAGCGTTCTCGAGCGGATCAATGCGGGCGAAAACGTTCCTCAACCCGAGCGTGACGAGACGGCGAACATCTTCGTTCAGCTGGCGGAGATGTACGACGGCGAGTACGGTTTGTCCTACTCGATGTCCGCACTCGGTGCATCACCCGGGCACGATCGCGCCATGCAGCTCGCGGATCATTTTGCGGCGTTGCTTGGTCGTTCGTCCGAGCTCGGACCGCAGTATGCGGCGTACTTGCAAGCCAATCCCAACGGCTTCATGGCGAACGTCGCGCGCTTGAAAGTCGGCAACGCGCAACCTCCGCCTCCGCCTGCGCCCCCGCAACAAGCTGCTCCTGCGGCGCAATCCACTCCGCCTGCCGCGGGATCGCAACCTGTCGCCGCAGCAGTTCCGCAAGCCACTCCGTCACCGCAACCGGTGGCTCCGCAGCCCGCAGCAGCAGCACCGCAACCGGTCGCGCAAGCCGCGCCCGCAGCGCCCGCAGCGCCTGTGGGCGATGTGAGTCAGTTGCTCGAAGAAGCCGCGGCCGAAGCGCAGAAGGGGCGCAAGCCTCAAGCCTTTGCGAAGTATCGCGAAGCGCTCAAGATCGATCCCGCAAACTCCGAAGCGTTGTCGTGGGTCGAAGAGCATCTTCGACAGAAGCGCATGTTTGCCGATCTGCGTGATGTTCTTCTTGCCGCATCACGCGTGCAAAGCGTCTCGGCGGAGACGCGCAAAGCGCAGCTTCGCGACATCGCGGGCATGTGCGAATCGCAATTGCGCGACATCGAGACGGCGATCTCGGCGTGGAAGCAGATTTGTCAAATCGATCGTGGTGATGATCAAGCGCGTGAACAGCTTCGACGTTTGCTCGAAAAAGCATCCAAGTGGGACGACCTCGCGATGCTGCTCGAGCAGGACGCGATGAGCGTTCCGGATCCGGAGCAGAAGATCGCGATCGAGAAGAAGCTGGCGACGTTGCACGAGACCAAGCGCAAGGATCTCGTCGCGGCGGCGGAAGCCTGGACGCGGATCGTTTCGCTGAGTCCCGACGACGAAACGGCACTCAATACGGCCGTGAAGTTTTTCGAGAAAGGCGAACGCGCGGACCTCGCGGCTCAAGCCATTGCCGACAACCTCGCGGGTTTTACCGAGAAGAACGTTCGCGCTCCGCTCCTGCAAAAGCTGGGTGATTTGCGACTTGCCCAGAACGATGCCAGCGGCGCCGGCGATGCGCTTGCCGAAGCCGCGGAGTTGTCCGGACAAGCGAAGATTTGGGAGGCTGCCGAGAAGGCGTACGTCACTGCGGGTCGCATGAACGATGCGGCCAATGCCGTCGAACAACGCGCCGAACTTGCGGATGGAAAGGCGCAGGCGTCGTTGCTTGCGCACGCCGCCGAGCTTCTCGCCCAAGCCGGAGATTCGTCGGGCGCCATCATGCGTCTCGAACGCGCGGCGGAGATTGACCCGACAAACGACAAGTATTTCCAAACGCTCGAAGAACAATACCGAGCGGCGAATCGACTGTCCGACCTCGTGCAAGTGCTCTTGTCACGCGCGGAAAAACTCAACGATCGTCCGCGACGAACCGCTGCACGTCGTTCCGCTGCGGAAGTGCAACGCGCTCTTGGAGATCGAGAGGGCGCTCGGGAGAGCTTGCTCCTGTTGCTCTCCGACGGTGACGATGCCGGAGCCCTCACGTTGCTCGTCGATGATGCGGCGGAGCGTGGCGACTATCAGGAATGCGTCGAGTTGTTGCGTCGACTGGGTGCGATTGCCCATACGCCCGAGGACAAACTTCGCATCGCCTTGCGCGAAGCGGGCCTTCTTGCCGAATCGATTCAGGATGTGGATGGAGCGATCGAGCGGTACGAGAACATCCTCAAGACGCTGGCGCCCAAGAGTCGTGAAGCCTTGGCGGCCATTGCGAACCTCGAAGAACAACGCACGAATTTCCCGGGAGCGGCTCACGCTCTCGAACGTGAGCTCGTGCTCGTCGAGGGCGAAACGAAGATCGAACTCGCGCAACGACTCGCGCAGCTTTACGAAACGCGAATCGGTGATCCGCGCGGAGCCATCCGAGCGCTCGAACTGGTTCACGCCGCGGATCCCGAAGACTTCGATGCCATCGCTCGTCTGGAAAAACTCTGCGGGGAAGTCGAAGATTGGCCGCGGGTCGCGCACTTCTTGCAGCTCTTGATCGAAGTCGAAGGCGACGAAGAAGAAGCCTCGCGCATGACGCGGCGCTTGGCGGAGATCCTGCACGACCGGCTCAATCGCGGAGATGAAGCTCTCGCGGCTCTCGACCGCATTGCCGATACCGGCGATGAACCTTGTCGACGCGCGTATGTCGAGCTTGGCGACAAACTCGGTTGGAAAGGGATTGTCGCGACAAAGCTCGTCGCTTGGAACGAATCGGGGACGGGCCACGCCCGAAACGAAGCTCTGCGCGGGGCTTTCGATCGGTTTGTCGAAGTGGGACGCAACGCCGATGCGGCTCGTGTCGCTGCCGAACTGGCGCGTTCACGAGGTGCCGATCGACCGCTTGCCGAACGTCTCGAGCAGATCGCGATCGAGTTGAAGGACCTCGACTCACTTGGTGTCGCCCATGATTTGCTCGTGAAGGATCTTGCCGGCGTGGCGCGAGCGACCGAGATGGTTCGTCAGGCCGAAGTGCAGGTCGCTGCCGGTGTTGGGGCACAGGAAGCGATTCTTCATGGCGAAGGCGCATTGACGAGCGTGCCTCCCAGCGATGTGGACGCGCTTTTGTCGCGGCTTGCAGCGTTGGCGACGTCGCCGACGCAAGTCATCGAAGTGTACGAGCGCCAAGTGGCGCGATGTCGTGCACCGGCTGATCGGTTGACGGCTCTGGCGCGAGCAGCGCAGATGGCCGCTTCGCGTGGCGTCGTCGATCGGGCGCGTGGCTTCTTTGAACTTGCGCTGAGTGGCGGCGTTCAAGAAGACACGATCAACATGCTCGAACAGGCGGCGACGGCCGGGGACATGCACGCCGGCGCGACGACGTTGCGCACGATCTTGGCGGAGGCTCTCGCGGGTGGTGGTCAAGGTTCACGCGATGGCGGACGAACGAAGAGCGCGTTGTTGCGACGAGCTGCGACCATCGCGCATCGCAACCTTGGAGACTCGGAGCGGGCCTTCAAGTGGCTTGGTGATGCGCTCGTTACTCACGTCGACGACGCGTCGCTCGATGCACTCGAAACGCTTGGTCGTGAGCTCAATACGTTGCCGCGTGTCGAAGCGACGCTCACGCGTGCGCTCGAAGAAGTCTTCGACGGTCCGCTCGTCCGCAAGCTGATTCAACGTCGTGCACGACTTCGTCGCGACGCACTCAACGACAAGAAGGGTGCGGCGATCGACTTCAAGAAGCTGCACGATTTGTCGCCGTCGGACAGCGACGTGATGCACGAGTTGTCCAATTTGCTGACGGAGCTTGGCGATCATCGCGGCATGATTCAGCTCTACGAAGATCAGATCTTGCGAGGTCGTGATCCTTCGGCTCGGGCCGAGTTGGCGCGTAAAGTCGCGCGGCTTTGGGAAGAAGAGGTCGGTGATGCACGTGAAGCTGCGGATGCGTGGCGTCGCGTGCTCCGCATGAAGGCGGGTGATCAAGAGGCCACGACGGGACTCGAGCGAGCCAAGTCGGGCAAACTCAAGAAGGCCCCGCCGGCTCCGCCGCAAACGACGGCGCTTCCGCCGCAAACGGTGACGCCTCCGCCTCCGGCTGTCGTCGCGGCGCCTGCGCCGGTTGCGGCGCCGGTCGCGGCTGCGGCGCCGGCACATCTGGAAGATCCGACGCCGATGGCGCCTCCGGCGTATGAAAACTACGCCGCGCAATATGCTGCGGTGGCTGCTCCGGCCGTGATTGCGGCGCCTCCGGCGTACGTACAATCCGAACAGCCTGCGGTGCAGCCTGCGTACGCACAACCCGATCAAGTTGCGGCGTATGAGCAAACGCCTGCGGCTCCGGCGTATGTCGATCCGCAACAGGCGTACGCGCAGCAGCAATCGGCGTATGACCAATCTGCGGCTTATGGGCAATATGCGCAGCCGCAAGGGCAAGCCGCGTACGACCCGTACGCGCAGCAAGCGCAGCAACAAGCGTACGCGACAAACCCTGTGGATCCGAACGATCCGCAAGCGGTTTACGCGGCGCAACACGCGGCGTACCTCGAAGCGCAGCGGCAGTACGAAGCTCAGCAGGCTGCGTACGCGGCTTATTACGCGCAGCAGGCGCAGCAGCAGCAGCAACCGGCCATTGTGCAACAGCAACCGGCTCAGCAGTACGCGTCTTCCGGTCCTCCGTCGGGCCCGGTTTCGACCGAGCTCGATGCCGAGCTGATCGAAGACGAATGATCGGCACCCGCCGCCTCGAGGATTCATCCAGAAAAACCAGTTTTTGATGCGCGGCCGGCGCTTGGCGTGGTGGTTGCAGCACGCCAAACGATTTTTGTTGAACGAATGCAATCGGTCGTCAAGACAAACCTGTCGGCGGAATCGTCATCCCGCAGATTGGTATGGCTCGAGGATTTGAGGATTGAGTTTGGCGGCGCAATGGCCGCCCGGGCGGGGATCGGTGCTGTTGGTTAGGGCAAACAGACGGACGGGGTCGGATTGGCTTTGCAGTAAGCCGCGTCGCTCGGAGGTTTGACGGTCAAGAGCGCGTCTTGGGAAAGAAGGCGGGCGCGAGGGTCGGTCCCGCCGCTCACGCATTGCTTACCATTGGCGGATTGCGGTTCGCTTTCGGCACATACGCCGGCTTCATTGGGCAATGTCCAGGCTTGCCCCGTCGGGTAGATGAGGTTCATCGCGTACGTACCTTCGGGTAAGCAGCCGTATTTGATATCGAATGGTCGACCGAATTGTCGCTGCAAACCCTGTTTCACGACATCTTCGTCCGCCAAAATGGCTCCGCCCGATTTGGCCGTTTTATGGGAGACAACGAGCACGCCTGCTTTGGTGGGATCGGCGGGATCGACACAAATGGCCGCGGGTCGCAAGGCGACGATCACGCTGGGTTCGAATGATTGAAAGACGTCGAACTTGGTCGGATCCATCGGATCGGCTGTGGGCTTTTTTCCCGACGTACCAAGCAACGTCTGGTACAGCGTCAAACCTTGCATGATCACGCGCGGCTTGGTTTGTCCGACGAGCTTCTGACCCGGGACGAGTTTTGAAAATATCGCCAATGGATACAACGAAGGAATCAGCGACGATTCCGGGACCCCGTCTTTGTCATCGACGACGCCGTCTCGATTGGCGTCCTCGACCGTCATGAAAATGGTCGCCGCAGGATTTTTGACCGGCATGAAGAATGGTGATTTGGCGGCGGTATCGATTTCATCCGTCGGGACACCCGCCGTCAGTTCGACGCGGAGAAAGTCCTTTTCGCTCAACGTCGGAAACTTCGCGAGCTGAAAATCGGACGGAATTTCGATCTTGATGGGTGTCCCGGCTGCGGGCGGCGCGACATCTTCACCGACGGCTCCAAATGCGGACGCGTAAAACACCGGTCGTTCGAGCGGCAGTGGTTGAGCGAGGGTTACGCCGATACCCTGTACGCGCGAGCCTGTCGGAGGAATGACGAGTTTTCCTTTGCCGGCATCGAAAACGCCCAGGTCGATTTCCGTGAAATGCGGGGCGGCGCCTTTCGTCAAGACATCGGCCGCATTGGAAATAGCACCTCCGCCGACGTCTCCTTGCGTGGGCAAATTCGCGATGCTGAACGTCGGATCAAAATCGCCGTCGCGATCGTAAAATCCGCGCACTTGATAGGTTCCCGCCGGCAGTGGAGCGATGGCCCAGGTGGCGCTCGCGGTGACCGGTTCGGCCGATGCATCGGGGCAACGTAGCGAGTTATCGGGCGCAAAAACGAGCTTGTTGCGGATGCTGGAGAAGAGCACTTCGCCCGATACGACGTTGAAGCTCGCGGCGCTCGTGCCAAGTCCCTCCGGCGGGGGCAGGAGGTTCTTGTTGAAGCCGAGCAGGACTGCGGCACCCAAGATACGCCCGTCCTTCGTGCACGGGGGAGGTCCTGCGTAGGTCAGCGTT
>CAYSYX010000150.1:14575-18775 GCA_964435055.1 uncultured Polyangium sp. | reverse complement strand
GCAAAGGCTTTCCGCGATGTCTCAGGTGACCTACGCGCGACGTGCAAAGGCCTTCGGCGATGTCTCAGGTGACCTACGCGCGACGTGCAAAGGCTTTCCGCGATGTCTCAGGTGACCTACGCGCGACGTGCAAAGGCCTTCCGCGATGTCTCAGGTGACCTACGCGCGACGTGCAAAGGCTTTCCGCGATGTGCGAGTGGCATTGGGTCGATAGGCACCTACAAGCCGACGATGCCAAAGAGAATCCGTCTCATGGACAGGAGCTCGAAGTTGGTCCCGTACAACCGCCTTCAACGAGAAAACCGTCGATCTTCCGATTGACGCCCAAGCGCATGACGTATACGGGTTCTCACGCCCATGCGCTTCGTCCACCACGCGTTTGCCCTTCTCTTCCTCGTGCTGATCGTCGCATCGTGCCGCTCGTCCCCCGAAATGGACGCCGAATGGAAGCGCCAAATGGCTGAATATCAAGCGTTCCAAGACGTTTGTCGCCGGGCTCCTTATGCCGCGCCGACGCCGGAATTCCCTTTGCCGGAAGGTGTTCGGTACATTCCGTGCGGCGATGGCCATCAATTCGTGATTGCTTGGGACGGCGCGCGTGAAAAAGGTCTCGCCGGTCCCATGCGATTCGCGGAAAAACGGATGGCCGCATTGTATGAAAAATATGGGCTGCAAAGCATGGGCATGGGCCTTTGCTGCGATTCCGACCAAGCACCCGCGGAGACTCGAAGTTATTGGTGCGGTCGCGTGGAACTCGTGGCGTGTTCGACGACGTTATCCGATTTCGCGAAAACCGTAGCGGAGCTGCAAGCGGCGGACGGACCGGATGCCGTGCCGCTGGGTTTGTCGATTCGGATCGACGGCGTGCGCAACAAGGGCCCTCGATGTACCCCCGACGATCCGAAATGCGGACCGAGCAAGCCGCATTGGGCTCCGCCGTTCGACGCAAAACGTCCGCGAAATACGTTACCGCATACGGGTCGCGGCACGTGTTCTCACGATGGCGATTGCAATCCTGTCGGGTGCGAACACGAAGGATGTTGGTCCTGGCAATCGGGGATCCGATTCGGAACGTGTTTTGACCCCGATCCACGAGATAAACGAATTCCCGTCTATTGCGGATGTGTCGAAGGTAGCTGCTCGCTGTTTCAATAATTCGACGTCGAAAATCCTTGCCACGCATCGATACATCTGTTCTGCTTCGCACCTCGACCTAGCCACCACACTCCATGGCCAAACGAAAATCTCCCCAGGCATCAAACGACGTTTACATCTCCCGAATGAGCCAACTGCTCATCGGCGGCGCGATCTTTCTGGTCGGCGTCATGATTCTCTATGCGGTGTGGGGCATCCCGGAGGGCGCCCACAACGCTCGAATTCGCGCGGCCAAAGAAGCCGGATTCGTTCAAACGCGATGCACCGTGATCGAAGCTGCGTCGAATACGCGAAGAGACAACGAAGGTTCCGAATACACGTCGATGTCGGTGACGTTCAAGCTGATGGTGGGAGATCAGGCTTATGACGACATCCATTACGACTATTCGAATTACTGGTTCAACAAAGCCTCGGCCAAACAGGCTCTTGCCCGCGAATTGGCCCCCGGCGCATCCATTACGTGTTTTTATGACGCGGATAATCCCAAAGACGCCGTGCTCGTGCGCCGAGGGATGCCGACGGAAGAACCGACGGCTCCCGTCTTTTTATGGATGTTTGGAGCGATCGGCGCGATCTTCATGGCGTTCGGGGCATACATGGCCTTGAGCAAGAAGCGCTGGAAGGCGTCACCCGATCACGACATCAGCTGAACGAAATGCGCCTGATCGCGCCGATTATCCAATCACCTTGACGCTGCCATCCCGATCGAAGGCCACGCGACCCGTTTTGAGCAAATGACCAATGACGCGCTTGAACGCTTTTTTGCTCAGGCCGAACCAACGTCGAATGTCCTCGGGCGACGAATGATCACCCACCCGAGGCGGCGTTTTTCCCGTCAATACCCGCATCACCGCGGCCGCATCGTTGTCGACTTCTTCATGCGCATGCCCACGTAGCGACAATTCGATCTTGCCATCGCGCAGAATGTTGGTCACTCGAAACTTCGCCGCTTCGCCGCGGGACAACTGCTGCGGTTCATGGGCCGGACAGAGCCCCACGTATTTTCGTTCGAGAATGACGAATACACCGATACGCGGATCATAACGCCACGCTTCGCCTTCGACCCATTCATCGAGTTCGAAATTGCCCTTTTCACGAAGCATTTCGGTCACGCGCATCGTCCCCGCCAAACGCCCCGTGTCATCCCGCACGAGACCAATCGGGTGCCGATCGCCGACCCGGACATCTTTGGTCTGCAATGCGTGCGGAACGAGCAATTCCTTGGGCAAACCCCAATCGACGAAAGCTCCGTGACGCGTGACATCGGTCACCGTCAAAAACGCCACTTCACCCAGAGCAATTTTCGGCTCGCGTAACGTCGCAATGGGGCGATCTTCCGAATCGAGCGACGCGAAGACCTCGAGAACGTCGCCGATCTGCGCATTTTCCGGTACTTCGGCCCCGGGGAGCAACACGACGGGCGCACGCGGCGCGGTGTCATTGGCATCGAGCGCCAAAAAGGCGCCGGGCGGGCCAAAGCGACGAATGGGGAGTTTTACGAAGCGTCCGAGAAGATCGTCATACGCGGCTGGGCGCGACTGCTCTCGGCGTGCGGATTCAATTGCCACGTTCACGCGCTGCTTCTTCCATTTTCTTGCGCAAACTGAGCGGTCGCATGTCGGTCCAAACCTGCTCGATGTACGCCAAACATTCGGCCTTTTTGCCGCTCTTGCCGACCGCCTTCCAACCGGGCGGGATCTCGCGTCCGTCAGGCCAAATCGAATACTGCTCTTCGTGATTCACGACGACCTGAAATGTCGCCTCTTCATCGTCGAAAACGCTGGACATGGTCATCGTCTAGCATACCGCCTCGCCCCAAAGCAACCTATTTTTCCACGACCAAATGCGTGCGTTTCGCCCGGCGCATGATTGTACTTGCTTTACGCGGAAGCCCGTGATGACCTAGCCCTGGCGAACGCCAAGCCCGAACAACCATGGCCATGACAAACAGTTCTTCGACACGCACCACGAACCTGGACGACGAGCTTCCTTTGCCCCTCGAACCGACGCGAGAAATGATGGATCGCGTCGAGAAGGCCAATGCGATTGTCCGGAAGTACGTACTTTTGTCGATCGGCGCGGGCGCGGTTCCCATACCGATTTTCGACGTGGCCGCCTCGGTCGTGTTGCAGCTGAAGCTGATTGAAGAGTTGTCGGAGCTTTATGGAATCGACCATCGCCGCGACGTGGTTCGTAATGCGCTCGGAACCATGACGACGACCATGGGAGGACTCGTGATTGGTTCCCGTTTGGGCGCGAGCTTCGCCAAGTTCGTCCCGGGCGTCGGGACCAAGGTGGGCATCATCAAAACGGCGACGTTTTTCGGTATTTCGACGCATATCAGCGGCAAGTTCTTGATCATGCATTTCGAGGCCGGCGGGACGTTGCTCGACTTCAATCCCATCATCATGCGCAATTATTTTGCCGATGAATACAACAAATCGGCCCATCGGATTCACACGATGCAAAACGAAGCGCAAGCCGGCCCGGCGACGGCTTCCTGAATCCCTTCAGTTTCGGCCCGTCGCGTCTTGCCAAATACGCACCAAATCCGCGACGGCGGCGCTGTCGAGGCGCGGAGGTTCGACGATGGGTGATTCGAAGTCGACTCCGTAACGACGAAATTTCAAGAATGGATTGTCCTCGGATTCGTATTCGCGAATGGCAACTTTGGGATTGACGGGGCGCAGGCCATAATCCACCGCTCTTTTCTGAACGACTTCGCTGCGCAAATACGCAATCCACTTCTCCGCGGCACGTTTGGCCTCCGCCGGCAACTTGTCCCCATCCATCATGACCACGGGATGCTGATTCATGATCGTCGGCGACGGATAAAACAATTCCATGCCCGCCACGGCTCCGCCATACTCGTCGATTTGCTTGAAAAGATTGAACGCCAAATGCTCATAGGTGATCACCGCGTCGTAACGACTCGGCCCGACATTGAAAAAAGCATCGGTCAGTTGATGCGTCGATTTCGGCGCCGGCTCGAGCCCCGCTTCACAACGCCGCAACCACTTCATCAGCGGACCTCGTTGCGCCTGC
>CAYSYX010000150.1:0-14565 GCA_964435055.1 uncultured Polyangium sp. | reverse complement strand
GACTTCAACATCTCGAGCTGCACGGTATGCCCACGCCGAGCCGGATCGGCGACGACCTCCGCTTGAAACTTCTTCGCTTCTTCCGAACGCTGTTTCAAAGGTAAAACGAAATCATACGCCATCATGTAAATGGATTCGAGCCCCGCGGCGGACCTCGTCGGCGACGTGTGGACAAACTTCACGCGCCCCCACGAACGAAGCTTATCCAGCGTCGGAAAGGGCGCCTTGTAGATGGCCCCGGGATCCTCGACCGGCGCTTCGGCGACTTGTTGCCCCGCCTTGGCCTTCTTCTTCGTATTGTCCGGGGCCGGCGGCACGAGCGGATTGTACCAATCAATCCACGTTCCAGGGACCATGTCACCCAGCACAATCCCATCGAGATTGGCATCCGTGGGAACTTGAGCGCACAAACTTTCAGCCCAAGTGCCATAACTGACCGGACGCGCCTGATAGATGCGATCGATGACTTGCTTGCGATCTCGCCAAATCAAACCGACGAGCGGCGAAGCAGCGAGAGACGTGCGATCTTCGGGGCGAAACTGAGGTTTGTCGTTGGGACGGTCTTTTTTCCACCGCGCATCGAGGTACGACAGGACGAGATCATCGGCGGGAGCCCACAACGTAGGTTTTTCCTGGCCGCTGAGGATCGCATCGGCGGACGAAACATCGTCCATGACCGTCAGTTTGACTTGGATGTTCGAACAGAGTTTGGAGAACTTTTGGGCGGCATCTTCGATCCAGCGCTGTTTGTCATCGCTGTACAACATCGAGATCGGCGTCGGTCGACCGTCTCGAGTATTCGCACCACACAAAGCTTCCAGTTCGGGGCTCGTGGTCTTCACGTTGACGATCAAGGGAGTTTCGGCGTGATGCAGCATCAACTGATCGCGCACGAACGCGTAGACCAACGCGCCGAGCAGCCCGACCACGATCGCCATGCTCGCAAATTCACGCAAGGCGTTGGTTTGCGGGGCTTCTTCGATGGAAGAGTCGTCGGTCGAAGGGTCTTTGGACGTCATCGGCGGCGCCAAGAATGCCCAACGTCGAAGCGAACGTCCAGAACAATCGGCACAAAAATGCATGTCTGTCCGGCAAACCGAACAAGTTGCGCCCGACGATGTTTTTTTCCGAAGGGTTCGGGTTCGACCGGGCAAGTGGCGTTGGAGTTCAATCCTTGATCCGCCTCACTCAACTGCTTCCAGCGTGTTTCGCAGTGTTTCTTGCGTCATCCGCGAGCGGCGCGCCGCCTCCCTGTACACCCACGCGCGCGGGCCGGCATGTCACGACGCTGCCGCAAGCGTGGCGCTCGGCCGTCGAGTCGCTGTTGGTCTCGACGACCTCGCCCGAACTTCCTTGGGGATGTGCCGGAGGTGAAGTCGATCTCGTCGTGGAAGGTTCGTCGGGAACGCTCACCGTGGTCGATGCTCGAGGAAACGCCGTGTCGCGCGAGGTATCCTCGCCGGAAGACGTCGTGCCGTTGGGTGAAGCATTGCTGGCCAAACCGCTCGCGCCGGTGGAATCTTCGCCGGCTGAATCGTCGCCGGATGCTTCGCCGTCCGAAATTGACCCGCCAAACCCGCGCGTAGCGACCGAACAACCGATCCAACCCGCACAACCTCAGAAGGATCCACGATTGCTCATTGCCGCGATGGGCGGTCCACGGTATGCCGGTCCCGGAGAGTTCCTCATGGCGAGCTTGAACGTGCAGGCATTGGTGCCTTTTCGGCCATGGGCGGGAGGTATATGGATTCGATTGGATGGTTTTTCCCGAGCATTGGATCGGCCGATTCCTCCAACGCGGGAATTGTCCCTGGGCGCCGTCGCGGCTTGGTCGATGAACTTGGGCCGATTGGAACTTCGCCCGACATTGAAACCGTCGCTCGCCATCGTGACCCGTGAGTTTCGATTGAATCGACCTCCGCCGGATTTTCCTCAGGAGCCGATGGGTGACCTGATTGTGAAAGACACGTCTTTCGATTTTCGATTCGGTGCGGACCTTCAATTCGCCGTGAGTTTGACCAAGCACCTTCGGGGCATCGCCGGCGTGGACGCGGAAATTTCGCCGGAGCAAATGATTGCCCGATCGGAAATCGACCGGTTCGGACAACCCGCTGCGCATCTTCCATCGCTCACCGCGGGAATTGGATTGGGTTTGGAGGTCGTGGTGCCATGACGTTTAGCCCGATACGCGTCCTTGCGAGCTCGGCGGTGAGCGACGCGGCGTTATTCGAATCCATCGCCAAAGGCGAACTCGGTGCGCTCGGCGTCTTGTTCGATCGTCATCACGAACCATTGCGACAATTTTTGTTGCGAGCGGCGCCGAACGCATCGGATGTGGACGACATCGTCCAAGAGACGTTTCTCACGGCGACGAACGCTGCCGGATCGTTTGATGGTCGAGCGTCGGGATTGCCTTTTTTGATCGGCATCGCGGTGCAATTGATTCGTCGGCGCAAGCGCACCTTCGCGCGCATTCGCGCCCTTTACGATGCTTTCGCCGCAGCCCCGACGTCACCCAAACCAAGTCCGGAAGATCGTTTGCATCAAGCTCGAGAAGAAGCTCAGTTGCAAGCGGCCATTGCAAAGTTATCCGAAGAAAAACGTCTGGTGTTGGTCATGGTGGAATACAACGGAATGACGGGAGTCGAAGTTGCCAAGATCCTTGGCATTCCGGTGGGGACGATATGGCGCCGCCTGCACGAGGCTCGCGCGGAGTTGCGAAATACGCTGGAGAGGGGGAATTGATGACCACGTCGGATTGCCCGCGAACGACTTTGGTGGAAGCTTTCCGTGATGGGCGTCTGGGTCCTCAGGAATGTGCTTCGCTCGAACGACACCTCGAAGGTTGTGCGGTTTGTACAGCCTGTGCCCGCGATTTGGAGAAAATCGGCAATGCGGTACGGGCGCCGCGAGAACCCCTGACGCCGCTCGAACATCAGCGCGCCCGAGTGGCCTTGTTGCAAAAAGCGGCTTCACCCGCTCCGGCGCAAAAGCAATCGCCCCCGATTTCGACCTTGGGGGCTTCGGAGCGGCTTCGGTCTTCTTCGCCCCTGCCGACGCTCGCGTTTGGATTGGTATTTGCCGCAGCGGCGATGATGGTCGGGTTTTTCTGGGGAAGCGGGAACCACACTCGATATCAAGCAATGGCTTGGCACCTCGGAGCATTGCCGCGGTTGAACGTTCGGGGCACCGAATCGCCCGACAAATTGGGATTTCTTCCCTCGGACGACGCGCGATTTGCTCGCAATCGTACGGCCGATTTGGACGAATTGACCTTGGATCATGGTGTCATCGAGGTAAAACTCCCGAAACTCGAGAGCGGAAAACGGTTTGTCGTCCGCACGAAGGACGCGTTGATCGAAGTCCGGGCGACCGCATTTCGAGTCGAAGCCGAAGAAGGCAAAATTCGCAGCGTCGCGGTGGAACAGGGCACTGTTGAAGTGCAATATGCAGGTTTTACCGCGGTCATTCCGGCCGGAGGTTCATGGCGCGCCACACCCACGTCCGCCGCCAATCCGCCGGCAAACTCGGCTCCGGAAGTCGCCACGCCGCCGGCGCTCGAAACACCGCCTCCCCCAAGTCCCGTGGTTGTAGCGACAAACGCACCTCGAACGCCGACGCGCAACGTCGTTCTTCCGGCCATGGATCACTCTGACAAACATGATTCCGTTCGGGAAGTCGTCGATCCCTCGCCCGGTGTCGTGGTTCCCTCGCCTGCCCCGTCCCCGGATCAGACGACGAAACGCCCGGATCTTTCCGCGGCATCGCAAACGTTCGCCGACGCCATGGCCGCATTACGCAGCGGTGATTACGCGGCCGGCGCGGAGAAACTCGAACGGTTTTCCCAGACGCACGGGAGCGACGCCCGCGCCGACGAGGCCGACTATTTGCGCGCGATTGCTCTGCAACGAGCCGGCAAACACGATGAAGCGCGGGCCGCCGCCAAACGTTATCTGGCCACGCGGCCCAACGGCGCGCACCGAGCCAACGCGACTCGAATTGCCACCAATCAATAGCCGTAACAATTCAATTCACAACGGAACACGAATCGCCTTGGTCAAACGCCACACGCGACGCGACGGGTACGTCGCGGGCATTGCGGTGAAACCCATTTCGATTTCCGACCGCACGTCCATTTCGCGCCGATACGTACCGAACACATAAATATACAAAATCACGACTCAATCTTCCGATCTTCGTCGCCCTCGGTTTCCTCGACATTCCGGCGGTTTGGCAACACGAATCATTTGGAACTCATACCAAATGATGAATTTGCTTGCGCAAAGGGATTCAACGAGCAACAACCGGGAAATGTGGGGGCTGGTTGTCCGAACAATGGAAGGAGTCGACGACCATGAGAATATTTTTGGCATTCACCTTTTTGATTGCCCTGGGCGGTTGCGCAGCGGAGATCGACGGCAATCCGGTCGAGCAGACGCGCGAAGCGGAACTGGCGGTGATTTCCAACAATGTGAGTGCAACATTCACGTTGGATGGACTGGCCACGACCATTCGAACGGGCGATATGCCCAAGGGCTGGTTTACACCCAAATTCGACAAATCGCCGATAACCGTCGCGTGGAGCGCCGAAGCAACCGCGTGTCTCGACTTGACCGACGGCACGTTCGGATCGATCACGACGGGGACATTCGTAACCATCGCGAATCCCGGCGGGAATCTCTTCGGTTATTCCTGGTTGGCAAACCACGACCTCACCGGATTGCAGAACCACTGGCGTCTGCATGTACTTTGTGATGGCACGACGTCCGTCGTCGGCTGCGCGGAGCCACGGATCATCAACTACACGTTGTCCGTCGGAGGCGTATGCCTGCGCGCGGGCGGTACGTGCACGACAAACGGCTCGGTATCTCTTCCAGCCGTTCGAGACGCGGATTTGGTCGAGACCGATTGCCCCGTGACCTGCGAATCGTTGCTTGGGCCTTGTGTATCCAACTGCCAAGCCAATTGCGCCAACGGCGACTCGTCGTGTAGCAGCTGTTGCGAATGTTATTGCAAAAACGAGCTGCACCGAACGAACGAGGCCTGTGAACCAGCGCAACCAAGCTGCTTCATGGCCAAACCAAACGCTCCAGCTTGTCTGGAATAATCGATTCCTTGGCGCTCAACTCGCGTAACTGCACGCCACTTCGTATATTGCGCTTGTCGAGGCTTGATTTTCAGGCACTCTCCAAGCACCGCTTTGATAAACTGGCGGAGTCGTATTAACGCCCTTCGATGATCGCTCGGATCTCCGGCCCGGGGTCCACCGTCTTCATCGGACGAGCCGGATCCCCTGTTTCCTTGGCCCAAACGCGAACTTCTTCCCCTTCGACGACCAACCGTCCGCGCACGGAAAAACGGTGCGTCACGGTAAAACCTCGATCCACGATCTTCGAAACGAAGCTCTCGGCATCAATGACGTCGCCGTAGGTCGAGGGCGCCATGAATTTCGCGGAAGCTTGCACGAGCGGCGTTCCCAAGAGGCCGTAGGTTTGGCGCAACGTACGATGGCTCAGTCCGGCGCCGTCGAGCATCGCGTGCGTGCACGCATCGAACCATTCGTAATATCGCGGATAAAACACGACCGAAGCCGCATCGCAATCACCCCACGTCACGGCGAACTGCCGAGTCGATCGCAAGCCGAATGGTTTGTCTGGGGAGGTATTGGGGTCCTGAGCCGAATTCATGCGGTGCAGCATGAACCACACAAACGGCCGATGGGCAAGGTTTTTTCAGGGAGACCGCGCCGCGTCGAGCAGGCTCAGGCTTTGATGAACGGCAAGATCTCGCTCATCACGTTGAGTTCTTCCGGGCCGTATTTCTCGAACCCGGCGTACCAACCCTCCGTGGACATCTGCACGAGACCGTACCCGCCAAACCCATCTTTTTCGTAGGTCGCGGGCGACAAACCCATGGATTGAAGCACGTTGCCCAACCATTGGTTGTACACGAGCCCGATGTGAGAATCGACGAGCTGCGAGCCGGCGGCTTTTACCGCCGGTTTTTGCAAATTGCGATAATCGCAATAATTGCCCGTCGTGAAGAATCCGTCCGCCGATCCCGCCGTCACGACCGTCATTTCAATCGGATCATGCGTAATCGTCCCCGATTCTTGCGTCCACTGCACCAAGCTGTGATCCAACACCGAACCGCCGTTTGGATCGACCAACGCATCGAGCTTCGAGACGAGATCCACGAACACGTCTTCGAAGAAGCGACGATGTCCCGCGAAGATCAGCTCGTGTTTCTCCGCGCTCACGTTGGCTTGATGCGCCACGTCTTGGTGCCAATCACCCACGAAGTCCGAGAAGGTTTGTCCCACGTTCATCGTGACAATCCGGCACGTATCGCACGCCATCGCCGCGACGACGACGTCGTTCATGAGCTGCCAGAACCTCTTTTGCGCCGCTGGATCCACGCCGAATGACGAACCAAGCTCATCCGACGACGACGAGCTCGGCGGGGTGATCGCTCCGCAAGACGCCGTCACGTTGAGCTTGCGTTCGAGCTCGTTGATGCGATCGATGTGATCGTCGAGGCGCTGTTTATCCGCGGTGGATAGGCGCTGATTTCCATCGCGCAGGCGCTTGTAATCCGCGAGCACCCGATCGACGATCGGCGGTCTTTGCATCCCCGGGTTCTGCGGAGGCACGAAGATTTTGTTGAAGATCGCCAGCGAGTCATTTTGAGGTGCAACGAATTGAATGTCGCCCGATTGCGTCCCGGGGCTCGTGTACCCGTGCGACATCCCCTTGTTCCCCGCCACGATGGAACGCTCTTTGATCGATGACAGATCCGGGTAGAACACATCCGACCACGCCAGCACTTGATCAATCGTCGGCCGCGGCGTCGCTTGCACGGTTTTACCATCCGTACCATTGCCATCGTTGTCCGAATAGTTGCCCAAGTGTCCGCCGCGATGATGCGCCAGGTAAAACGTCACGTCGAGCCCGCGCAGAACGTTCATCTTTTGCACCAACGTCGACGTGAGTTTCCCCGAGTCCGCGGACAACACCGGCGACAAACTCGCGATGCCGCCCGCGACATCCAACGCCAAATTGCCGCGACGAACCTCGTGCCCGGCGTACGTCGCCGTCTGTGTCAACACCGCGTCCGCGGGCACCATGCGCTGCGCCCAGACGCCTCCATGTTGCGTCGCGAGCGCGATGAAACGTTTTGCTCCTCCGGCCGCTCGCGCTTCTTTTTCGCCCACGAGCGACGGCAAAAACGGAATGGCCAACAAACAGCCCGCCGCACCCCGGAGCCACATCCTTCGATTCACTACTTTCGCCATGTCAATTCTCCTCGTTCCTCGATTTGCCTGGTTCCGGGGTTCATTCCGCAAACGATCGACTGCGGAATGCAGCGCTTTGCGCAATCGCCACAAGCACCTCGGACATCGGTTTGCTTGCATCGAGCGCCAATTTCATTTCACTCAGCGCACATCCGTCACGCTTCGAATCCTCCATTCGGCCAAACGTGTAGCGGAAATATTGCCGAGCGAAACAGGCATAAGGCTTGGGACTGTCGGCGATCATCTTCATCAAGTCTTCCGCACCTTGCGAAACCGTTTCGTCGGTGATTTCAATCCGCGGAACACTCGTCGTATCCACCGGCGCGGACCCGACGACCATTCCGGTTTGCGGATCGAGCAGCGTTTGTTCCTGCCGCAATCGACCGAGCGAATCGAAGTTTTCCGTGGCAAACCCGAGCGGATTGATCGTCGCTTTGTGGCACGAAGCGCAAGATCCATCACCCGTCAGTTGTTCCACGACTTGCCGCGTGGACAACGTATTGCTCAGCTGCGGAGGATTCGCCGCCGCATTCGGCGGAGGTGCGGGAATCTCGTCACACAAGAGCGCCTTGCGAATAAAGACGCCTTTCATGATGGGACGCGTATTCGCCGAACCCGTCGCTAAATACGCCGCTCGCGTCAAGAGCCCCACGCGTTCCTTTTCGCCAAACTCCGGAGGTGCACCACCGGTCCACTTGGATACGCCGTAAATGCCCGCCAAGTCGTCCGTTTTCGCAAAAGAATGCCGGTCGAGCAGCAATTCGCGGAAACCGCCCGGCGCGTCGAACGTGTAATACAACGCCGCATCCGTGACGTCCGCGAGCATTGCTTCGCGCAAGTTCGGTCCGACGGTGGTCGTCCCGGCAAACGCATCGTAAAGCGGCGTTCCCACGCGTGAATCCAATTCTTCGAGCGTCGCGTTCTCCAGCCATTCACCGAAAAACTCGCCCACGGCGTCCCGCGTGCGCGGATCTTGGAAAATGCGCTTCAATTGCGCTTCGTACCCGGCTTCCGTCAGCAGATCGCCATTTTTCGCGGCGGCAAACAGTTGCTCGTCGGGCAACGTTTGCCAAAAATGATACGACAAACGCGACGCGATTTCATAAGCGCCCAGCGGCACCGATGGATCGGCTCCGCCTTGACCATGCTCGACGAAATACATCAAGTGCGGCGCATTGAGCAGAAGCGCCACGACATCGGCATAATCCGCAGGCTCATAAGGCGCATCGCCTGCCGGCCCGCGGTAAAACGCCACATCCTCGTCGGTCAATGGCCGACGTAATGCCCGCTCGCCGACCTTGCGAATCATCGCGTCGAGGCACGACGCATCGTTTGTCGTGTCCGCATCCGTCGCACAGGCTCCGGCAAGCTCTCCGAGAACCGTCGCGTCTTTCGTCAAGTTTTTCCCGACCGCGGCACCCACGGCATACATCCCGTCGACGTGCTCTTGTTGCAGCGCTTGATCCCGCCGGGAAAAACCCGCATAATGTTTGTCCGGACCGATTCGCTGATCGCGCGGCAGCTGATCCACGGTGGGCATGACCGCATCGATCGTCGCCGTCGCCGCGTTCGGCGCGACAAATCGGATGATGTCCGCAATCGTGTTGCGATATTGCCGGTAACTCAAACGTCGCAAAGGCAGCGCCGCAGGCGTCAATTTCGTGTCGCACGTGAATGACGCCGGGTTTGTCGTCCCACCGGGAACGTTTTTGTCGTCCCCGATGATCCCCGTGCACGCGCTGGAAAGCGCGCCGAGCGCGAGGAGCCAGGGCCAAGGTTTTCGAATCATCAACAAGTCCTCCTTGAAGTGAGCAAAGCCGATGCGCGGACGCGAACGTCAGCGCACCATCGTTGAAGATAAGGAGAATTGCCGAGCACTGCGAGCAGTATCTTCGGGCGACTTGACGCAACGGCATCTTCGCCGTTTCGTGAACGCTGGAGGTTCATCCATGAACATGCGGAAGGTCTTACATTTGGCTTCGCTTGCGCTCGCGGGCGGCGCGGTGCTCGGATTCATCGGCTGCGGCGACAACACCTCGAACAGCACGGGATCGGCAGGTCAAGCGGGCAACGGCACGGGCGGTCAAGGCGGCGACCCAGGCTCGGGTGGATCGGCAGGACAAACGGCATCGAGCAGCAGTGGCAGCGCCGGCCAAGGCGGAGGTTCCGTGACAAACGTACCGATGTTCGTCGCCCAAGGGATGGTCGGCCGGACGATTGTCTCGTGTGACGATGGGCAATCGTGGGTGGCCAATCGATCGGACGACGACGCGTATCCGTGTTTTTCCGACGCAACACACGATTGCGATCATCATCCCGGCGCGGGCCGGGGAATTACGTTTGGCGCGGGTTACTTTGTCGCGACGTTTGGTTGGGGCAAACCGGGATCGATTCGGCGCTCGCGTAATGGTACCGATTGGGCAAACACGTTGGAAGGTAAAACGTTTGCGGGCATCGTGTATGGCAATGGCAAATTCCTCGCGGGGGAAAGGCCGCCGCAAGTTTCGTCCGATGACGCAACGACATGGACGCCGGGAGGAAACCCGGATTCCGCCGTATGGAACGTTCGGCGCACGGGATTTGCCCCGCACGCCGGCGGAAGGTTTTTCCTGGCCTTCGACAGTGGTTCGTCCGATTTGAACTACAGCGACGACGACGGGGCGACATGGAAACGGCCGACGACGTTGCCTGCGGAGTGCGCGGCGAGCATGCAATGGGAGGGCGGCTTTGCGTATGGCAATGGGGTCGCCTTGGTGTTGGGCGGCGATGGAGTCGCGTGTTCATCAAAAGACGGAGGCGACACATGGACCGCGACAAACATTGGGACGACGGCGACGGATGGGCGATTGATTTGGGATGGATCGGCGTTCATTGCCTGGGGACGATCGAACAACACGCCCGTGCGATTTTCGAGCAGCGATGGTTTGACGTGGAACACAACGCCGACGATGGTGCGGGAAAAGGACGCCAATGGTGTCGTACAAACGAAGCCTGGTCCATCGATTGGCGCGGTGGCCCGGAGCGATTCGGGGACGTACGTAGCGGTGAACGGCGGCTGGCAGCAATGGTATGACAAGCAGAGGTTTTACCGGAGCACGGACGGGATTACGTGGGACACGCTGGACGCGGGCAAATACGTCGGCAGCCATCCGATTCAGTTTATTTCGTTTGGCATGGGCGAACGCGGCGGGGCGTGTCCGTAGGGGGGTGCCCTTGCTTATCCTCCACAAAGGCCTCGTCCAAGATCCCGCGTAATTTCAGCCGCTCGACCAACCGGCATCGGTTCAAGATGCTTGTTGGAGCGCACGAAGCCGAGCGAGTGAGTTTTGCTCTCTTGACGCACGCGCGGCGCTTTGATCTTCTTGCAACCGTCGTTTCGGGGAGGTCTAAGCATGAATTTGCCGCATGTTGTTCGTGGTCTCTTGCTTCTGATCACCGTGCTGGTGTTTGGCGCGTGCGAACCATTACCCGCGGTAACCCCTGTAGGGGTCATCAATGAACGAATTCCGCTCGTGCTGGTGCCCGTGTGTGGATATCCGACGGCATTGGCAGCGGCTGCGTCATCGAAGTCGGCACGGTTGATGTGGGCCTTTTCGCCGACGATGCAATTGATCTCGTCCGCCGATTCGATGCAATTCTGCCAGGCGGCGAGGCATCAAGGGCGGTTTTACGTGTACGATCGTGACGCCGACCCAGCCAATTCGCGGACAATGCCGCTCGGCCAGGAAATGACGCCCTGTCCCGAGGCAAACGAGAAATTGGTCTTGGTCAAACCCTCCAAGGTGTATTTGCTCGAGGGCAAGGTTGTTCCAATTCCTCCGCCGCCCTGCAAGTTACTCACCGAACGACGGGCGCTTGTGCTGTTCGAGCCACCATCGGAATCCTTGCGAGCCGATACGGCATCCGCTCGGCCAAACCCCAAGCCCGATGGCCGGTATTTAGGGCAATCCGCGCATGGCAAAGGAACGATACGTGCGCCGGCGCATCCGAATCCGGTGCGCCAGGCGCAAGAGCAGGAGCTGAAAGAGGTCGTCACCAAGTCCTACGCAATGGGGAAAAAGATTGGCTCGACGGTACAAGGTATCGAGTCGGGTTTGTCCTTTCTGAGTTCGCACTGTTCACGCTTCGACGACGATCTTCGCGAGAATCCTGACATCTTGGCGGACATTCAAAACAAAGTCGCAAAGACGCTGAACGACCTGCCAATTCCTTCGACCTTGACTGATTCGCATTTGCAAGCTTCATCCGAAGCGGCTTTTTCGGAAGGCTTCGAAGCGGGTGTCGGCAGCAAGAAGCTCGAATTTTTGGCGCTGAATACCGCCTCGACCGTGGCGATCCTTCTGTTTCCGAACGCGTATGTCGCAACGGAAACGTTGGCGGCCAAAGCGGTGCGTTTGGCGTTCGAACGATTGCGGAGAATTCCGATCTACGTGCCGGCAGTGACGAACGGTGCGGGGTTTTTCCTCAAGCTGCCGAAGACACCTCCAGCCAACGTGAACGGTCCGTCGCTCCCCGCAGTGTCGCCTCCGGCTGCGAAAACACCTCCAACGATCACGCCGCCGGCACCGGCTCCGTTCGGAAACTTGTCCCGTGCGGCCGAGTTTGGAGTACAAACCGAAAGCAAGCTCGGCAAGATGATCGCCGGTCAGGGTTTGGAAAAACATCACCTGATCGAACAGAGGTTCAGTGTCAAGATGGAAAATGACCGGCGGATGAATTTGACGATCGCGGTCACGGCAGCGGAGCATCAGGAGTTCACGAACAAGTGGCGACAAGCGATTGCGTACGGTGAAGCAGGAACACGCAACGCTGGTATAGGAAGAGCCGAGATCATCAACGCAGCGCGCAAGATCTACGCAAGTTACCCCGCGATCCTGAAGGCACTTGACTTATGAGGTACATCCATCGCGTCGCCATCCGAGCAACACATCCACAGATCGCAGAACTTCTTACACTTGGTGTGAGACTGGAACCTGGATGCAAAATCTCTAACGAGCCAGAGCCGCTCATCGCGTTTCGAATCGCTGAGGATCATCCAAACTGGCCGCCGATATGGCGGCTTGTACATGAGTGCGATCGGGAGCCACTCGCGATTCTTCTCACGGAATTCACCACGCGCGAACTCGACGAAGCACGCTGGCTGCAATTGTTTGCCTGGGAAAACGGCTTTCCGCAACCGCAGGACCTGCGCGCATACAGCGAGGTCACATTTGATCGCAGCCGCTGGTGCGACAAATGCGGTTTGGGCAAAGTCCAAAACGCTCCGTTTCGCATCAAGATGGAGCCCAAGTGGGGACGACGGGCCATCATGATGCTCCATTGGGTCTTCGATGAGATATTCGTACCGCCCGCAGTCTGGGAAACCGTCTTCAAACCGTTCGGCATCAAGTGCCGACCGGTAGCCAATCGCAGCGGCAAAGAACTCCAAACGGTGGCCCAATTGGTCATCGATGAAGAGGTCGACCTCGTGATGGACCGCTTGCAGGTGAAAGAGGTGTGCGCGGGATGTGGCCGCAAGAAATACACGCACTCGCACCGCGGCTATCATCCGCCCTTGGCACAGGAACCGTCCGGCGCCATCGCGAAAACCCGGCAAGCGTTTGGCGATGGCTGGCCCCAGCGTGAAGTGATCATCTCGCAGGATCTGCGGCAAGCGATGCTTGCGCATCAGATTCGCGGCGCGGAGTTCATGCCGCTCGAAGCTGCGCTACCCGCCGTTGTGGCATAATCGCCGATCATCGACGCAACACAAGCTCCACGGCGATTTTGCGCAACGGGTGGAGCAGCGCGCCCACCACGAACATCGTTGCGAACAACTTCAGAATCAGCCGACCGCGAAATCGAAGCAAGAAACGCATCAAAGGCGCTGAAGCAAACATCAGCACGAGCGTCGGCGGCAGCCATTGGATCAATACGAAGCCCACGTCTCGCAGTCCGTACGATTTGCGTGCGGATGGCCATGACGTTGTCCACGGTATCCCCGCAACGAACGTGATCAGCAGCAAACTCGTCGAGATTGCGACGAACATGGCTACGGGCACAGCCAATCCCAGCGCGACACCGGTCCACCATGGTAAGCCGTCAACGGGTTGCAGCAATTCTCGTTTGGCGCGCCGATCCGTGATCATCACCAACGTATTGAATGACGCGATGGTGACGATTTGCGGGCCATATTCCCCGGTAAGGGCCAACAATGCCACACGAGCTAGATATTCGGTCCCGCCGAATTGGCTCAGTGAAAAATGAAAAACGAACGTCAAGATGCCTGCGTACCAAATGGCAAGTCCAACGAGCCATGCGGTGAAGACCTTCGTTATGTACCTCCATTCTTCCGCCGAGAAGGATGCGTGGTTTGCCGAGGAATGACCGGCAGGCGCTTGATACATGTTTTCGTTCGTCACGGCACGTGAGTACACAATACGTGACAAACGGTCAAGCTTCTTCGTACAGCGTTCGTCGATGATAGCGACGCACAATTCGGACGTACCTGACAGCTTTTGCGAATCGTCACCCCACCGCCATTGGCGCCAACGTCCGAAAATCCGCCTCGCCGGGCAATTCCAATTCGGGCAATTCGCCCACTTCGAATCGGCACAAACCGACGATATGCCAAAACGATCCGCGGATATTGCCGCCGTATTTGTAACGGCCATCCGGGGAAAACGCGACCCAGCCGTCTTCAGTGGCGAAGAGAATGGCGTAACATTGGCCGGAAGTGACGTTCCAGAGGCGAATGGTGCCGTCCTCGGATCCGGAGGCAATGGTTTGCCCTTCGGGGCTGAAGGCGACGCTTCTTACGTCAGCAGAATGACCTTCAAGCACTTGGAGGCATTTTCCGGAGGCTATGTCCCACAGACGCACGGTTTTGTCCTGCGAGCAGGAGGCGATAACGTCTCTGTCGGGACTGAATGCTACGCACAAGACCGAGTATTCGTGTCCAATTAGGGCGCGTATTTCGCGTCCAGAGGAGACGTCCCACAGACGCACCGTCTTGTCATCTGACCCGGAGGCGATGGTGTTACCGTCGGGGCTGAACGCCACACTCCTCACCCAGTCTGAATGGCGTTGGAGCGAGCATCGTTGGCGTCCGGAGGAGGCGTCCCACAGCCGCACGGTCCTGTCTGCCGAGCCGGAAGCGATGGTGTTTCCGCCGGGGCTGAACGCCACACTCCTAGCTGAGTGTGAATGGCCGCTTAGCGATCGGCGTTCGCGTCCGGAGGAGGCGTCCCATAGTCGAATGATGCCACCCGCGGAACCTGAGGCGATAGTGG
>CAYSYX010000149.1:17401-18801 GCA_964435055.1 uncultured Polyangium sp. | reverse complement strand
CGGGCTGTGGCGGGCGATGTAGGCGCGCAGCACGACGGCGTCGTTGAAGCCCGAACCCACGTCGGAGCAGCTTGGCATGTCGTGGATGCACGCGCAACGCTCGATCCGGTGACAGGTCAAGCAGCCATGTTGGTCAATCAGCGCGACATTACCGATCGCATCCTGGCCGAACGGGCCCTCGAGCAGGCCAATCGTGAAGTCGAAGCGGCGCGTATTCGAGCTGAAGAGGCGAATTTGGCGAAATCGGCATTTTTGGCCAACATGAGCCATGAAATTCGCACGCCGATGAACGCCGTCATCGGAATGACCGGATTGCTCCTCGATACGCGGCTCGACGAAGAGCAACGTGATTTCGTCACGACGATTCGGGACAGCGGTGACGCTCTTTTGAGCATTATCAACGACGTCTTGGATTTTTCCAAAATCGAAGCTGCCCAAGTGACCTTGGAGGTCATCGAATTCAATTTACGCACGGCCGCCGAAAGCGTGCTCGATATCATCGCCATGCATGCGGCGCGAAAGCCGATTGAGTTGATCTGCGACGTGGATGCAAAAATTCCCGCCACGGTGGCCGGAGATCCTTCGCGTTTGCGTCAAGTTCTCACGAATCTGCTCAGCAATGCGGTGAAATTCACCGATCATGGCGAAGTCATCTTGACCATTACGCCGTCCGGCCGAAACGACGGGCGGCCCGACGGGGATTGTGAACTGACATTTTCGGTGAAAGACACGGGAATCGGTATTCCCGAAGCTCGCCGAGATCGCTTGTTTCGGCCCTTCAGCCAGGTAGACATTTCGACGACCAGAAAATACGGCGGCACCGGGCTCGGATTGGCCATCAGCAAACGACTCGTCGAAATGATGGGCGGGACGCTGACCGTCGAGAGCGCCCCCGGAGTGGGCTCGACATTTTCTTTCACGTTACCGCTGAAAAAAGGCTCGAACGGCGAAGATATTTTGGTACGACAGGACCTTGCGTGCCTTCGGGACAAACGCGTTTTGGTTGTGGACGACAACGCGACGAACCGCGGCGTCACGTGCCGGCAGATACGCGCGTGGGATATGATCGCAATGGAGGCGGACTCGGGGACGCGCGCCTTGGAAATGGTATCGCAGGGACAAACCTACGACGTCATGATTCTCGACATGCAGATGCCGGCGATGGATGGAATCACGCTGACGCAGCACGTCCGAAGCTCGAACTCGACCGTGCCCATCGTGCTCTTGACGTCCATGGGTTGGCAACCTCCGGGGGCTCGGACGAACCTTTGGACGGTTCAATTGGCCAAACCCATTAAATTCACGGCCCTGCGCAGCCGCCTGGTATCCATTTTCACCCAACGAATGAATGGGGCGAATGAATTGGGTCCGTCGCCTTGGGATCACCAATTGGCCGCCGC
>CAYSYX010000149.1:0-17391 GCA_964435055.1 uncultured Polyangium sp. | reverse complement strand
CCGCCGCTGTCCCGCGTAAGATTTTGCTGGCCGAAGATCACCTGATCAATCAAAAATTGGCGGTCGCGACGCTCGAACGCCTCGGGTACCGGCCGGATGTCGCCGCCAATGGTCTCGAAGCGGTCGCGGCGCTCAAGCGACAACGTTACGACGTGGTCCTGATGGACGTACAAATGCCGGAAATGAACGGGCTCGAAGCGACGCGGGAAATTCGACGCTTGTTCGTCCCGGAAAAACAACCTTGGATCATCGCCATCACGGCGAACGCGACGCTGCAGGATCGCAATGATTGTCTCGCCGCCGGCATGAATGATCATATCGGCAAACCATTTCGCGTGGACGAGCTCGTTGCGGCGCTCAAACGTAGCGTACGTCGTTCGGACAAGGAATCTTCGGATCCCGGAGCGCCATCGCCCACGCCTTCGCCAAATACACGCTCGGCCATCGACCACACCGTATTGGATGAACTTCGCAATCTTTTTCGTGAGGGCGGTCCCGAGGCATTCGATGAGCTCATTACGGAATTCCGTTCGTCGAGCGCCAAGTTGCTGAATGAATGTGGAACAGCGCTGGGACAAGGCAAGCTGCGCGATGCCGCACGCGCGGCCCATCAGCTCACGTCTTCTTCCAAGGGCCTCGGAGCCGTCACGTTTGCCGACTTGTGTCGGCAATTCGAGCTGGCGGTGCGTGCGGAGAATACCGAATCATTGCCGAAACTCATACACGACATGAAATCCGAGTTTGTCGAGGTAATACGGGAGCTCGACGATTTGCCGGCGTGCGGTGCATGATCGTTCGCGTCGAGTTGCGCAGATTCGCGGTTGCGTTTTGCCCAATTCACGGTAATCTCGGCGCCATGCGTAACTTTGCCTTCTTGATTCTCGGTACCGCCACCTTGGTTTTTCCCGGCTGCGGTGACGAAATGCCTCAAACCGCCGGAACTTCCAGCAGCAGCGGCAGCAGTTCGAGCGGCGGCCCCGTGGGGCCTTGTACCCCTTGGGGTACGTGGAACCTCACGTATGCCAATGACGGCACACCGTGCGCGCTGACGTCGGACACCGTCACGATCACGCAAAATGCCGATGGATCCACGAACGTCGTATTTGCCGGCGATGACACGATGCCCATGAGCATGTGCGGGGCAAACCCCGAACCGGGTGTGTACTCGACAAACGCGACCCTTTCGGCCGACGGTTGCTCCATCGAATTGACCAGCAATTCCTCGTATTGCTTTTCAGGCGAGAGCCAATGCGAGAAGCGGAACATCAAGCTGACCATCGACGGCGATGCCGCCATGGGAACCCTGACCCACGAAGTCTGTTGGTGCACGATGGCTCCCGCGACGTCCAACGCCACCGCGCAGCGGCAACCGTAACGCCATTCAATCCATCTTTCGAGGCGTTCCGAAAAAACTTGAATGTCTCGACCATTTGTCGGTAGGCTCGGCTGTCTCGGCGTCGACGACGCTCCCCGAGGTAGCCGCAGATGTCTCCCATCGATCTTTTGCAGTCCGGCAAAGCGACCACGGACGAAGCCCTCGCGCTCTTCGATTCCCTCGATCCGGTCGATATCGACTTCATGTTGGGAAGTTGGAAAGGGTCGGAATTTTGCACCGATCATCCGCTCGACGGGTTGCTCGAAACGTACCATTGGCACGGCAAACGATTCGACGATGCCGAAGAAGTACATCCGCTCGTATTTCGCACGATGCGCGGAGGTTTTGCGCACGTGAACCCCATCTTCGTGGCCCTTCAATTGAGCCTCGCGGATCGCGTACCGATGCCGAAATTCAGGTGGCTCGGGCGTATGTTCCAATTCATGTTGCCGATCTTCGAAACGCTGCAATCGCGTGCGCGTCTGCGCATGACGAATTACCGCGGTAAATCCAGCGCCACGATGATTTACGATCAGCTGCCGGTGCTCGACGTCTTTCGCAACGTCGACGAAGACACCGTCCTCGGGCTCATGGACCTCAAGGGAATCAAACGGCCCTTCTTTTTTCTTTTGCATCGAGAACATCGCGAATCTTGATTCACTGAAATGCTGTTCGACCATCCATCGGAGAGGACGCTGAAGAATGAAATCATGGTACAAGGGGCTTGGGTTTTTCGCGGCTATTTGTTCGGTCGTTGCTTCGACCGCATGTGGTTCACAACCATCATGTCAAGAATTGGCTTTATGCGATCCGGGCACGACCTCATCGTCGGGCGCGGGTTCGTCCGGGATGACCAGCGGCTCGGGCAGTTCGAGCGGCACGATGCCGAATGTGGAAGATTGCACCAACGGCACCGATGACGACAATGACGGAGCCATCGATTGCGCCGATTCCGAGTGCTCGGCCATGTACACGTGCCTCCCGCCCATTCCCGCAGGTTTTACCGAGGTCGTGACCATAACCGTCACGGCGTTCGGAGATCCGACGGGATCCTGCGAAGGCGGCGTTATGCCGAAACTCTATTATCAAAGCCCCGCCAAAGATGCTTGCGACGCGTGTACGTGTGATACGTCGGGCGTAACGTGCACGGCGGGAACATTGTCGACGGCATTCGACTTCAACGGGGTATGCAACAAATCGCAACCGGTACAGATCATGGTGCCCGACCAATGCCAACAAATCTTCGGATCGGCGGCGATTCTCGAGTCGGGCCCGATGACGTCGGGTACATGCACCACCGGCACGTCCAGCGGTCCTCCCAAACCGCCGATGGAAACAACCATCACGACATGCTCGGTTGGCGGGACAAACGGCAAAGGTTGTGAATCGACGGGCACTTGCGTGGCCAACACCGGACTCGCCAACGCCGAGCATACCTGCATCAAGAGGCCGGGCCACGAGGTTTGTCCGGGCGATTGGCCTCTGGCGCTTTATGCATTCGAATCGTTCGTCGACGACCGCACGGGATGCACGCCTTGCAGCTGCTCGGCGAAATGCGAAGGCGGAACCTTTACATTGTACAGCGATGCGAATTGCACGACCGGCGCGAAGCCCGTCGATATGGTTGGTCAGTGCGTCAGTACCGGCGGAGCCTTCGGTGGCGGGGTGAAAATGGCCGCCCCCACCGCGACCTGCACCACTACGGGCGGGCAAATGATGGGTAGCGTCACGCCGATGAACGAAACGACGTTCTGTTGTTACTGATCGGCGACGAATGCTCGCGAACTACGCGACCCCCGCCCCCTGAATTTCCCGGCACAACGAATCAATCCGGTCCGGACCAGCCCCCGCCGCTTTGGCAATGACTTCAATTTGCTCGCGTTCCACGTCGGAAAAACCGTCGCTGGCCAGCGCAATGACCAGGGCCAAACGCAAACCTTCGTCGACACATCCTTGCGCCGCAATGCTCTCCCCAATGAGTTTGGCGCGGGATGTCGCTCCGGCCGCTGCGATCTGCTGACGACTGGCTTGCACGAGGTGTTTGACGAACACGGGCGAGAGCTGCGTCTTGGTGGCAACCTCGAGCGACGTGGACAACGCCGCCATTTCCGCGGGGTCGATACGCCCGTCGGCCGAAGCAACGAGCACGGCCAGATCGATCGCTGCCGCAACACCGGCTTCGTTCGAGGGAAAGCGGTTACATAGCGCTTCGACAGCCGGTTGAAGAAGAGTGTTGGCGTTCATCTGTTCACCTTGACCAACGCCCTACTCCAGTTTGGCGCGGTCATCAAGGAAAACTTGCAGGGTTCGCCGGCGAAAAATTGCCGAGCTGTTCGCTGTGGACGTAATCCGCTTCGCAATTCACAGTTCGGACGCCCCGTCGTTCGCGTAGGCTCTCGGCAAACCGAAATGGTCACTCCTCCGTTTCCGGCACGTTCTGCGGCGCAGCACCTCGGGGCGGACGCGTTTTTCTGGGCAACTTGCGCTCCTCCACGGCCAAATTCGCGTCCCGCACACGCTGCATCAACGTCCGAAATACCCGCGACAAACCTTTCTCGATTTCCGGTGATTCCCCAC
This sequence comes from uncultured Polyangium sp., assembly GCA_964435055.1. Lineage (GTDB taxonomy): Bacteria > Myxococcota_A > Polyangia > Polyangiales > Polyangiaceae > Polyangium. The sequence continues at coordinate 13,439 of CAYSYX010000149.1, read as the reverse complement.
AAGTCGTCAACGCCGCCGCCACGGATTCGAGCGTCGAGACGTACTCTCGACGTGGCTCCGTCCGCAATCGCCCGTAAATCGAAGGCTGCTTCGGCTCGAGGCTCATCCGGTTCATCTTGTTCAACCACGGATTGCGCCACCACAAAGTTTTTGCTTTCGACCACGTCCCGTCCAAAACGATGATCCCTTCGAGCGATCCCGCATCGAGCACCGTGCCTCGACGTGTCGTGACTTGATTACCATCGGCCTCGCGATCGGGGAACAAGACCGCCCATTTTCGCGGATCCACGTCCTCTTCGCCGAGCGCATGCGCCAAATTCCGCCAGCTGAGGCCAATCACGAGTTTCGCCTGCGGCAAACTCGCCAAAACAATCTGCGCCGATCCGAGCAACGCATCCTGTTCTTGAGGATGCTGCAAAATGAGCACGCGACGCTTGGTCGCATAAGAAACGATCCGGTCGCACACGCACACGACGCTTGGACGCCGACAAACTTCACACGCGGGTAAATTCATACGCCACCACGACCTTCATTGGCTCGAACGTAATGCCAAACAACGCGCCATTTTGCAAGGTTTCATTCGCCCAACCCCTCCTCACCCGCCCCTTCGACCCATTCACACTTCGTCACGCGCGGCACGTACACGGAGAGCACTTCGCCGCATCGGCACGGTACGTACACGCTTCCGACAAACTCGCGTAAGTCTCGATGCGCTTCGATTTCTTCACCATCCGGATATTTTACGATGAGCGTCTTTTTTTGAAACGTAATCTCGAGACCTTCACGAACGTGTACGCCTTTGAACGACTTGTGATCGAACGCGCCGATCACCGTGAGCAGTCCTTCTTCACGAAGCGTCTTACGCGATTTCGACCGCAAATCCTTGGAGATCTGCAACAAAGGTTCGAGCTGCGGAACGTCGCCTTCGGTCGGCAAGGAGTCGAATTCCGTCAGATCTTTTTCACTGAAATAATGAATGCCCGGTTGATTATACAGCCGGAAAAAATACGGAATGTCGCCCCGATCGAGCTGCTCCATTTCTTCATCGAGCAGCGGAGGCCACAACGAATCCGAATCTTCTTCCACGTATTCGTCGGTTCCGCGAAGACAAACGCGAATGGGGATGTCCTTCAAGTCGGGGATCTGCGCCAACGCCTGGGCGATCTCTTTGGTTTGTTTTCCCAAAACATCCAGCATCCGCAAGTATTCTCGCGCCATGATCATGAGGTGCTCGACGGCCACGGGTTTTCCCAAATAAGGCAATACGCGACGAACCCCCGCCGCATGCCGACAAACGTCCGCCACGTCGGGATCCGCATCGGGGATCCATTTCGTGTCCGTCGGATGCGCCAAGTCGGCCAGCACCATTTCAATATCGAGCGGCGTGAGGATGATCCGGCCTTCGGCAGTTCGCCCGAGGGCCACATTTTCCCAATGCAGATCCGCGACGCCGAAATAACTCCAAAATGCGAGCGACTTTCCGACGATCGCGGCAAGCTGCTCTTTCTCCGACGGTGACGATTCCGGCAAGGGCTCGAGCTGCAAACGTTCGACTTCGCCGCCTTCCCGCGCCCGAACGTTCGTGAATTTCATCTCCGGCAAAAAATCAAAGTATTGATTGGACAAACGACTTCGTTCGGCCGCCGCCACCAAGGATTGACGTAATGGACTATCGGCCGACAAGAACAACCATTCCCAAAATACCGTGCGGGGCTTGATGATCCGCCCTTCCAGCTCGACGACGTGTCGACCGAAGTTATGGGAATCGCCCATAAGTTGCGCAGGCTTCTTGTTCTTCGCGTTCATCGCGCGCAACCCTACACGACAACCCACGACCACGCACGAGATTTTTGCAGCGACGTGTTTTTCAAGACCAAGCGCTCGTCGAAGATGTCCCTTGCCAGGCTTGACGCGCTTCTGATATCGTGCGTCCCGCCATGACGTCACCGCTCGATGATCCGCAATTTCAAAGCCTCTACGAAGTCGTCGGTCCGCTCGGACGCGGCGGCATGGGCGAAGTCGTACGAATTCGTCATCGCGTGTGGGAAATCGATTTGGCGGCCAAAGTCCCGCTAAGCTCGACCCTGACGTCCACCGGAGGCTTTCCCCAATTACGCAAAGAAGCCGAAACGTGGATTCGTTTGCCCAGTCATCCACATGTCGTGACGTGCCATTACGTGCGTACGTTCGGAGGCACGCCGGTTATTTTCATCGAATTCGTCGAAGGTGGATCACTCGCGCAAGCCATCGACAAAGGCCCGTTCAAAAACGGAGCGACAACGCCCGAGCTCATCAATCAGGCCTTGTCCATCACGCTCGATGTGGCCCACGGTTTGGCGCACGCGCACGCCGCAGGGGTCGTGCACCAAGACGTCAAACCGTCCAACGTTCTTCTGGACAACCACGGCGCCAAACTGACCGATTTTGGCATCGCCAATCTCGGCAAAATCGAACCCCAAGCGTATGAACGGACAAACCTACGGGGCGTCGGTACCATGCTCGCGACGGTCGTGGGAATGACGCCGCTCTATGCATCGCCGGAGCAATTGGCGAGTCTTCAGCGAAAAAAGGGAAAGCCGGAGGCCATCACGCGCGCGACGGATATTTGGTCCTTGGGTCTGACGCTGCTCGAAATGCTCCTCGGCCGAGCACCTTGGCAACCGGGGCACGTGGACCACGCATTCGAGGCATCGTCGCCGATATGGGAAGGTGCGGTGGATTTGCTTCGGCGCATGTTGGCAAAAGAGCCGCTCGATCGACCGAAAGCCGCTGAAGTTGCCGAAGAATTGACGGCCATGTTGGCGAGTCGTGGCGTCACGCGAAAACCTCCGGCGGGCGCGGAAATGCGCGCGACGGCATTAAACAATCGCGCCGTGTCGTTATTGGATTTGGATCAACGTGACGAAGCCCGGAAAAACCTTCAGGAAGCGTTGGCCATCGATCCTTGCCATCCCGAAGCCATTTTCAATGATACGTTGCTCGCCTGGCGCGCCGGTGAAATGAACGATCGCGGGGCGCTCGATCGCGTTCGGCAGGCCATTTCAACGAGCGATCGCTGGGAAGCAAAATTGCTCGAAGCCTGGATTCACATCGAACGGGGCGATGAGAAAAACGCTTGGAAAGTGCTGGATCGCGTGGCGGAAATCGCCGCGGGCGCCGTGCGCGGAACTCGAGCGGTCGCACGCGCATCACGAGCAGTACGTGACGGAATTCGCGAATTGAAGAGCTTTCGCGCCATGCCCGGCACCGCCGATGCCATGGCGGTTTCGCATGACGAACGATGCGTGATCGTCGGCGGACGTAATGGTGAAGTCGGCGTTTTCGATTTGACGACGGGCCGAAAGGAACATTCTTTTGCCGCCCACAAGGAATACGTGTTTGGCGTGGCCATGACCCGAGACGGCCGCCGCGTTTATTCCGCAGGCTGGGACGACGTTCTTACCGGTCATGACATCGAAACGGGCAAACGCATTTTTCAGCACGAGCTCGGCGGAAAAGCTTCAGCGTTCGAATTGTCCGGCGATGACAAAAAGGCTTGGACCGGAACCCACAGCGGGACCTTGCGATCGTGGGGATTCACGAAACGCTCCACCAAAAAGGCCGTCGTTCTGGTGTTGCCCAATGACATGTCCATTCAATGCATTTCGCTCACCCCGGACGGACAAACGTTGCTCGTCGGCGGTGAAGACCGCTCGCTGCTCTGGATGGATCCGAAGACCGGCGAGGTGCGACAAACCATAACGCTTGCTTCGCAGCCGTATTCTTTCGCGTTTGCCGAGACATACGGGCGAAAGATCCTCCTCGTGGGCCGCGCCGATCAACACGTATCGATCCATGACGCAGCCACCGGCGAAGAAATCGAAGCTTTGCGCGGATTGCAATCGTGGGTCAGCGCGATGGCGATGAGCCGCGACCAACGTTGGCTCGTCACGAGCAATGGATTACACTGGAGTTTGTGGGATTTTCCCGCCCGGCGTTGCGTGCGCACCTTCGAGGCTCCGGCATTGATCACGGAAGCCATTTTTCTTTCCAATGGGGAACTTCTGACCCTGGATTGGGACGGAATGGTTCGCCGGTACGTACTCGATGCGCCCGCATTGGCACCCATGCTCGTGGCTTTGCCGGATCGCACCCGGGAATTGGCCAAAGATCGCGTCGCAGTCGATGCGGCATTACAAGATGCCGAACAATCGCTCGCCCAAGACAAACTCGCCGAAGCCATTGCCGCCGCTCGCCGAGCCCGTAAAACGAAGGGCTTCGAACGAGCGCCGGATGTCTTGGCGGTGTGGAATCGTCTGGCCCTCTCCGCGGAACGTACGAGCATTCGTGCGGTTTGGCCGGAACGTACATGGGGACCGGTGCACGCGTCTTCGTGCATGGCCGTGGATCGAGCAAGAACCGTGATGGCGACCGCCGACGCCGAAGGCAAAGTGACGGTGTGGGATTTACGGGGCCGAGGCAATCCTCGACGGCTGTGTGAATTCAGCTTTCCCAGCGACGAGCTGGCGTCTCGGGCCTTGAGTTTTTCCGCGAACGGGATGTTCTTGGCGATTGGCACGTACAATCGCTTGCATCTCTTCAACTTGGCCGATGGTTCGTCGCAGGTATCGCGCGAACCGCGGGACTACGTGCGGGATGTGGCCTTTGGCGGAGTGGAGGATTCGCTTCTTGCCACCCTGGATGGTAATGGTCATGCGCAGGTGTTTCGTCGGACGAACCTCGAACGCGTAGCAACGGTGCGCAATCCCGAAAACTGGATCAATGCCGTCGCGTTTTTCGACGAAGATCATCTCATCGTCGGCGCGTACGATGGTCATTTGTTGCTATGGAACATTCCCAAAGCGGCCGCCAGCGGGTTTGTCCCCGGTGAATATGACAGCAGCCGACGAAAACCGGCTCCCGCGGAAGCTCTGGTGCGAGACCTCAATGAATATGCTCGGGGGGGTCAACAATCCATTTCCGCCGTGCAAGTGCGCGACGGAAAAATCTATTTCGGCTGCGCGGACAAAGCTCTGCACCAACGAAGCATTGACGGCAAAAAGCTTCTGTCGCTCACGGGACACACGTCGGCCGTCTCCTGTTTCGATTTTCTGGACGAACACCACGTCGTCACGGGAAGTTACGACAAGACCGTACGCATTTTCGATTTACGCACGAAAAAGTGCCTCACGGTCGTGGAAGGACATACGCACACGATTTGGGATGTCGTCGCGCTCGGGCCTACGAGTTTTGCCACCGCGAGCGATGACAATCAAATTCGCCAATACCACATCGATTGGGAATTGAAAGCGAAGAACCGCGCTCAATAACCAATCGTGAAGATCAAACGGTGTTCGCTCGCGAGCTGCAAGCTTTCGAGCAGTTCCTGCATGAATTCGGGCTCGCTGCCGACTTCGCCCTTTTTCGCCAGCTCGACCCATTCCGTCATTCCGGCAATGGCATTACGCATCGGCTGAAAGCCCCAACCGTCCACAGGTTTTTCCGGCCAGACGACTCGCCCGCCTCCACCCGTGCGACAACCCGGAATGTAGAGTTGTTCTTCCAAGCAACCGGGAAACATCGAATAAGGCGCTGAGCCGCCCATCTTTTTCGCTGCGGCCAACACGGGCGCGGCTTCGCCCTCGGGCAACCACCGCGTTTCGACCTTGCCGCCTTTTTTGTATGCGAGCTCCAAAACGCGCGAACCGATGACTTCGCGAAACTTGTGACTCAATCCCAAACCCGCGAATTCGGTGATGAATGCGATTTCCTCGTCCTCGGTGCGTTCCGTGCCCGGAATGAATCCCAAAACCCCGTCCCCATAACATGCGCCCATACGACCTCCGAGTACCGGCGCGAGGATACACGAGATCGGAGGGTCGAGGCAACCAATCTGATTATCGTTCGCCCAACACTTCTTCGACACTTGCCGCCGTGAGCACTCGAAGCGTCATTGCATCGAGTTCCGGCAACGTTGCAGCATCGAGCCGCGCGGCCGCGGCAGGCGTCAACACGCCGAAGCGTTGCGTCAGCAAACGCTTGAGGACGGACCGTTCGCCCTCGAGTTTGCCCTCGAGTTTGCCCTCGAGTTTGCCCTTCTTCTCCCCCTTCTTGTCCCCCTTCTTCTCCCCCTGCTTCTCCGCGGCTTCGAATTGCGCATACAACGCCATCATTTCTGGATCCAGCCGCGACTCAAAGACTTCTTGCAACTTCGTACGCACGTCAACCTCCGAAACCTTGGCGACTCTTCGTAAGTACAACAAGAAAACTCCCATTGCAAGCCCTCGGTTGGGGTCTTCTACAAGCCGCTCGACGACCGACACCAATTTCGGTAGCTCCTCCAGCACCTTCCGCCCAGTTCGGGCAAACCGCAATCCAAACAGCATGAGCTGCACTTCCGGCGGCGCTGGACGCTCGATCAATGCCTCTGCGTTCACTTTGCTGATGTCGTCCAGGACAATCCCGAAGTCCACGACAAACGGCTGCAACAACCTCGCCAAGTCCTTGTCGAGTCCAAAGTAGTCCATGAACCGCGGTCGTCCCCGCCAACCCGATTCGCTGTGATGCAAAATGACTGTGATGATCGGCGTCAGGCGCTGCTCACCGTCGTTCGGATCCCTCTTGTGCTGCGCTTCCCGGTCCCATTGTTGCACCTGATACCGCAACACCTGCAACAACTCGAACGGTTTGTCGTAACTCGAATGTTCTATCAATAACCGTAGTTTGATTGGTTTTCCTCGAAGCTTTGTCTTGAACAACAGGTCGGTGAAGTGGTTGTCCAACTTCTCGTCGGAAAACCGGTTCGTGTCTTGTTCCAGGTTCTCCCAGTCGATCTCGGCCACCACCTCTTTCGGTAACGCATACTTGAACTCGGCAGCCGCAAGCACCGGATCGCTCAGCGTCTTGTACACGTACGTATCATGCGGAGACGCGCGCGGTTTGTCCGGCGATGCCGGCGAGGGTTGTTCCGGTACTACTTCTTCAGGTTTGTCCGCTTTCGCCATGACGGCAAACGGTTTGGCGCGCAGTATTCAGGATGTCAAGAAAAACCTGATGATTCTTTTGTTGCGTTATTCGCGCATTGTCAGGGCGAAACGCTGCGCGCAAGGCGAAAGCCGACATACCCGTAACGATCGCTCGGAGGAATCGCGCTGCGACAAGCGGAACGAAGCAGCCGTTCACGGTCAATCCAACTGCCACCACGTACAACGCAATAGCCACCGATGGATCGCTCGGTGATATCGCGGATGGTATACGCCTCGTGCAGAGACACCCCATAAGGGCACCATTCCCATACATTTCCGAGCATATCGTAGAGTCCCCAAGGATTCGCCGGTTTCTGCGCAACAGGGTGCGTTCCATCGTTGGCATTGCCGGAATACCACGCAATCCTATCGAGCTGTGGTGGCTCGCTCTCCTGCCCCGGCAGCAAATCACCTGCCCATGTCGCCGTTGTCGTTCCCGCGCGACACGCGTACTCCCATTCCGCCTCCGTGGGCAAACGAGCGTCGAGTCCTTTGATGCGTGCATTCAATCGCGCGATGAATTTCTGGCAATCATCCCAATTCACCAGCTCGACAGGATGGCTTGGGCCTTTGAATTGGCTCGGGTTTGTCCCCATCACGGATTCCCACAAGGCTTGCGTGACGGGTGTATCGGCGAGCCAATACCCGCGTGTCAATTCGACACGATGCTGAATCTCCCTATCGAATCGACCGATTTCGTTCTCGGGTGAACCCATTAAAAAGGACCCCGGCGGGATCCAGCGCATGCGTTGCACAACGTCGCCCACGGCAAACGATTGAAAGATGCCGTATTCGTCACGGCCCCATTCGACGGCGAAACGATCGGGGAATTGCAGAGGCTGGACCGAAGGAGCGGGCATTACGGAGAGCCTTTCTTCGGTTTGTCCGGGTCCGCATCGCGGGCGAGGCGGAAACCGAGATTGCCGTGACGGCCGAGAGGACGAATTGCGCCGCGGAACGCCGCACGAACCCCCCTTGCAAGACCGCTCCAACTACCGCCGCGAACGACCCGAGAGCCTTCCAGATCGGATCCATACGGATCTGGGACCAGCACGACACCATACGGGGCAAACCATTCCGCGCACCACTCGTACACGTTGCCGAGTATGTCACACAACCCCTGCGGATTCAACAGCTTTTGCGCTACAGGATGAGTCGAACTCTCTGCATTGCCGCCATACCACGCAATTGCATCCAGAATAGGTGCGTCTATTTGCTGACCTCTTTGTAAATTGCCCACCCACGTGGCCGTCGTCGTTCCTGCACGACACGCGAATTCCCATTCGGCTTCCGTGGGCAAGCGCGCGTCGAAACCTTGAATGCGTTCTTTCAATCGCGTGATAAACGCTTGGCAATCATGCCAGCTCACTTGTTCCACAGGATAATTCGCACCCTTGAATTGACTCGGATTCATGCCCATCACAGCCTCCCACACGGCTTGCGTGACGGGGGTATCTCCTACCCAATAACCCGCTGTCAATTCGACACGATGCTGAACCTCATTATCAAATCGCCCGACTTCGTTTTCCGGCGATCCCATCAAAAACCGACCCGGCGGTATCCAACGAAATCGCTGCACCACCCCCGCGATCTTCGCATCCGCCCAAATCCCGAATCGATCCCGCCCCGATGCCGACCACACGGGTTCGTCCCGGCTATCCCACGGCGCCAACGTCAACGAACATCGATCCGTCCGCAAATGGATCCGCTCGGCCAAACTCCAGCGCAACGACAAACCATTTTCCAATCGCATCAACACGCGTCGCCCCGACCGCTCCACGTAAAGCCACGGACGCGACGCCTCGAACCACGCCACAGGACTGCCCGGTCCCTGCACGTACGAAGGCCATTCGGTCCCGCGCTCATTGAGGGAAAACTCCAAGTCCATGCCCACTTGACGAATCACCCAATGCCGAATTTCCCCCGGCTCTTCGAGGCGCCCACGAATCGCCTGCACATCCACGCCTGGAGGCACATCGCCCGCGTCAAACGATGCGACCCACACCGTTCCGAGCGCCGGCACTTTTTCGTATATCGCCGCGGGCATCGTCGCCAAAAGCTTTCTCTGAAACGAATGCAACGCCCCCGCCACCTTCGCGTCCGCTCCGCCCGCCAACGCCGTCGCTTCGAGCCGCTTTGCAAACGCAAGCGCATCCGGCAAGTCCCCGGGCGGCGCCACGTCCGGCACGAGCGCATGCCACAACAACGTTTCGCCTCGCGCAATTTCGCGCGGCAAGTTTTCATGCCAAACTCGGATCGTCGCGCTGAGTTTTTCTCGGTACGGCGCCAACGATGCATCTGCGGCAAACGCCTCGCGCCATTTCAACGACGCGGCCGGTTCGAGCAACCATCCTGTCGCATCCGCCGCCTGCACGTCCTCGTGGTTCCACACATCCGCCTCGGTCGACGCATCCGCCCAATGCGGCGGCAAAATGCGCCGAATCGCTCGCAATAATCCCGGCTGCAAAAGCGCCACCGGCGCCACCATCTTTGTTAAGCGATCCCGGCGCACAACAATACTCTCGTCCGGCTTGCCCCATGTGCGCCCGCGCTCCCACGCCTGCGCATTCCATACGCGCGTCATGAACACGGACATGCGCGAAGGCAAACTCGGCACGAGCGCCGACAAACGGATGCCTTGACGTTCCAAGCGTTGCCCCGTACGAAACCAGGCCGCGCGGTCGATTTCCGATCCGTACAGCCCCAAATCACCCAACACCAGAAACGGCGTCTCGGGTGCACAGGAAAAACCTGCCGACACATCGCCCTGCAAACGTATCGAACGCATCAACGTCCGCGGTTCGAGCAACCGTCGCGTAATGCCGCTCTTCGGACAAACCTTCTTCAATGCTTGCCAAACGTCCTGCTGGTCGCTCCAAAACGGCACGAGGCGCAAACTGCGGTCGATCCACACGGACAAGCGTCCCGCCCACACCAAACGCGTTTTACGGGGCACGTCATGCAACGTCTCGCCACGCGAAACTTTTCGCACGTAGGCATCCACGTCCACATCGCGGCTGGGCAATGACGACGCCAACGCCTTACGCAAAAGCGGCCACAACCGCGACCACGGCGCAAGCGGCTGCGGACGCGGCGTCGCGAAAAGTGATCGTCCCGGGCTGCGCACATCGTCGGAGGTCACCGTTTCCAGCGTCTCCGAACGAGGTTTTTCCTGGGACGGTTCCTCGGAAAACTCCATCTGTTCGAACCGCAAGAGCGGCGCACCCACATCCGCCATTTGCGGCACCTGCACATCTTGCGCCGGTGTATTTCCCGCGAAACCATTTTCCACGCCGGCCGCTTCAGCCCCAGCCGCCGGACGCACCACAAGCTCCGCCTCCGGTTTTTCCTGCCGCACGAATCCCAGCGCCGTCGCCGCATGCGCGTGTTGCTCCCGCGGCACGCTCCCGAGCATCCGCACGAGGTCCGCGCGACCCGTCGCTGATCGGCGCACGACGTCATTCACCGGAGCGACTCCGATGGATGTTTCCCAAACATGAATTGCTTGATTTGTTCGAGCAATTCGAGCTGCCCGCGTTCATCGCCCGGACGTTGTTCCGTCAACGCCTGCAACAAATCGATGTATTCGGCCAATCCCGGCGGCGACAAATCCCGCCGCTTGTGCTCCTCGCGATCGGTCCACAATTGCTCGGCCGCTTTTTGCAATACCGCGTCGCTGCACGCTTGTTGCGAAAAATGCGCCCGGCCGCGCACGCTGACAAACTCGAGCAACGCGGCCTTGTCTTTGGGTACCTCCAAATGCAACACCAAACAACGCCGCAAGAATGCATCGGGCATCGCGCGCTCTTCGTTCGTCGTCATCACGATGAGCGGCCGGCGGTTTTTCATGACCACCGGATCGCGTCCTTCGACATCGAATCGACCGTGCCCCAGCGCATCCAGAAGTCCATTCGGCACCGACGCATCGGCTTTGTCGATTTCATCCACGAGCACCACGGCGCCTTTTTCGACCGTCCAGTCCGCAGGTTTGGCCGGGATACTCGTCCGCACACGTTTGGCTTGCGTCTCCGCTGCGTTCCAATCGAATGCCCACCAAATCGGTCCGGGCGTGATGAACTCCAATGCCTCGACCCGCGCCAGCACCTTCGTTTCGTCCACTTCACGCAAAGCGCTCATCAATTGCGCCGTCGCCAATCGTTTTACCGCGTCCAGCGTCCATAACAAATCCCGCGTTTCCGTGCGCGCATCCACGGCATGCGGCAAAAACGCGCGTCCCAAAAGACACGCCGCCGCTCGCGCCAATTGACTCTTTCCCGTACCCGGTTCACCTCGCACCAAAAGCGGCCGACGCGTCGCCAATGCAGCATTCAGAGCGGCAATCGAAACATCGTCGATGACGTGCACCGACTCCGCCATACCGCCCATTTCGGGCAAACGAACGATTCCATCGGCGGGTTTGGTGAGAAACGGTGTGGACATGGGCTTTCAGCTGCGCCTCAAAATGGCATCGATGTGTTTGGCAAGGATCGTTTCGTGAAGAACGTTCGTACCGGTCAAACGGACGAGACGCAAGGACGGCAATTCCGCGCTCAATTTGCTGCGCGCCAATGCATACAAATGATCGTCGGTCCCGTCTTCTTGCACGAAAAGCAAGTAATACGGCAAGAGCTCATTTTCCGGCGCGAATTGCGCATGATATTGCAAAAGCCCTTCGACGGCTTCGCGTAAATCGCTGTAATTCTTGTAATGGTCGACCATGAATTTCGTCGCCAGGTCCTGGACGACACATTCGGCAAGGCGCGATCCATCGACATCGATCAACGCCGCTCGAGCTGCCGCGGGAATTCGCACGACCGCCGCGCCCAGAGGCATTTTTCCCGGACCGGGCAAGGCATATTGACAGGAGCGGTCGTCAATGCCGGCCATGACGATTTCCGCAATCGTTTCGGTACGCAATGGCAATTCGACGAAGTTGGTCGTGGCCGTCGAGCGATCCGGAAAATCACGTAATGCCGCCGTGACCAACGATTGCCAATCGGTCGCCAAAGGCAAAATACGCCATAGGATTTTGCACGCAATGATTCGATCCTGCCCCGCGGGCCTCGTTTTGGCCAAGTCCGCGTCGACTTGATTGAACACTCCGGCAATTTCGACCGCTTTGCGTTGCCTCACGAGCGTCCGCGCCACATCGTGCGCGCCTTGACCGGGCACCAAAGAAAGCTTCAATCGTTTGCCCAACGCAACCACGAGATCCGGTGCATCGGCAAGCATCGCGGTGACGTCGACGATCAAACGCTGGATACGTTCATCGAGGATTTCGTCTTCTTTGCCAATGCCCAGCGCTTTGCGAAAATCGGGAACGTCCGCAAAAACGCCGACAGGCGTCGCTTCGAGGCGCTTGCCTCCCCAATTCATCGGCACCGCACGCAATACGCCGACGATCCGCTCGCGAATCACGACGGCCCCGCCGGACAAACCGTTGAATTTTTCCGGCGCAGCATCGACATCGAGATTGATCCGTTCTCCCCCTCGAATGTACGACGCCGCTTTGCCGCGCACTTGTTCCAATCGCGTGCTCGGTTGTGATTCGCGAACGGCGGGATACCCCAGCGCTTCCCAAGGCGTATCCGTCGTGATGGCCTCGGCGGACAAACCCACCAGCGGATGCATCGCCGGCGTCCGTTCCAAGGTGCATTCCACTACGGCGACGTCGAGCGCGAGCGATCCGGCCCAAAAGACAGTCGCAGGCGCCGGTTTTGTTTGCCCGTGAAGCCGCACGTGGAGGTTGGGTTTTTCTTGGCCGTGTTCATCGAAAACGACGTGGTACGCGGTCATGATCCGGCCCGGAGCGACGAGCGTTCCGGTTCCGAGCCAATCTTCGCCCGAGAGAATCAGCGCGACGTCGTGTGCGGAATACGGCATGAGCTACGATTACCGAGAATTTGCGCCGCGTTTTTGACCGTCGGAGATGAGCGTTTCCGCGCCGGGTTTGGCATCCCGAAGTTGCGGCTTGATTTTCAGCTTGACGGTCTGTGTCTCGTCGGCCTTGTATTCGCCTTTGCCGCCCACTTCGAGCACCCAGAATTTCGCTTTGGCATCGGCGCCCGCGGTTTTGGTTACGCCCACTTTCAGCTCGAGCTCGATGGCTTCCACGACAAACTGAACTTCTTCACCGGCTGCGGTTTGCGTGAGCGAGGTGAGTTCTTCGCGAAGCTGATCGACGACCGTACGCAATTCGATGCCGTGTTTCATGACGGGCATCATGCGTCAACTCGCAAAGGAAAGGAAGAGATTTGTGGAGGCTCGATGTGGCTGTTCAAACTTCGGCGCTCACGCGCCGTACGCGGCGACATCACAACGATTGATGATGCGCCACATCTCCGCTTTGCTGCGTCGGATGAAACAAGGACACGTTGGCGAATCGTTTGCGACAGGCATTGATTCCCACGGCTACGGCGCAAATCACCAATGCAC
>CAYSYX010000148.1:0-18811 GCA_964435055.1 uncultured Polyangium sp. | reverse complement strand
TCCGGCGATGGCGGCGTCAATATCATCACGGGCGATTTCAATGGCGATGGTCGGGGTGATTTCTTGCGCCAGCAGCGCGACGACTTTTCGAGGAACCTGCCCAACAGCATGTTCAACGTGTACTTCTCCACGGGCTACAATGGAGAATTCACCGTCGTTACGCCCCAAGGCAACCTGTTTGGCGCGACCCTCGATGGTCGGTACGTCGATCTCATTCCCGGCGACTTCAATGGCGACGGGAAAACGGATTTCTTGCGTCGCGAGCGCGACAGCGGATACGCCGAGTACAATCACACGGTCGATGTCTACTACTCGCTGGGCGACGGAACGTTTTCGGTGTACACACCGGGGCAAGCCGCGCCAAACGACATTCACCAAGACTTGCTGCGAAAAAACGTCATGGTGTACGTTCCCGGCTCCCTCGGTCTGACGCCGGGTTCGTGTCGAATCATTCCGGGCGACTTCAATGGCGACGGGAAAACCGACTTCATTCGCCAAGCAGCGGGTAGCTGGTCCGTGGTCGACCCGGCCAATACCTTCAGTGTGTATTTCTCGACCGGCGCCAATGGTATTTTCGAGAAAGTCACTCCCACGGGCAACGACTACCATGGTGAGACCTTCAATGGCGATAGTGTCGAGATCATCCCGTTCGATTACAACGGTGATGGGAAAACCGACTTTATTCGTCGGGAATTCGGCTCTCGGGCCGACGATGCCTGGTACACGTTCGGCGTGTACGTTTCGCGAGGGAACGGCACATTCGACGTGTTTTACCCCGGCGTGAATGGCAGCACGGGCGACATTTATCAGGGCAGCTCGCGCGCCGATCAGGCTCTGGTCCATGTCGGCGATTTCGACGGCGACGGCAAATCGGACTTCATCCGCCAAGAAATGGGCGCGGCCGGCGAAGACGACATCGGCACGTTCCACGTGTTTTTGGCCAATGGCGACGACGCCGGAGACTTTTTGAAAACCGTGACGACGGGCATTGGAAATTCGGTCGCCATTACGTACGGCGCGCTGAACGACCCGAATGTGCACACTCGAGCGACCAATGACGCTCCGCCCGCGAAGCAAGCCGTTTACGGGCCCATGTACGTCGTGAAATCGACGCTGGTGTCCGAGGAAAACGCCCCGACGGGCGAGGCGTATCAATATACGTACACCGGCGGTTTGATGAATACGGAAGGGCGCGGCTTTTTGGGGTTTGCCTCGATCAAGGAGGTCGGCCCCATCGTGACGCGCGAAACGCTGTACCATCAAGACTTTCCGTTGACGGGATCGGTCAAAGAATCACGCCAAATGCCCAATACGGGCGGCCCGAATAAAATCGTCACCTTGCGCGATTACGGAGTGGTCCAGACCAATCCCGGGGTCTTTGCAGTGTTACCCGTGGGCGAATCGATGACCCACACGGAGCCTTTCGCGGCGAATTCGACCAGCTTCACGACCGGCAAAGCGTACATCTACGACGATTACGGCAATCTCACGATCATGCGCGATTACGGCGTGTACGGAGACGGACGCGACGACGTGGATACCTGCACGACGTGGCTGAACAATACCTCGGCCTGGCAACTTGCGTACCCCACGTATACACGCGTCGGGGATTACTGCCAAATCATCAATGGTTCGTGCAATTGCACGGGCGTGAAAAAGTGGGCCGATCGTTATTACACCGGGACGAACGTCACGAGACTCTCGGAATTCGATGATGCCAATGGGACGTGGCAGGACACGTGGTTTTCGTATGATGTGCATGGCAACATGACCATGAAAACCACGCCGGGGTTGACTCCCGCCGGCGCCTCCATGCCGCTGACCATCGCTGAAGTCACGACGTACGATCCGGATTACCGCACGTTCCCCCTTGCGCAATCGCGCGTTGCAGCGCCGCTCGGTCTGACGACGACGTTCACCTACGATCCGCGATTTGGAACGCTTGCAGCTCAAACGGATTCCAATGGTAATACCGTGACGAACCAATTCGACGGACTGGGTCGATTGGTCATTGCGTCGGCGACGTCGCCTGCGGGCATCGTGACGCCGGTCATGCGTATCTTGTGGGGATCCGGTCCGAAAGGTAAGTACCGACAAACCTATCAACGGAACAGTTGGACCGCCGATGATTGGCGCTGGGAACGCGAATACGTGGACGGACGCGGCCGCACGTATCGCACGGAATCGCAAAGCACGACCGACGGGCAACCGGTCGTCGTGAATCGCGAATTCGATGCTTTCGGCGAAGTCAAGAAAGAAACGGTGCCCTTCTTCGACGACAACAACACCACGACGCCGGATCCGACCACGGGCACGACGTACACGCGCGATTGGATGGGACGAATTTCCCAAATCGTCGACCCGGTTGGAAACACGACTCAAGTTTCCTACGCCGTGAATCTCATCACGTGCGATAAGTGCGTGGTCTCCGAAACGACGATTGAAGGCGTCGGTTCGACCTCGCCACGGACATCCCTGCGGTATCTCGATGTCGATGGAAACGTGTTGCGCCAAGTCAATGGTGACAATCGGACCACCTCTTTCGAATACGACAATCTTGGACGGCGCATTCGCGTCACCGATGCCGCCGGCACCACGACGCAGCAATACGACTCGTTTGGTCGGATCATTTCGTCGACATCGCCGGATCGAGGCACGACGACGAATACCTACAATGGTGCGTCGGGGTGGTTGACCCAGACAACCGATGGCAATGGCCAGGTCATTCAATACGCGTACGACACGTTGGGGCGTCCCATCAGCAAAACCGTCGTTGGAAAACGAACGATTTCGTTTGGTTATGACGACACGGCGCAAACGAATGCATTGGGTCGCATCACCAGCGCAACGGTGACCGCCGTCGGACAATCCTCGCCCTCGTCGACGAATACCTTCGGATATACGCCCGACGGGCGCATTTCGAGCAATGCCATCACCGTCGGCTCGACGACGTATCAAGTTTCCAGCAGCTACGATCCGCAAGGTCGATTGCGTAGTTTCACCTATCCTGACGGAACGGTCCTCGACAGGACCTACAATTCCCAGGGATTGCTGTCGAAATTGGCCATCGGCACCGCGGAATATGCGCGGTACGAAAACTACACGGCGTCGGGACATCCCGGCAAAGTAACGTACGCGAATAACACGATTCGCGAACACTCGTATGACGTGGCCGCGCGTTTGTCCACGGCGAAGACGACGGCGGGAACGACGACGTTGCTCGATTACGCGTACACCTGGGATGCATTCCATCGCATTACGGGGATTCAGGATCGACGCGACGCCACACGAACCCAATACTTCCAGTATTCCGCGGGAGGACAATTAATCTACGCGACGGGCGTTTATGGTCCAATGACGTTCGGCTACGACGCGGCGGGAAACCTGACGAGCAAAGAAGGCGCGACGTTCGGCTACGTAGGTCATCGCGTTGTTTCCGGACCCAATGGTTACACCGCGACGTACGATGCCGCCGGAAATCGTACGGGCCAAACCCGAGATAGCGTGGCCTGGACGTATGAATACGACGGAGAAAATCGGCTTCGACGCGTCGTCAAGAACACCAATGACGAAGTCAATTCCTTCGAATACGACGCCCTCGGCGAACGCATCAAGAAGGTCGACGACAACCTGACGACGACGTATTACATCACGCCGAACTACGAAGTCACGGTATTACCGGACAATCGGCAGATCCGCACGAAGTACATCAATGATGCCGCGGGTCGAGTCGCTTCGATCGTCACGGATTCCGGCGCGCAAGCGAATCTGATGTTCGATCTGCAAACGCTGGATCGCATGAAGGACCATTACAACACGCGCAGTTTGGCCGGTTTGCGCGCGTATGCGGAGAACCGCTTGCAAGCGGCGTGGATGCGGCCTTGGGTGCGTTCGCTCGCGAAAACGCTGCTGACGTTTGGTTTGGTGTCGGCCTTGGGCGCTGTGTTGCGCAAGGTGCTTTCGGGACGTCTGGCCCGTATCCAAGACAAACTGCGCGCCTGGTTTGCTCCTCCGACAACGCATTACGCTCGACGTCACCCGGTGTTTGCCTTGGCCACCCCCTTGGTCATGGCGTCGTTCCTGGCGGCCTGCCAACCCTCGAACGTGGAGAACGTGGGTTACACCGAAGAAGCGCTCGATCAAGGCGGCAATGGATGGGGCGTTCCGACCGCGGGAACGTATTTCTTCCACAACAACCATCTTTCGTCCGCGAGCGTCGTGACAAACCTGCTGGGCGTCGAAGTAGCTCGCGCCGAATACAAGCCGTACGGCGAAATCGTGCAATCGGCGAGCCCGGGAACGGACATGTTCCGCTCGAAGTTCACGGGCAAGGAATGGGATCGAGACAGCCAACTCTACGATTTTCACGCTCGCGCGTACGATCCGTACACGGGACGATTCTTGACGGCGGATTCGCAGCTCTTCGGCGGTCCTGAAAATGCGCCCACGTCATTGAATCCCTACGCGTACGCGAACAACAACCCCATCGTGTATTCGGATCCTTCGGGGCACTTCTTCTTCCTGGTCATCGTCGTGGCGGTATGCGTTGGAGCGTATGCCGGAGGCATGTCGACGAATGGAACGTGGAATCCCGCAGCTTGGAATTGGAATAGCTGGACCACGTACGTAGGAATCGCCGCCGGAGGTGCCGTTGGTGGAGCCACCGCCGGGCTTGGTGCAACCGTCGGCGGGTTTGGCGCGGTCGTCTTTGGCGCGGCGATTGATTCCGCCGTGCTGAATGGATTGCAATTCTTGTCGCCGCGAGGTTATTCGTTGCAAGACTTCGGCACCGATACGGCGATCGGCATCGCCACAGGAGCGATCATGGGGAAACTGACGCCGATCATGAAGGCGAAAGCATCGGCTTTGTGGAGCAAAATCACGAGCAGCGGTGCGGAAAAGGCCGCGGAAGCTGCGGCAACGCAAGCCACCACGACAGCAACGAAATCGCTGCGCGCCAAGTTGGCTTCGCACGTCTTGGAAGCGTCCAAAGACACCGGCAAAGGCGTTTGGAAGGTCGGTACACGTATTGGCCGAAGCGAAGCGCGTGCGAATCTCAGCAATCCCTTTTTCGGAGATGGATCCTCGCCGCGAGCATCCCGAGCGCCGATCTCCGATCGCGTCGACGGAAGTGAAGTCGGCGATCTGACGCGCAGCATGGTCGATGCCTTGGCCGGTTCGACAGGTGCCGACGACGTCGCTGGACGCAGGGCTTCGGACTGGCGTTCGTCGACACAACGATACACATCACGCTCGGCTTGCCGCGCCCCCGAAGCTTTCGGTGGGTTCGCCGTAGCGTTCTGATCCCTCGCGCCTGATCGTTCAACCAACCCGGATCCAGCCCTGAATACGCTGACTCGCAGGTTCGTAGCGACGATACGACGAACGTTCGTCATGGCGCTGCACCTTTGCTTCGTAGCAACGATGCAGCGCTGCAACGTACGAGCTCCGTTTGTTATGGTCACACGCTTGGCGTCGACGGGAACGACTGGCGACCTTACGCGCGTATCCGGACGCAACATGCGCCAAGCCTATTTCGCTCGAAGCAGCTCGGCGCTCGTCCATCGAACATCGCGCATCGGGTCTTGACATCCCGTCCGGATTGCCAAACCATCACGCTCGGGTCTTACGATTCGTCTCGAGTCCCAACCTAAAATGCCGCGCTTCTCGCTCCTTTTGCCCATTTTGCTGGTCGGTTGCACGTCGACGAACCCCTCCCCGACCGTGCAGCCCGTCGCAAAGTCCATCCCGCCGCTTACGCCCGAGCGCGTCAATAACCTCATGCTCGAAGTTGCGAGCTTGCGAGGTTTGTCCTTACGTGCGCCCGTGCCGGTGTATCTCTTCGACGAAAAGACGTTTTTATCGGCGCTGCGCGAACGGATTGGCCAAGCCCCCGATCCTCGAGACCAGGCGGCGGAAGAAGCGTTCATTCAGGGATTTCATTTGGCTCCGCTCGCCAATCAACGAACCACGACGTCGCTCGAAGTGTTGGAAGAGCAAGTCATTGCATTTTACGATCGCGAACGCCGCCATATCGTCGTTCAGAATTCGCAACCGCGAACGAAACAAGAGGCGGACAAACAGCTCGGAACGTTGGCGCATGAAATCGAGCATGCGCTGCAAGACCAGAGTTTTCCTCGTCCGAATGTCGATTCGATATCGGGAATGGACGAACAATTGGCTTATCGCGCGGTTTTGGAAGGCGACGCGATGCTGGCCATGGTTGCATTTCAAGCGGCAGATCACGGAATACCGTTTTCTCGCGCGATTCGGCGTCTTTCCGATGTCGTTCGGACCATTCCGATCCACCAATTCGTGCAAAGCGAGCGCGGCAAGGCGCTGCAAACGGCTTCCCCGCTGACTCGCGAGCGCCTTCTGTTTCCCTATCACGCGGGCGCCGGATTGGTGGCCGATTTGTATCGGGCGGGCGGCCTTTCCCTCGTCAATACGCTCTTCACCATTACGCCCAAATCCACGGAACAAGTGCTGCATGCCGACAAGTACCTCGCCGGCGAATTGCCCGTTCCGGTAAAACTTCCGCCAACGCCGCCGGGAGCTCGCATCGTTTCGAGCGATACGCTGGGGGAACTGCAAATACGCGTGCTGCTTTCCGAATGCGCGCCCGTGGATCAAGCCGGCAAGGCAGCCGCCGGTTGGGCCGGCGATCGATATACGCTGCTAGCCGGCACAGACGGATCCGCGGGGCTTTTGTGGACGACCACGTGGGACACGGAAGCCGATGCCGTCGAGTTTGTCCAGACGATCACTCGAGCACCGACGTGTCTTGGCGGGGGACTCGAGGTCTCCATGGCCGGCAAAAATGTCGGAATCACCCGAGGCCTGGTCAAACCCATGGCAAGCGATGTGGCAAAGGTATTGACGACGCTCGTCGCGGACCCACCGCCCGCTGCGCCGATTGGTAATTACGTGATTCCTGCGGCGCCGGCGCCGATGCAACCGGAAAAAGGTGTTTTATTCGGGCAAACCTATTCGAGTCGTTGGTTGGGGATCACGGGCGCGTCGCCGATGGGGTTTGTCGGCCAAATCGGCCAAGGAGCGGCCGAAGTGCGCATCAATGCGCCGGTGTACGGCACCTCGGGCGTGCTCCTCGTGTCGGACAAAATGACGGTGCCTCGATTCACGGAAGAAGTATTTCAAGACATCGCCCAGGGGTTTTACGAAGGCTCGGGAGGCCGACAACTTTACCCCGTGGCGGGCGGATCCATTCGTTTGCCACTCGGAGACGCGGTTGAACGAGCTTGGTCGATCGCGAACAGCTCGGCGTATGTGCGGGCGATCCTCGTGCCGGTGTGTCAAGGAACGGGCTCGTACGTGTTCGTGCAATCGTGGACCGAACCGATGGGCAAAGAAATGCTGGACGCTTGGATGTATTCGTTTCGTTGGACGGCGGCGTTTGTCCCGCCTGTATGCGAGCTGCTGAATCCGCGGTGATTCTCTGAAGAGATGGTCGACGCGCGAATGTTTCGCCGTTACTTCATCCGATTCGCCCGCATCGCCAAGACGCGGGCGCCGGCCACGGCACCACCCAAAACGAGCGGCACGACGGGCAACAAAATATGCGTCGGGATGACGTGCATTGGATGCGTAAATGGACACGATATCGAAATGAACAGCGTGGCCCAAGCCGCAGCGACGACGCCGAGACTCGCCCCTTTCAGAACGACGGAGTTTGTCGCGGAATACCGCTCCAAGAACATCAACACGACGAGAAGACCGGCTCCGGTGACCAAGGTAATCGTGGAACAAGAAATATGCGGCGCTCGAACACCTTCCGGCATGATCCACGTCGAAGGGGCGACGAAATTCGCAAGCAACGCGGCAATCGCCAGGGCAAACGGCGCGATAATCATCAAACCCGAATAAAATCGCGATGATCGACCCAATGCCGATGACGTCGGAGCGAGCATCGAATACGCGGTGGCAATCGCCAAGACAAACGAGGTGGAGACCATCGTCACCAAGTACGCAATCGGGCGCGCGGGCATTTCGGCATGATTTGCCGCCAACATCGAGCTCGATGCGACGAGCAAGGCCAAAATCAAAATCATCAGCGCCAAGCGGCGTTGGCGATGCGTGGTTCGTGTCGCCGAAGGACGATTTGCGGCCGTCTCGAGGACCCGGTCACGCAAAGAAGCAGGCGGACCGTTCACATTTCCCTCCGTTCATTCGCTGGTTCTTCGAATGCTGCCCGTAATCCTTCATAAGCCCGATGTGCTCGCATCTTGACGGCAATTTGCGTGATTCCCAGAACTTCGGCCGCTTGCGCCAAACTCAATCCATGCTCGCGAACCAATAAAAAGACTTCCCGGTGTTGCGGCGGTAATGCCTGCAATGCTCGCTCGAGACGCTCGGCCAATTGATACCCGTGAAGAATAGCCTCGGCGTCGGGCTCCGCGGTCGGAAGGATATCGTCGTCGAACAAGCCTGCGGCGACGACATGGCGAGTTTGTCGATACCAATCAATGAATAGCCGACGCGCAATGGAAAATGCCCACGGTTCCACGGATGCTCCCGGTGCAAACCGACCTCGGGCATCATGCATGCGCAGGAATGTTTGCTGGAGCAAGTCCTCGGCGGCCGCGCCGTTTCGCGTCAGTTTGTGCAAATACCGATACAATCCCGTCGCGAGCTCGTCGTACACTTCGACAAACGCTCGGGAATCACCGTCGGAATAACGAGCCATCGCGAGGCTCGCTTTCGAAAGGGGATCTTTGGCGCTCGTCGTCGTCATGGCGATATGCCGAACGGCCGTGACGTACCAGGTTGCCGGCTGAAGGGCAAGAAAAGAACACCGCTTTCATCGTACCCCAATCTATGATAGGTCCGAATTCAACCTCGACATCACCTCGCCCTTTCTCGGTTGGCCCTATGAATACACTCAAAACATTGACCTACGAAGTGACGGGACGCATCGCGCGCATTACGTTGAATCGCCCCGAGCGCGGAAATGGAATCACGCCTGATTTGCCCATTGAACTTGCCCATTGCGTCGAACGCGCGGACCTCGACCCGCGCGTACACGTGATCGCTCTCGCGGGAAATGGCAAAGGATTTTGCGGCGGTTACGACCTCGTTCAAAATGCCGAACATTTGCAAAGCGACATCCACGGTGCCGACACGTTCACGAATTTCCCCGATGGTTCACCGGTCGATCCCAAAGTGACTTCACGCAATCACGATCCGAAAGCGGTCTGGGATCCCGTCATCGATTATCAAATGATGTCCCGCAACGTACGCGGTTTCATGAGCCTCTTTCATGCAAACAAACCCGTCGTTTGCAAAGTGCATGGATTCTGCGTCGCGGGCGGCACCGATATGGCCTTGTGCAGCGATCTGCTCGTCATTGAAGAAAATGCCAAAATCGGTTATCCGCCCGCCCGCGTATGGGGCTGTCCGACAACGTCCGTGTGGGCTCTGCGCATCGGGCCCGAAAAAGCAAAGCGCCTCTTGTTTACCGGCGATTGCTTGAACGGAAAAGAAGCCGTCGAATGGGGGCTCGCCATCGAATGCGCACCCATGGAGCGTCTGGACGAACGTTTCGAGATATTACTGGAGCGAATTGCGCGTAACCCGATCAATCAGCTCGTCATGATGAAGCTTTTGGTGAACCAAACGATGCACGCGGCGGGATTGCAATCGCTTCAGGTGTTGGGCACGTTTTTCGATGGAATCACTCGCCACACGCCGGAAGGTTACGCATTTCAGCAGCGCGCGGCGGAGGTGGGATTCAAAGCGGCGGTACGGGAACGAGACGAACCATTCGGGGATTTTGGCGGTTCGACGTTCAAGGGATGAGCTCGAGGATTAGAAGCTCAAATAGGTTTGGTCTTTCAAACCGCGTTCGTAGTCGGCTAAAAGACGCATACCTTCGGTGGGTTTCATCAGATCTTGTTTGATGGCGCCGTCGACTTGCGCCTTCAATTTCGCAATGAGTCCGGGCGTGTCGTATTGCGTCATCGCCAAAACTTCACGGATCTGATTTCCGGCGATCGTTTCTTCGACGTAATACCCACAATCCTCGTCGTCATCGAGGAAGACGTGAACTTCATTCACCCGGCCAAACAGATTATGGATGTCGCCCATGATGTCCTGGTACGCACCGGTCAAAAAGATGCCCAGGAAATACGGTTCTTCCCCACGCAACGGATGCAGCGGAAGCGTGTCGCGAACATCCGACAAGTCGATGAACTTGCTGACCTTGCCTTCCGAATCGCATGTGATGTCCACGAGCGTGCAATCAGCGTTCGGACGTTCGTCCAAACGATGAATCGGCACGACCGGGAACAACGCGCCCAGCGCCCAGTGATCCAGCAACGACTGAAACACCGAGAAGTTGCAGATGTACTGATCCGCCAAGTTGTTCTGCATCTTGACGACATCTTCAGGACGCTCTTCCGCCTCGAGCGTCATCGCCAGCTTCTGAATTTGCTCGGCGATCTCCCAGTACAACGACTCGACCCGCGCTTTGACGTCCAGGTTCAAGTAACCAAGTTCGAAGAGTTTTTCCGACTCTTCTTTGGCTTGCAAAATGTCGTGCCACGCTTCGACGAGGTTCGCCTGCGTGAGCGAGTCGCGCGTGTCGAGCAAGTTGGCAATGAGCTTGTGTTCCTCGGTCTTGATGTCGATCGGCGCTTCGGGGGTCTTCTCGATCGAGCCGAACGCTTGCACGACGAGCACCGAGTGATGCGCGACGATCGCGCGACCCGATTCGCTGACGATGTTCGGATGCGGAACTTTTTCGTCGTCACACACATCGGCGATGTTGAAGACGATATCGCGCGCGTACTCCTCGACGGAATAGTTCATCGATGAATGAAATGTCGAACGCGAACCGTCGTAGTCGATGGCCAAACCACCACCGACATCGATGTACTCGATGCGATGTCCCATCTTGCGCAGTTTGGCGTAGTGACGTGTCGCTTCGCGCACAGCTCGTTTGATCACCAAGATATCGGGGACCTGCGATCCGATGTGGAAGTGCAAGAGCTTGAATGCGTTGCTCAAGCCGGCTTCGGCGAGGATGGAACACGCGCCCAAGATCTCGGCGGTTGTCAGGCCAAACTTGGCGTGTTCTCCGCCGCTATCGGCCCATTTTCCGGCGCCTTGCGTCATGAGACGAACGCGCAAACCGAGCATCGGTTCGACGTTCATTTCTTTGGCGACGCGCACGATCGTGCGAACTTCGGAGAGTTTTTCCGCGACGAGGAGGACCTTCTTTCCAAGCTTTCTTCCGAGAAGCGCGGTGCGAATGAAGGTCTCGTCTTTGTACCCGTTGCACACGATCAGCGACTCGTTGTCGGTGTGCACGCTGAGGCCCGCGAAGAGCTCCGGCTTGGATCCAACTTCGAGACCGTAGTGATACAAGCGGCCGGCCTCGAGGATTTCTTCGACGACCTCTTTGAGTTGGTTGACCTTGATCGGAAACACGCCGCGGTACGTGCCGCGATACTTGTGCTCCGCAATGGCGCGGTAAAACGCGTCGTTCAACGCGCGCACGCGATGGTGCAGCAAGTCCTGAAAACGGATCAACAAAGGTGTCCGCAAACCTTGCTCGCGTGCCTGCTCGACCACATCGAGCAACGCGATTTTACGCCCACGCTCCTGGAGTGGAGCGACCGTGATTCGACCATCCGCACTGACATCAAAATACCCGCGACCCCAGCGATCGGTCATGTACAGGTCTTTCGCGTCCTGGGTGGTCCACTCGTCGTTTTCGATCTCGTTGGTGCTCAACTTCTTACGTCTCCGTCGGCGCCTAAGGCCGAATCCTGCTCAGAGAAGTTCGTGAGAATGAAACGTGAAGAGTTTGTCGGAGTGTATGTACCGTTCGTCTTGCCCTACCGCAAGCTCATCCAAACACCAAACGTCTCCCCTCCGAACACTCCGCAGGTCGAAGGGGAGACGATGAAACCAACGGTCGAGTTCACGCCTTCTTTGCAGCGGCGGCAGCCTTCGCGCGCTTGGAAGCGGACTTGAAGTGATCGTACAAGCGCGGCACGGGATAGGCTTCGATACGCTTCTTGTAACCGGCGTCCTTGGTGCGATTTTCCGCGGTCAAGACGGCTTCGATGAGTTTGTCTCGAGTGCCGAACTTCTCCTTGACCTCGGTGAACGTCGCATGAAGGCGCAAAAGTTTGGCGTTCGAAACATGGTCCAAACCGCGGTTTCCACCTTGGTCGCTGTTCGTCCGGCCCAACCAGAGTTCTTCCGTCGCCAAGCCTTTGATGGCTTCGACGAGTTTTGTTTTGTCGCCAAAACGTTCTTTGACGATCGCAAGGGGTGCCTTGTTTGCCACGGGAATTCTCCTTGTCATTGCGAGCGCGAGATGACTCGCGCGGCTTGTTCGGAGCGCGCTTGCTAGCAAAGTTCGTCTCGTGGTGCAAAGGAATCTCCACGCACCGGATGAAAAATAATCGCCGCACGATCCCGACCGACTGATACGCTGCAACGATCATGAAAACGTGGCGCGCTTGGTTGGGTGGTGGGTTGACCGGAATGCTCGTTGCCTGTGGAACGACGCAACCGAATGTACCCGACCAACCTCAGGACGACACGCAAGTCATCGTGATCGGCGCACCGTCAAAGCAGCAGCAAGTCGCCGAGCCCGAGCCGGAACCCGTGGTTACCGCACCGCCCACGCCGACACCCAATACGGTGACCGACGCCGACCTTGCCGAGCTTGTTGCCGATCCGCGTAAAACACGCTGGGAGCCCCGAGCCAATCAACTGCTGATCACCGAAATCCAAAATATGGAGGTGTTGTTTGCGAGCGTTCCGCCAAACGCTCCGGACAGACCACAGATCATGCGTCGATTGGCGGAAGATTATTATGAATTGGCGTCGCGTGCAGCTCGGGACAAACAATCCGCCCAAGACCGTCTGGCACAAGGTGACCAACGGGCCGCCCGCGAAATTGAAAAAAGCGACCGATTGATCCCGGCAGCTCAGAAGAAAATGATTGATTATTATGAAATGCTGACGCAGAAGCACCCGAATTTTTGCCAATCACCCAATACCACCGATCCCACGAAGAGCGTCGGATGCAATGACGATGCATTGTATTTCATGGGCCTCGAATATACACGCATGGGACAGGCGGAAAAAGCGCGACGAACGTACCTCAAATTGATCCAAGGCTTTCCTTATTCGCCCTGGATACCCTCCGCGTATCTCGCCTTTGGTGAATTCTTTCTTGCGGAAGGCCAAGCGGACCCCGCCAAATTGGATTATGCCAAGCAGGCGTATGAAAAAGTCGTGCAATACCCTCCGCCGCGAAATGAGGTCTTCGGGTTTGCGCATTATCGCCTCGCCCAAGTTCACCAGCTGAAACAAGACTATCCCAGTGCGCTGAGCCATTTCATGAAGGCCTCGGAATTCGTCGTGAACAATGGGCTGTTACGCGGCTCCCCTGTCCTCGGACAAACAGTGCGCCGCAGTGTCATTCCCGTTTACGCAATCACCGGAGCCCCAAGCAAGGCCGAACCTTTTTTCAAACGGTTCCTCACCGACCCGTCCTCCCCGAGCACCAATCGACAACTCATGGAGATGATCGATGCATTGGTGCGCGCGTACCTGCGTGACGGCAAGCGTGTCGAAGCAAATGATGTTTGTGTTTCTTTTTCCGGTGGTAAAGCAGCCATTCCCGCATGCGGCAACGTCAATTGGGCGGCGGGTCAACAGGGGCCTTGAAGGTTTTCAATGCAGCCGAATTGCGATTGATTCGGAATAAATAGGGGCTCCTCGAACGTTCACGGCGCGTGCAAACGTCTACATTCTTAGCTTGTTCGACGCTGCTCTGCGTGCACGCGCTCCCAGCTTGCGCGCCCGCGACGCATCCTGTACCCGCGCCGGAAATTCACGGAAACACCGCAATGGAATCGCAGCCCACGTTTTCATTCGTTCCGCACATTTCCTCGCTTCCCAATGTGGCGACGCCATTTTTCGCCTCGCCGGAAGTCGTACCGATCAAATTGCCGGCATCGAAATGCAACGAGCAACGAGCGCAATCGTTCTTGATGCGAAGCACCTATATTTCGCGCCGCGGGCTCACGCCGGACGCCCTATTGCAACGAAAAAAGCTGCATCAAGTCGCGATTGAATACCGCACGCGGCATTACGGTATCGTCGAAGGGTTCGGTGATTTGACGATGAACCCGCGACCGCCTTATGATTACACATCCGAAGCCCGCTTTTTCGGACTCAACGTGCGCATGAATTCAAAGGTGCTCGTGGCCCTGGAATGCGTGGAAGAAACGATCCGACAAACGTGCGCCGATGCCCCGTATACGCCGCTGGTGCTCGATGGATTACGCACACGAAATACCTTTCACAACAACGAAGTCAGCAATCATTTGTATGGAATTGCCATCGATATCGATCCGACGCGGAATGCGTGTTGCAATTGCGTTTCGCCTTCGCGAGATGCGCCGATTTGCAAAAAGGTCGCCAAAACGCCATTTGATCACGCCGAGATACCGCCGTGTTGGGTGGACGCATTCGAACGTTATGGATTTTATTGGCTTGGCCATGACGAACTCGAAGATACGATGCATTTCGAGTTTCTGGGGGATCCGAATAAAATCAAGGCGACCGTGACGTCCGGCGGTTGACGCCGGCCGAGGGGCAAACGATCAGGTCATCCAGAAAAACACGGTGGTCATGCGTTTGTCCATCATCGTGCGCCCAAAATAATCGGTGGCGCTGTGGATCAAGTTCGCGTGATAGAGGACCAGCCGGTTGTAGCGATTTTCAATGCGTTTGTCTTCGACGAAGCTGTCGCCGGGCACATAACGCGTACCGAAGGCTTCCACGAGGTTCGCGTGCGGGTCGGGGACCATGTTTCCGCCAAGTTGCCCATTGGGCATTTTGACCCGGTAAAACGACGTGCCGCAATTCGGCGGTGCATTGGGTGATAGATAAAGAACCGCTGCATACCGGCACATTTTTTTCGAATCGGTATGGGGTTTGGGCCCGCTCTCCCCGGGTCCGACGATTTGCACGCAATTGTGATCGAGCGACGCGCCTTCGGGCGCTTGTCCTTGCCAGAGTTTTTTTGCCCCGGTCGTTTTGCGCACGAGATCTTCGATGATGGCCAGTTCTTCGGGCAAAAGGGCCGGAACGGCGCGCATTCCCGGCCATCCTTCATTACGATAAGGAGCGCCGAGGACCCAATCTTTTCGCGCCAAAAGCCGCGCCCGCAACGCATCGGGATCCGGCATGACTTTGTCAAAAATCCAATAATCACGCCCCTCTTGAAGTTTGCGGTGCGGAAGACCATTGAGTTTCGGAGCAGGGCCGCGTTGCGGAATCATCGAACCACCTTTTGGCCACGTATAGCACGCGCGAGCTGAAAAGGTCACCTCATTTCATCGTTCAACGATTCTTCAACAACGCCGCGCCATTCCATGACATTCTGCGATGAACATGGACGAGGAGTTTCGGGTCGCGTTTCGCAACATGATCAAATCGCTCGTGTGCCCGCATTGCGAGATCGAGTTTACCGATTTCGCATGCGATTGGGGTGATGCGTGGTGCGAGGGTCGGAGAGATTTGATGGACGAACACGGTTGGCAAGAGCGCGACGGGCCCTACAAGCTGAAATGCGAATTGTGCGGGAAAAAATCGTGGTTGAATTACTTTGCCAAGTCCGTGAAGAGCGCCGAACCGGCGCCGAAACCGGTGGTCGTAAAACGCGGGCGATGACAAACCGCTTCGAAGCCAAAGCTTTTGGTTGAATGAATTCGAGTTTGCTGTACCATCGCGCGCATGGCGATCAAGCGAGCGATTCTCCTCATCGCGGACATCGGCGGGTACACGCGATTCATGCGGGTACACAGCATCAATTTGGCCCATGCGCACGACATCATCACGCGGCTGCTCGAAGCGGTGATTGATGGCGCAGGCTCGGCGTTCAAGTTGGCCAAACTCGAAGGCGACGCCGCATTCTTTCATGCACCGCTGCGAGATGCGCCGGCCCCGGGAGAGCTCGAACATGTCCTCGACACGGTGCACGCCATTCGTAACGCGTTCATCGAGCAGCGAGATCGCATGAACATCGATCGCCTTTGCACGTGTGACGGCTGCACGCAAATCGGTGAATTGAAGATCAAGTTCGTCGCGAACGTCGGAGAAATTGCGTATCACAAAGTCAAAGGGCGAATGGAGTTGGCCGGGGTGCCGGTCATCGTGCTGCATCGATTGCTGAAGAATTCGGTGCCCATTGCAGAATATGCCCTGATGACCGGTCCGATCCTCGATGGGGCGAAATCGGAATTGCGAAAAACCGCGCAACAAATCGAAGAAGACCTCGAAGGGCTCGGCGCATCGACGGTGTATTACGTGGACTTGGTGAAAACGGCGCCCCCCGTGCCCCCTCCCGCGCCCGCAGGCTATTTGACGCGCCTGTGGCGGCATATTTTATTCAATATACGTTCGTTTCCGTATATGATCGGGCTGCGTCAAGCTTGCGATGGTTTCCGAAATATGGACGAAGCCCTCGGACGACCGGCGTTGGGACCTGCCAAACCCGATGCAAGTGCGGACGGGAAAAACGAGTTGCCTTCCCCGTGATGTTTGTCGTTCACGACATCTGTTCGTCCAATTTCTTCAGCAACGCTTGAAATCGTGGATGGTCGCGCAACCCATCGAGGTCCGTGTCTTTTCGAAGATATGCCGGATTCAAGCGTATACCGTGTCGGCCCAGGTCTTCCAACGTGGCAATGGCCGATGGGATATTGTTCGTCAACGCCAATGCACACGCGAGGTTGTAGGTGGGTTTTCCCGTTTGTCGCGCATGTCGTCGCGCCAATTGCAGCACCTCCGCGACGATGCCGGAGACCTCACCGGCGCGTCCCAACGCCCGCAATTCCACCGCTTTCCATAAAAGTACACTGCTGATTTCGTTCAGCGCTGCAAAATGGTTCGGTTGCAGCTCGAGCGCCCGACGATAATGCTTTTCGGCCGCGGCATACAGCTCGAGAAGGCTCGCATGTTTCCCATCCGGGACGTCATTTTCGCGGTAAAACCCGGTCCAGGTAAACATGAGCCGGCCCAAAAATCGTTCCGCCGCCGCGCATTTCGGGTCGATTTCGAGCGCCCTTCGATAATGTGTTTC
Organism: uncultured Polyangium sp.; assembly: GCA_964435055.1. Lineage (GTDB taxonomy): Bacteria > Myxococcota_A > Polyangia > Polyangiales > Polyangiaceae > Polyangium. The sequence goes on along the minus strand of CAYSYX010000148.1, from coordinate 1,677 downwards.
GGCTTCGTCATACAGCGGCCTCGCGGCCTCGGGCAAACGTTTGCGGACAAGGCCTCCCCGTTCGAAGATCGAATTGCCAAGGTTGTTATGAGCTTCCGGCCAATCCGGTTTCATTTCGATCACCTTGCGACCATGCTCTTCGGCCTTGGCAAACTGCGCTTCGGCTTCGACGGGATCTTGCTCGTACAAAAGCCACGCTCGTTCGAAGGCCACGCTGCCCAAATTGTTTTTCGCGACAACCAACGTCGGATCGATGTTCAATACCTGTTCGAAGAGGGATTCCGCTTCGTCGAACCACTTTGCGCATTCCTCCAATTCGAGACGAGCGCGGACCAAAATGCCCAATTCCAGCAGGATTACGCCCAAGTTGAAGAGGGCCTCGGGTTGTGTCGGATCCAATTCGATCGCTTTGCGAAAATACGAATCAGCCTTGCGCATCGTGGTTTCGGCCTTGGTCAATTCGTTTTGTTCCCGTTGTCGACGCGCTTCGTTTGCAAACGCAATTCCTTGCTCATTGGCCTTGTCGTAGGGTTCCTGCGGTTTGGCTGTCTGGCGCCGAAACCATCCGTAATGCGGCCGCATGACATCGTTTGACATGGCGCAACGGTACATCCGGGAACATGCTCGCGCAAGGCGGGTGTGAAGATGCGTCTTCGGGGCGCGTAGTCGAGCTTGATTTGCCGTAGTGTGAGGGCCGAAGTTTGGGGGCCGATCAAAGAAGCGCCGCAGCTTCCTTTACTTCGCCGCCGTACAATCGTTCGAGGAGCGGGTTTTTCCGAAACGCGTTCTCGAAATCGGTTTTTGCTTGTCGCGCGGCTGCGGCGCGCGTTTGCCCGTCGTGCGTCGCGCGTGCCTGCTCGAGGTGCAATTGCGCCCGTGTGGCGAGCGCATCGGCCATATTCGGATTTTTGGCAAGAGCCCGATCGGCCATGACCAACCCTTGCGTGATGTCGTCATCGGGGCTCGAATGACTCGCCGCGTGCCAACGGGCCCGGAGTTCGATGATTTCCGCGACGATTTCGTAGATACGCGGATCGTCACATTCCTCGGAAAGCAGCGGCGCGAGAGGTTTGCGCGCGGCATCGAACATGGTCGCGCTGATTTTATGCTCCGCAAGTGCCCAGCGAATGGCGATGACTTCAACACGGGCCAGGTCAATGCGGGCGCTTGGACCTGCCGCATCCTTGTCAATGGCCCGACCGAATGCCTTCCGCGCGTGCTCGACGGACGATGTGGGATTCTGCCCGTTGCGTAATGAATACATGGCTTCGAGCAAATACGCCCCGCCGAGGGATTCGTGCGTTTCGGATGCGTCCGCGGCCAGGGCCTCCGAATCGTGGGCACATTGCAATGCCTTACCAATCGATTCGGTCGCTTGCGCGCCTGAGACGATGTCGTAGAGGGCTTGCACACGCTTGATTCTGCACAGCAAATGCTGCGGCAGCGCTGCTTTCGGTGCCAGCGTCCTCGACGCCTCCGCCGCTTGCGTGGCCAAACCGATCTGTTCTTGCGGGGATTTCCCCATTTCGATGCGTTGTTCGGCGACCACGACGTACGGCAATGCTTTGGTGTAAGGCCCGATCGGCGACGTTGGGTCGAGAGCGATGGCTCGGTTCGCCACATCGATTGCATTTTCGACGGATGGGGCGACATCGATACCGAGCCATGCGTTTCGGG
>CAYSYX010000147.1:0-18847 GCA_964435055.1 uncultured Polyangium sp. | reverse complement strand
GACCAATACGTTTCGTGTGCTTCGCACCCGAAACGACCAGGTTTATGTCTGCTATTGCCTCCTGAAACCTGTTTGGTTTGTCCGCAGGACAAACCAATACAAGGGTCAAGGGGCCTCTGCCCCTTGCGCGGGTCGAGGGCGAGGAGCCCTCGTGGGTCTGGGTGAAACCCAGCTCAGCCGTCAACGTCGACATTGACTTCGACCGCCTGCGAGCGAACGCCCAATTCGACTTTCCATCGCTCATTGGGCTTTTGCGGCTCCAGCGCCACGGCTTCGACCAACAATGTGCCCACTTCCGTCACGCTCGCTTCGAGACGCACGGGCACGACGTCGCCCTCCATTCGCCCGTCCGCCGGAAGCACCACTTCAATGGGCGAAAGCTCGTCGATTTCCCCTTCTTTCCAGGAATCCAATTCCGCGCCGGCTTTATCGTCCCGACGCACGGAGGAACCGAAAAATCGGAATCGCACGGGCTCACCCACGACCACACCCAATTCATGCGGCGGCAATTCTGCTTTTGTGCCTTCTTCCATGCCGAATGGCGCCACGCACAACGCCGTAATGGGCGGCTCGAGCCCCGGAACGGCCGGCATTGCACTTTCAATGCCCACGTAATATGCCCGCGCCGTGCCTCCGCGAATCCGCAATCCTTTGCCTTTTCGCACCAGCCCATAAGTGGCCGCTCCACGCGCCACCGCCAAATCCAAATCCGCCGCGGGCAATACGCGCACCGGCGGAGCCCCCTCGGATTCGAGCCATCCATTCAACGTCGAAATGATTCGATTCGTCAGCGCTTGGCCTTTCATCACGCCGCCATTGAATAGAAGCACGGTCGGATGCAGCATCGTCGCCGAAGCATTGGTCTTTCCGGCAAAACCTTCGATCCGCTCCGTCGCTTTCGCGTGACGCCCGAGAAACGCCGCTAGATGTCGCGTCACGGCCGGATCATGCGCGTAGGGCAAACCAATTTGCGTCAGGCCCCCACGCGGACGCGCCTGCGGACGAGCATTCCCGGGTACGCTCGGGAAAAACCCATCCACCAGTATCTTTTGCACATCGTCTCGAGACAATTCCGTACGTAACGACGAGCCGAGCAATTTCGCCCCGCGGCTTGGAACCACCACGGGAAGTTTGTCCACGGACGCATCCGAGAGCAATCGTTCTTTCGCGGTTCGCGCCGCGTGCGTAAGCGCGATCATTTGCCAGCGGTCGAGCTCTTTGCCTTCGTCCAGAAATTTTTTGCGCGCCAAATAGGCCAATGCCAGGTCCATGTTATCACCGCCCAGCAAAATGTGATCCCCGACGGCAATACGCTGCAAATTCAAATTGCCTTGATCTTCCGTCGCAGCAATGGCAGAGAAATCCGTCGTTCCACCACCGACATCCACAACGAGAATGATATCGCCCGGACGAATGTATTTGCGCCAGTCATTCCCCGCGGCATCAATCCATGCATAAAGTGCGGCTTGCGGTTCTTCGAGCAACGTCAAGTCTTCGAATCCGGCCAAACCTGCGGCTTCGACAGTTAAATCTCGAGCTGCGGCATCGAATGAAGCGGGCACGGTCAAGACGATTTCTTGAGCGCCGAGCTCTCGCTCTTTGCCGAATTTATGCGTCCACGCTTCGGCCAAGTGTTCGAGATACCGCCAGGAAGCTTCGACGGGCGATATTTTTTCCACATCTTCCGGCGCGCCTAAAGGCAACAATGCAGAGCGCCGATCGACACCGGCATGCGAAAGCCAGCTCTTGGCGCTCGAAACGAGACGGTTTGGCGCGTCGATCCCTCGAGTTCGAGCGTATTCACCGACGACGAACGGGCGATCCTTATCCCAGGGCAAACTCTGGGCCCCTTCGGATTCATGCGCGGCATAATAAAACGAAGGGAGCAGCACGCGTTCTTCCAATGCACCACGCGCGACGAGATGCATAATGGGGAATGGTTCGACGGCTGGTTTTTCCGGGCCGATTTCGGCATAAGCCAGCGCCGAATGAGTCGTACCCAAGTCGATACCGACGACATGACGAGCGTTCACAGTTCGACCTCCGCGGGAGCAAGAATCGAAGAATCGTGTTCGGCGGTGATTTTCGGCAATTTCACGGCTTTGGCTCTCCATCCGCGGTGCTGCAACGTTCCGCGATAAGGTGGTTTGCCTTTGACCTCACCCGTGAGTTTCACTTCGGATGCGGAAAAGCCCGCTTCGAGCGTGACTTTGGCGCCTTCGTCTTCCGAACGAATCGGTTCGATATCGACGTGGCTGCGCAGTGTTTTTCGACAACCTTCATGCACGACGCGAACGGCGGCGCCGATCTCGGCATCGGGAAACGTCGCAATGTCTTGCTGGAGAAAATCGACCAATCGACCTTCGCGTTGCAACAAAGCGAGCAGCTGAAGCGCGGCGGTCGTATCGGCCTCTTTGGGCTTTTCCGGGGCCGGCGTCTCGGGCGGTTTGACCGGCTCGGGCACGGGCGCGAGCGCGGGAGCTTCACGCGCGGCGAAGGCGCGAGCGGCAAAGGCGCCATCGAAGAGAACGCGGAAAAAACAGGCCCAAGCGAACCAGAGTCGAGTGGTGAACGGAAGCGACGAATCGGTCACGCGCGAAGGGTAACGCGAGTTTTGTGAAGTTGGGAGTTTGTGGCAACGATCTTTGTCGACGTGGGTTGGCTAACTGTTGCGGAAGAGATGGAACGCCTGCTCGCCGGCGGCGAAGACGTATTCGAAAATACTTTACGAGAGACGAAGTGAATTGGGGGTGAAAAAGAATGGATGCAATGGGGATCTTTGGTGGTAGAGTGCGCCCATCATGATCACACGACTCGAGGTCGACGGCTTCAAGTCGCTGCGAAATTTCGCGGTGGATTTCGAACCATTCACGGTGTTCATCGGACCGAACAGTGCCGGCAAGTCCAACATTATGGAGGCGCTCGGCCTTCTGTCCAGGCTGGTGCGAATGCCCATTGTCGAGGCGTTCAAGGGTGGTCGAGGAAAAACGATTGATCAATTTACGCGTACGAATTCCGGTCACGTGGAGCGGATGCGATTTGGCGTGGAGTTTTTGGAGTATGGTTGGTATCCGAGGGAAAGCGAATTTCAGAGCCGATTTCGGTATGAATTGACCATTGCACGGCGCGAAACCAAACGTGGCGCGGAGCAATTGTTCGTTACGAATGAGCAAATTCACGCGATGCGCCGCGAAGATGACAAGTGGATCATGGAACATCCGGAGTTCCAAAATTGGGCCGGATACAAACAGGGCGGCGAAAGTTATCTTGTTACATTGATGGACGTTCAAACGTCAAAACAACGCGTAATTCTACAACCAAAGGTTTGGCCCAAAGAATGGCAGGTTCCGCGTGGCCATACGGCGCTTGGTGCAATGCCGATATCCGATTTACATCTCGAGCTGCACAAAACGCTGGCTTCATTTCGAACATTTTCTCTCGATTCCTTGCGTCTGGGTTTGTCCAGCGAACGGACCGACGTCGAGGAATTGGCGCCGGATGCATCGAATTTGCCCACAATCCTGGCGGAGTTGCCGGATCCGGCCTTGGGCGCTATTCGTGCAAATCTGGCTACCCTCGTCCCGGGGATTGCATCGTTTGATATCCTCAAGGAAGGTGATGATTTTATCATTGAATTCGAATTCTCCGGCGGAGAACGAGTTCCCGCTCGATTGGTTTCCAATGGCACCTTGCGCATTCTCGCCTTATTGACGTCTCTCTATTTGGAGCCGCGTCCCCCCATCGTCAGCATCGAAGAACCCGAAAATGGCATTTTCCCGGGACGATTGCGTTTGTTGCTGGAGAAATTACAGCAAGTTGCGACCGAAGACACGGCGAATTACGTGCAACGGCGCTGGGAATATTGGCGCGAATATTCGAATAATGTGATCCAGGGTGTCAATGTCAATCACCTACCGACGCAGATTCTGATCACGACGCATTCGAATGTGATTCTGTCGGCCTTGTTGTCGCGCTCGCGGCACCTGCGTTTTATCGATATGGTTCGTCGCAACGGTGAACGGGTCACGCGAGCGCGCACGGTCGGACCCGTCAACTCACCTCAAGATGGGCGCTTCTTGATTACGCCGGGAGAGATTGCAGGCATCCTCGACACCACCTACGACGAGGCTGCCGAATGATCTATATCCGGGCGGGTCTTTATGCCGAAGGGCGTACGGATTACGAATTTCTTCTGCCGATTATCAATCGATTGCTCGACGACATCGCCGCAAGATTATTTTCAGGAGCCTATGAACTTGCGGAGACACTTGGCATCGATGCTCCTTCAGGGACAAGCGGTGGGCGAGCTGAAAGAATCCAACAGGCAATTCTCGGCAATGTTGATTCGTGCGATCTCTTTATCCTTCACGCTGATGGCGCGGGCGATTCGGAGGGTATTCGTCAGTCTCAAGTAACCCCTGGAATACAGCTCGTCACGTCTGCCTCGAGTCATGCAGATGTTCATGTCGTCGCTTGTATTCCTGTTCGAGAAATCGAGGCGTGGTTGCTCGCCGATTCCAAACCATTCGAACGTGTGCTTGGTAAAACCCGTCCGATTCTCCTGCCCAAACAACCTGAAGCGGAAATCGATCCTAAAAATTGCTTGCGAAAAATATTGAAAGACGGGGACGTTCAAATTGGAGTAAATGATGTGTACCGTTCGGTGAAAATGTTCAATTCGATAAATTACGCTCGCTGCCTGCATTTCGGGCCTTCGAGGAGGAATTGGGCCATACGCTCGAATCCCTGGGCGCCGCACAAGGTTTTCGAAGCCCCACAACCTAGCAGCCCGGCAGGCAGACACCTCGAGACACCGTAGTCGATGACACCCATCAATTCGTAACCCACCTCGCGTAATCCACAAAGCCGATCGGCCTTCAAATCCGTTTCCAAACGCGTGGGACACGCCTCCAAGCGTATGCCGACACACTTCAAACGGCATGAGCTGCCCCGATGGGTATTGCGCGGGTCTTTGGAAAGGGAGATTCAAGCCTGAAAGGATTGGGTGGAGCGATTGCGAAGCATGAAAGCAGGCCGAAGGGCCTTGAAAATGCTTTCAGGAAGGCTCGGGCTTGACCGCCGGGGCTGCGGGAGGTTGCGATACGGCGCGGCGTTGAGTGGCTTCGCGAAATGCGTCAATGGGGCGGAGGGCGGATCGAGCGGCGGCGATCGTCGCGGGTTTGTCGCGATCGATACTCGCCAAGACTTTGGTCGAATAATCCACGACTTCTTGACCCATCGCGCGAACATGTTCGTTCAGATCTTCGCTCAAGGCTTCTTCGCGTTGGAGCACCGATTGCACCATTTTGCCGTAAGCGACATGATGCGTCCGAACATTCTCGAGAAATTCTTTTCCCGCCAAACGATCGATATCGGCGGCCATGCCTTCGCCGTCGATACGCCGCACGACGGAATCGGCAATGCCATATTGTTCGGGATAAGATTCCGTCAAGAAGGACAAACCGGCTTCACCGAATAGCGACGCGAGAATTTCCGCGGCGCGTTTGGCGTCCGGATAGGTTTCCACGGGCAGCATCGCATACGCTTGCAATCGGGAACGAAGGGCGCCCCAGGAAGAATCCGCATTGCGATCAATGGGTCGAGCATCTTCGGGCGAGGTTTTGGCGACGGCTTTGCGGCGCAATGTATAGGCAAATTGCGCGGCCTCCGCGACTTCGAATAATCGTTTCGCGGCTTTTTTGACCGATGCCGGCATGGAGGCCGGGCACGAATCGGCGAGGACCCGACAGAGGGTCATGCCTCCTTCTACGGTCATTCGTGGAGCATGAGCATAGTTGATGGGTTCGGGAATTTCGAGCGCCATGGGCGGGGTTGTAGCATGAATGGAGAAGAGGTGGGAAGTAGATTCGACAAATTTCATTGGCACAGCCCTCCCCTTCTGTTATCGTCGCCGGCCGGAGCAACCATGAGCTTTCCCGAAATCGGCCAATCTCGCGAAGAAATCCTCAGCCTCTTGAACGACGCCCGAGCTCGCGATCTGAAGAGCGACGGGCATGCCTTCGCTTTCGTTTATGACCCCGGCGCGGAAACAAAAACCCTCGCCCGCGAAGCTTTTGCCGCCTGTATGGAAGGTAATGGCCTCGACCCGACCGTTTATCCGTCCGCTCGAGTCCTCGAAAATGCCCTCGTCCATGCCATTCTCGATTTGATGCAGGCCCCCGAAGGCGCCGCGGGAACAGCCACGACGGGCGGCACCGAGAGCGTCATTTTGGCCGTCAAAACAGCTCGTGATTATGCGCGAAAAACCCGGCCGCACATCAAAAACCCCCAAATGCTCCTGCCCGAAACGGCCCACGCGTGTTTTCACAAGGCCGCCCATTACCTCGGCGTGGAGATCATTTCCGTCGCTATCGATGCCGACACCATGCGCGCCGATGTCAATGACGCCCGCGCCAAAATGAACGATAATGTCATTCTCGTCGTCGGATCCGCTCCGAGTTATGCGCATGGCGTCGTCGATCCCATTACCGAATTAGCCGCTCTGGCCAAAGAACACGGGACGCTCATGCACGTGGACGCTTGTGTCGGCGGTTGTGTCCTGCCGTTTTTACGCGACAATGGCGTCGATGTCCCGCCCTTCGATTTTCAAGTCGACGGCGTGACGAGCATCTCGGTCGATTTACACAAATATGGCTTCGCGCCGAAAGGCATCTCCGTCCTCTTGCAACGACGACGCGAATTGCGAAACGCTCAATACTTCGCTTGCGCCAATTGGACCGGATACGCCATCGTCAATTCGTCCATTCTCGGATCGAAGTCCATCGCCGCAACCGCGGCGGCATTGGCGATCATCAAGCATCTGGGACGTCAAGGTTATCGCGAACGCGCGAAAAAGATGTGGTCGGCGACGCAGCAGATCGTCTCCACCATCAATCATACGCCCGGCATTCGTTTGGTCGCCAAACCGAACGCGAATGTCTTGGCCTTGACGACCGACACGGGCGATGTCTTCGAATTGTCCGACCGTTTGTCGGAGCGCGGATGGTACGTCCAGCCAACCTACAGTTTTGGAAAATCCCCGGCGCATATTCATTTGACGATTGATCCGGGCAACGCCGATCGGGCCGCCGATTTTGCCAAAGACTTGGCCGATTGCGCCAAAGATTTGCCCGAACGAATGATTCCCCCACCCGAAGTCGTCATGATGTTATCGGCGCTCGCGGGCGACGGCGGCGGAGATGGAATCAGTGCCGGCGATATCATGGCGCAATTGGGAATCACCGACGGAAAACTCCCCGAACGAGCCGGATTGATTCACCGCATTCTCGAAGCGGCGCCTCCCCCCGTCCGTCAAGCGCTCTTATCGATGTTCATGGGAGAATTGTTTTCATGATCGGCAAGTTCTGGAAACAACTCGGGCGCGGCGGACGGCCGCTCCGCATCGCTTATGGACGCATTTTCCACGAGGCGAATACGTATTCGCCTCTGCTCGTGACCCGCGACGATTTCGAGCGGATGCATTTCATGCGGGGCGAAGCATTGGCCGAAGCGACTTCCTTGCGGCATACGGAGCTCAAATCGTTCATGCCGCATGCGGAGCTCACCGGGTTTGTCCAAGCGGCGAACGCGGCGGGAAATGTCACGGCCGTGCCGCTCATTTCGGCGCTGGCCGTTCCCGGCGGTCCATTGACGAAAGAATGTTTCGACGGGCTTCTGCAGGATTTGCTGGATGCATTGCAAGCGGCCCTGCCTGTCGACGGCGTCTATTTGGCGTTGCATGGATCCATGGAAGTGAAGGATTTGGCCGAAGCGCCGGAAGGGGTCATTTTGCGTCGCGTGCGCAGCATCGTCGGGCCGGACGTGAAAATCGCCGTGAGTTACGATTTGCATGCAAACTTGTCCGCGGGAATGGTCGATCCGGCGGATGTGCTCGTTGCGTACCGGACGAACCCGCATTGGGACTTGGCGCCGACGGGATTTCGCGCCGGGAATCGATTGATTCGAGCTTTGCGCGGGCAAATTCGTCCCGTCCATGCTTGGAGAAAGATGCCTCTTTTGCTGGGCGGAGGCGTGACGATTGATTTCCTTTCGCCCATGCGCAAAGTATTCCGGCATTTGCGAAAACTGGAAGACGACCCGCGCGTGCTCACGGCGAGTCTTTTCATGGTGCATCCTTATACCAACGGCGATGATTTGGGTTGGGCGGTGCATGTATCGACGAACGGCGACGAAGGTTTGGCTGGGCAATTGGCGGACGAACTCGCGGATCGAGCCTGGGCCGAACGAAATGAACAGGTTCCGCCGATGCGTTCGGTGGAAGAGGCATTGGATGAAGTCGCGGCTGGGCAATGGAAGAAACTGGGCCCAGTGTCGCTGGTGGATGTCGACGATATCGTGGGTGCAGGTGCGCCCGGGGGCAATACGCATTTCGTGCAGGCGCTCGTGCGTAACAATCGAGGATTGAATGTGCTCGTGCCCTTGCATGATCCCGCCGCGGTCGAAGCGGCTTGGCACCAGCCGGACGGGGCGACGATATCACTCGTTTTGCGCGGAACGCCTGGTTATGGGCAACCGGAAGTGCCGATCACGGCGCGTATTCTTTCGCGCTGCGATGCGGAACATGGCCGAACGCTTTTGCTGCGAATCGATTCGTTTCATTTGGCCATTTCGCAGCGTCCTCCGTTGTCCATTCATCCGAGTTTCTGGACAAACCTTGGCGCTTCGCCGCGGACGGCCGACGCGATTGTCCAAAAAAACTTCTTCCACTACCGGATGTTTTATTTGACGATGTCGTTCCAGCACATTCCAGTGGTGAGCTCGGGGGCGACGAGTTTTGCCAGGATCTTGGCGGGGACCTACCGTACGCCGATGCATCCGACCGTGCCGCTCGATGATTGGCGCGCGAGCGATCCAGTGTTGCGCAAGCCGCGTGTGAAGTCGTAAACCGGGTTGCTCGGGACAGTTCATCGCGTGTTTCTCGCCGAACGGAACGTACCGCGAGGGACGAACCCAGCCTGTGCGCAAGCTCGCGGGGCAGGTTCGATGCCGGAGCGTCCAGCGCGTCGTCGCCGGAGCGCGGATCCGGGTCGTTGATGGTGTTTCCGGGCAAAATGCCGAGCCTTTGAGGGCTGACATATCCTGTCCGCCCTGAAGGAATTGGTACTGGACGTGCGCGTCTAACGTGGCAATGTTGGCATCGCTCGACGGTGCCGATCGTGGTGACGCCGAAGCTCTGGGCAGAGCTTTGGGTTGTCGAGCGTTTACCGGAATGCGGTATTGGCGCTTCGGGCCGGGCCGTATTTTGTTTCGATCAAGGAGATGACCTTGTTGCACGCCAATTTTGCAATGGATTCGATTTCGCACTCGCTGCAAGCATTTTTGATGATTGCGGGAGGCGTGATTGGTTTGCTGGCGGCTTTTTCGTTGGTTGATTCGACGGATTCGGAATCGACCGCGAAGGTTCAGGACTCTGGACGGAATATCGTGCAATCTGGATCTCACGAGCCTGTGGAGCGCGGAGCTCCCAGCCGTCGCTTCTGATCTTCATTGCCGCATTGAACGGCAAGAACCCACTTTCAATCGCCATGTCGATGCGTGTATCATCGTATCGACATGGCCTTCGGAACACCTACCTTGGAACTCGCAACCGGAACGGTGTTTGCGGATCGATATCAGATCAAAGAGCTTCTTGGCCGAGGCGGGATGGCGGTGGTGTATCGAGCCACGGATACGGTTTTGGCCGATGATGTCGCTTTGAAATTGATGCCCCTGCATGCCGAGGAATATCGCGCGTCGGCGATGCGCTTTCGTCAAGAAGTGCGCCTGGCGCGGCGCGTGAATCATCCGCATGTGATTCGCGTGTATGATATCGGCGAACACAATGGATATTTGTACTTGACGATGGAATTCATCGCCGGTTCGACGTTGCGATCCTTGATGCGCAAACGCGGTCCATTACCGCCGCAACAGGCGATGAGCATGGCTCGAACGATCGCTGAAGCTCTGGGTGCGGCGCATGCAACCGAAGTGATTCATCGGGATTTGAAGCCGACGAATGTGCTCGTGGATGAAGCGGGGAGACTCGTATTGACCGATTTCGGCATTGCTCGGGGACTCGATGATGATTTGGGATTGACGCACGGCGCGCTCGGTACGGCGAATTATATGGCGCCCGAGCAGGCGACGAACGGACGTATCGACGCTCGGACGGACATCTATGCGCTCGGCGTGGTTTTGTATGAAATGCTCGTCGGCGAACGGCCGGCGGGGAATTCGACGGATATTGCAGCTCGAATCGAACGCGAGTCGGCGGAGATTGCCCCGGCGCTCGCGGCGTTGACTTTGCGCTGTTTGTCGCTCGATCCGAATGCGCGACCGCAATCGACGGCGGCGTTCATCGCGGCCATTGACGCATTGATGGAAGCGACGGACGAGAAGACGGCATTCGAACTGGACTTCACGCAAGCCTCGGCCCAAGTGCAATCGCCACCGATTGCGCCGACGTCGGCCGTGGAAGCGACGTCCCAGAAACTGGCGATTTTGCCGTTTCGTTATCGTGGACCGCCGGATCAGCAATACGTGGCGGAAGTTTTGACCGACGAACTCGTCGATGCCATTTCCCGAACGCGCGGGCTTTTCGTCCTGGGCAGCGGAGCATTGGAACGATTTCGTTCGTCTCGGGATCCGATCGCGATCGGCAAAGAATTGGGTGTATGTGCGATCATTGACGGCGCCGTACAAGCCGGTGGAAATCATATTCGAGTTTCGGTGCGTCTCATCGATGCCACGACGGGTGTGCAGCGCTGGGTCCAGCAGCACGACGGCGACGCGAAAGATCTATTTCAATTTCAGGATTCGGTCGTGCGCCGAGTCGCGGAAGAATTACGCATCGAATTGTCGACGATGGTGCATTCGATGTCCGCCCCGACATCCGTCGTCGAAGCGTATATCGAAGCGCGCCACGAAATGCGGACGCCGGATCCGACATCCGTCGAAAATGCGGTGAAGCTGCTGGATGGTGTATTGGCCTTGGCGCCGGGATTTTTGCCGGCCATCGCCGCACATGCATTGGCCTCGTGCCGCGCGTGGTTTTTGGGTTATGGGAAAAAGGAGCCGCCCTGGCAATCGCTCGCTTTGGCCAGTGTAAAACGAGCCTTGCAAGTTGCGCCGGATATTGCCGAAACGCATTTGGCGGCGGGAAGTTTGGCGACGAATCGCGGTGAATATCATTTGGCGATTCCCGCGCTGCAACGCGCCCTGGAGATTGCGCCGACGTGTGCGCCTGCGCATGAATTCGTCGGCATTTTGCAGAGCGAAGCGGGACATCTCGAAAAAGCGATCCAGCATTTGACCTTGGCGACCGAGCTCGATCCGCATCACACGGGCGCGTGGGCGCATTTGGCACGTACGTTGTCTTTGTCGAATCAACGGCAACGAGCGTTGGCGGCTATTTCCAAATTGGAAGCGTTTGAACGGACGGACCGATTTCGTCTTTCCATGGTCGCGCGCGTACGCGACGCGATGTGGCACAATGATTTGCGCGCATTCGAAGCCGTCCTTCCCGCGATTGAATGGTCGGCGAAGCAATCATTGGGGCGATTTACGGAGGACTATCTGGGGGTATTACGAGGTCGCCAAGAAAATCTCGATGCGCTGTTGCGACACCCTTCGGAATTGGATCCTTCCGAAACCCCGCGGTACAAAATCCTGGCCCGGCAATGGATTTCGGAGGTCGTCGCTTTCAAAGGACACCTCGAATTGGCGCTGGATCAGATTTGCCGGGCGGCCAGAGAACCGCTGGCGGACATTTATTGGCTCGAGCATTGTCCGATTTTCGTGCCGCTCCATGGGGATCCGCGTTTTGTCGAAGCTGTGCGCCTCACACGGGAGCGAGCATCGGTCATTCCTGCATTTTGATCGCGATCAGGTTTTTCCGGTACGAGCATTCTTGGCCAAGGCCTCGAACGCCGTATCGTATTCCTCACGCATACGCGCCACGAGCTTCCCGACGTTCGGCGCATCGACGATATTGCCGACGCCTTGTCCGGCGCTCCAAATGTCGCGCCAAGCTTTCGCCGCCGTATTGCCACCGGAACCAAAGTTCATCGTGGTTTTGTCTGCCGACGGGAGATTGTCCGGGTCCATTCCATTCTTCGCAATGGCCGGTTTCAAGTAATTGCCATGCACTCCGGTGAAGAGCGATGAATACACGATGTCCTTCGCGGTCGTGTCAATGAGCATTTGCTTGTATTCGGCCATCGCGTTGGCTTCTTCCGTGGCGATGAAACGCGTGCCGATGTACGCCAAATCCGCGCCCATGGCCTGCGCGGCCAAGACATGCGCGCCGCTCGTCATGGCTCCGGCCAAGCAAATGGTTCCATTGTAAAAACGCCGCACTTCGGTCAGCAATGCAAAGGGGCTCAACGTTCCCGCGTGTCCACCCGCGCCCGCGCACACGAGAATCAGACCGTCGACCCCCTCTTCGAGCGCTTTTTCCGCATGACGCACATTGATGACATCGTGCAAAACGATGCCGCCATAAGAATGCACCGCATTGACGATTTCTGCCGGCGGCCGGAGGCTCGTAATGATGATCGGCACTTGGTGCTCGACACACACCCGCATATCGTATTCGAGGCGATCATTGGACTTGTGGGCGATTTGATTGACGGCAAATGGTGCGACCGGACGATCGGGGTGCTGAGCTTGATATTCGGCGAGCTCCTTTTTGATGCGCCCGAGCCATTCTGTGAGTTGTTCTTTCGGACGGGCATTGAGCGCGGGAAACGAACCGACGATACCCGCTTTGCATTGCGCAATAACGAGCTCGGGACCGGAAACGATGAACATCGGCGCGCCGATGATGGGAAGCGAAAGACGACCTTCGAGGAGCTTGGGCAGAGCCATGACACAATCCTTTGGAGAAATCCGACATCGCGTCATTAGCCCCCAATCGAGCCGCCGTCAATCCATGATTTCGATGGAAAATTCTTTGCGGACCGAACCTTGACGGGTCACGCCGCGGTTGCTAGCCCTTTCGAGTGCAGAGGTTGGGGACCTCGAGGGCCGGTTTGCACCGACACAAAAAAACGTGCATCAAAAATTTGGCCCGAGGACCGCGTACCGTTTAACCCAGAACTGAAGCTCGAATCAGACTCGTCACCAGGGTCCGTGCGACTCGATGGCCGACGTGTAGGAAACGCAGCTATGGCGATCACCATTTCTCGTTTTACAGATCGCAACGGTTTTGACGGAGGAGTCATGTCAGTTCAAACGCCCATCATCGTCGGTTCTCTCGTCGCATTGTTCGCGCTGGGTTGCGGGTCGGATCCCGCAGCATCGCCCAAGACGGCTCTTGGAGCGGCGACGCAATCGACATCGACGCCCGTTGCGGTGCAGGTGGTCGCACCGGACAAACCCAATGCGGCAAAAATCAATGCTGCGGCTGCGGCGTCGCCAACGTATGGCGTGGTCCATATCGAAGATCGTATCGTCAAAGCGTGCGGCGATATTCCGACGATGCACTTTGGATTCGATTCCGCAGATATCGACAAGGATGCGGCGAATTCGCTCGTGGCGTTGGCGCGTTGTTTTACGACGGGAGCGCTCGCCGGGCGCGGAATGAAGCTGATTGGGCACACGGATATGCGCGGCGAAACCGAATACAACTTCGGCCTCGGGCAAAAGCGCGCGGGAAGCGTAGCGGAATTCCTGGCGAAAAAAGGCATGGAAAAGGACCGCGTTTCCACGACGTCGCATGGAGAAATCACCGCCACGGGCCTCGATGATGACGGTTGGGCGCAAGATCGTTACGTGGAAGTATTGCTCGCCGATTGAGGAGACTAGGTCATGACCGATATCGCAATTGGCACGGGTGCACCGATTCGGCTTGATCCGATTTCGTTGATTCTGCATTCGTCGGGTCCGGTGTTCGTCGTTGTCTGGATTCTCGTCGCCGCAGCCGCGATGGTATGGGTCATTGCGCTGTTGAAATGGCTCCAATTGGGGCGCCTCGGCCGAGCCGAGCGACGTTTTCAGCGGGAAGCTCAAATGGCGCTGGATGCGGAGACATTGTTCGCCGCGGCCAGTCGTTATGCGGATGCTCCGGGAGCGCACGTCGTTCTCGAATTGGGAAAACGTGCGGGAAATCCAAAACTTCTCGATTCGGTCGCCAAACGGGCGCTCGTGGATCAAGAAGAACGCGCCGGGTCATTGATGAATTCGCTGTCGACGATTGCTTCGGCGTCGCCGTTCGTCGGATTGTTCGGCACGGTGTACGGCATCATGGATGCATTCTTGCGCATCGGTCAGGCGAAAAGCGCAAGCTTGCCCGTGGTCGCACCGGCCATCGGTGAAGCGCTCATTGCCACGGCGATCGGTTTGGCTGCCGCAATTCCCGCCGTCGTCGCGTACAATTCGTTGAACAAACGCATTGACGGGCTCATGTCGTCCATTGAAGCGGCGAGCAATGGTTGGGTGGCGCTGATTTCGGAAGTCCCCGCGGCGGTCAAACGAACCAAAACGGCGTAATCGCTCGACCTCGGAAAGGATGCTGCATCATGGGCATGGCAACCGGTTCTCGAAAAAAACGCGGACGAGGATTCGGCGAGATCAATGTGACGCCGCTCGTCGATGTCATGCTGGTGTTGCTCGTCGTCTTCATGGTGACGGCGCCGCTGTTGACGTCGGGATTACGCGTGGAATTGCCGAATGTCGACGCGACGGAAGCGCCGGTCAAAGATACCAAGCTCGTCGTGACCGTCACGAAAGACGAAAAAGTGTTTTTCGGGGAAGACGACGTGACGGCCAGCGTCGAAGGTGTGCTGGCGACGAATCCACGCATTCAAAAGGAAAAAGAGCTGTACATTCGCGCGGACAAGAATGCGCGTTATGCAGCCGTCGCGCGCGTGGTTGCGGCTGCGCGGGCCGCCGGAGTGCTGGGATTGAATCTGCTCGTCGAGCCTGAAGAGGAGGGCGTGAATTGACCGCGGGAGCGCCGGGATTCGATGCCGACCTGGAGCAATACGAGCGGCGTATTGTCCGGGACAAACCTCCGCGCAATTTCAGCACGGCGGAGATTATTTTTGCCATCGTCATGGCGGCGAACGTGCAAGCCGGCGCAGTGTTGTTATTGCGTTTGTCGAACCTGCACAAACCGGCGGCCGTTGCGGAAATCGATACCGGGCCGAGCGTCCCGGTCAAAGTCGTTCCCGTGCTCGATCTGGATTCGCCCACATTGAAGCTGGGCGGAAAACGGGATCATTCCAAATTGCCCGATCGGTGGCTCAAGCCCAAAGTCAAAAAACGCGTCAAACAAGAAGCGTTTGTCTCGACGAAAGCCGAGAAGACCGAAGAAGCCATTCCGCCGAAGGAGGTGGAAATGGCGAAATTGGACACGACGCCTCCACCGCCGGATGCGGAATTGGCCAAAGACGTCGAAACGCCCGTCGAAGTGCCGAAAGAGGAAACGCCGCCCGCGAATGTCGACGAAAAAGGCCACGATGATGGATCGAAAGACGGCAAAGAAATGGATCCGCTCAAAGCGCGAGCCGTCGATTTGTATCGTGAGAAAATCCGCAGTTGGTTCAGTCGACGATTTCGCGTCTCGGGA
The DNA here is from genome assembly GCA_964435055.1 of uncultured Polyangium sp. Taxonomy (GTDB): domain Bacteria; phylum Myxococcota_A; class Polyangia; order Polyangiales; family Polyangiaceae; genus Polyangium. The sequence continues at coordinate 3,276 of CAYSYX010000147.1, read as the reverse complement.
TCGGGTTTGTCGCCGGAGGAGATCGTCAAGCATCGCGTCTCGGCGACCGTGACGTTGTCGAATGGTCGATCGGTAGCTGATTTCTCCATCCATCCCAGCGGTCAAGCAGCTTTCGACAATGCTGCGCGAAAAGCATTGGAGAGCGCCAAAGGGGACGAGCTTCCGCCGCCGCCCGAGAATTACCCGGACATTTTGCAAACGCAGATTTCGCTCACGTTCACATGCACACCGGAAAGATGCGATTGATGAACCGCGCGCTCGCCCTCGCTTCCTTGTGGAGTTTGTCGCTCCTGGCTTCGGTTGTTCCCGTTTGGGCTGACGAACCTGCGGCACAAGAACCTCCGCGCCCGGACGATTTGTTGGGAAATATCGTCGTCGTTGCGGGAGCGACACGGCCGCTGCCGCGCATTGCGGTCTTGCCCTCGTCCAGCTTCGACGAGGAAGACGTCATTTTGCGTAATGTCGCCCGGCGGGATTTGGATTTGTCCGGCGAATTCGAATTGCTCTCCGATGATGAAACGCCGGAGACGTACAGCTCCGCCGACGAGCTCGATGTGGCGGCTTGGTCGAGGAAAAAGGTCGAAGCTTTGGTGGAAGTACGAGCGGCGCCGATGGCCTCCGAGGACAAGGTGGCGTTGCGGGGACGGGTTTTTCTGGTCAACCACGGGGCCACGGCGGTATTCGACAAACGGTTCATCGTCGCCAAGGATTCATTTCGCGACGAAGCGCATCGTTTGTCCGACTTGATCATCGGCGCGCTGACGGGAACGAATGGCAGTTTTGCCAGTCGCATGACGTTCGTTTCGGGCATGAGCAGTTTGCGTCAGGTATTTACCGTGGACGCCGATGGTCACGACGCTCGGCCGATTTCCGCGGCGAATGAAATTGCGTTATCGCCGGCCTTCGGGAAAAATGAAGAGCTGTATTATACGACGAGCCGAGACAAAGGTGAATTCAAGATTCGTACGGCATCGGGTACGTTGATTGATTTGCCAATGAAAGGTTCGGTGTATGGCCTCGCGTTTTCAAAGGATCGCTCGCGCGTCGCGGTGTCCGTGGGTGTGGGAACGTCGATCAAGCTTTTTGCGGGGCCGGACTTCACGAATCTCGCCCCCGTGAGCGACGTGGGTATGGCGTTACGTCCGTCGTTTTCTCCATCGGGTAAAATTGGTTTTTCCGGGGAGGGACAGTGGGGCCAACGTATTTACGTGGACGGCAAGGCGATTTCTCCCGACGGATTATTCGCTTCTTCACCGACGTTTTGCAATCACCCCGATGGGATTCGGGTTGTTTATGCGGTGGGCGTTGGAAAAGACACGGACCTCGTATCGACGGACGAACGTGGCGGCGGGATGATTCGATTGACGCAGAATCAAGGACGCAATGGATACCCGGCATGCAGTCCGGATGGACGGCTCGTGGCGTTTTTCTCGACGCGCACCTCCGGCGAAGGGCCGGGACTTTATGTGATGCGTCTCGATGGTGGCCGTGCCAAACGCGTATCGACGCTCCTCGGCGACTCGTTACGCTGGGAGCCGTTGCCTTTGAAGCCACCGGTTGAAGTGAAGAATTGACGCTGCGGGGCGGACGATTGGTCTTACCCGGAAAAACCAATCACGGTCCATGCACGCAGCGGACATAATGCGGTGTCGTGACAGGATCCACGCCGGTTCCGCCAAAATCCGCGTGTAACGTCCAAGCGCTCGTCGGGTCGAGTTCGTAAATCGACGACGTCCAGTAGTCATCGATTTTCGTATCGGGAAATGCGTTGGGATCGGCGGAAGGATCGACCAGTGTTTCATCGACAATGGTTTGGAGTTCCTTCATGCTGGGCACACGCCACTTCAATCCGCCCAGGGTCAAGGTGTCGCAATACGTTTTGGCTTCATCGAACGTGAAAGTCGACGTATCAGCATTTTGCTCCCAAGTCAGCTGCGTTTTTCGATCGAGCACGGTGCCGCCCATCATAGCGTATTGGTCCATGGGGGCATCGGCTCGACTTTGCGCCGCCCAAATCAGACCCACACAAATCGCCATGAGAACGAGCCATTGTTGTACGTTGGTTTTTCGCATGTTCGTTTTTCCTTTCGAGTTTGGCGCGGCTCAACGCACACATCGCACGCGGTACTGCGTTTCGATTACGACGGCCTCGGTATCGCCATCGACGAAGCTCACGGCCCAGGCATAACCTGTGTTGCTCGAATAGCCGGACGCCGACCAGAAACCATCGACCGGTGTATTCGCGAAGATCGGATCAATCGGAGGATTCGATCGGGTGAAGTCGACGAGTGAAACCAATTCGATGCGCCACGGCAATCGCCAATCCGAGTAGCCGCCGTAGGTCAGATTCTTGCAGACGGTCTTGGCTCCTTCATAGGTGTACGAGCCGCCGTCGACCGTTTTCTGCCACAAAAGACCCGTCACTTGGTCATAAATGACTTCTTTCGCGGCATCGTCCACATATTTGGACGGGTTTGGTAAGCCTGTTTCGGCGGGGTTTGGCATACGCCAACCAATCCAAGGGCTCGACGGATTGCCTCCCATCATTCCGGAGGAGCTCGAAGCATTGCCACTGCTGCTGCCGCTGGTGCTGCTGCTGCTGCTGCTCGTATTTTCGGGCGGTTTTTGATCAATCGGAATGGGATCTTCGATTCCCACGATTTGAGCGCAAGCGGAAAGGGCGCAGGGAGCCACAAGCCAACAGAAGACCAATTTGAAATGGGATGTCATCGTCCAACCTCCTTGAAGCTGCCGATTCTTGGGCATTACTGCGCCCTTATCGCAGAATCAATATGTTGGACTCCGTCTTCACGAATCGACGACACTTTTTTTCGCAAGACCAAAAAAGAACACGCCTCGCTGCGTGCGGATGGACATGGGCTGCGTCATTGGATAAAACGGCACGTCATGCAGACGCATGTACGTATCGCTCGTCCGGCGACGGATCTACGACGCACTCGCGAACTTTATTGCGACGGCCTCGGCCTGACGGTTGTCGGAGGCTTCGAGGATCACGACGGCTTCGACGGCATTATGCTTGGTCACCCGGACATGCAGTATCATTTCGAGTTTACTTATTGCCGCACGCATCCGGTGACACCACGACCCACGGGCGAGGATTTGGTGGTGTTTTACCTCCCCGACCCGGAAGAATGGCAGCGGGTTTGTCAACGCATGACCGACGCGGGCTTCAAGCGCGTCGCCGCGCTGAATCCGTATTGGGATTTACGCGGCAGAACGTTCGAGGATAACGACGGATACCGCGTGGTGCTTCAA